>NZ_JADDXT010000002.1:2768359-3075954 GCF_015330165.1 Zobellia roscoffensis
CCACATTGCTTACTAAATTGGTAACGGGTGCGCCACTACAGGTAGATATTTCGGCAAATTTTATGTTTAGTGAAAAGTTTATTCTTGGGGCTGCATATCGTTGGGATGCCGCGGTAAGTGGTATGGTAGGTTTCAATATATCCAAAAAATTCTTAATCGGTCTTGCATATGATCGTGAAGTTACTGAATTAGGAAAAGCAGTTTACAATTCAGGGTCTTTTGAGGCTATCTTAAGGTATGATTTCATTAGCACCAAAGGCAACTTAAAATCTCCTCGATTCTTTTAGAACCGATTCTAAAGAAGCAATTGTTGTCGCAATAAAACAACTTTCCATAATTTATCACCCTGTTCACAATATACTAGTTTAAAGATGTTATTTTTGCTATTGAAGCAAGTCTTTAATTCCCCTAAAGAAAAATAGTAGTATTGAAAGAAGAACAAGTAATCTTGGTAGACCAAGAAAATAATCAAATAGGTACAATGCCAAAAATGGAAGCACATGAGAAAGCTGTGCTCCATAGGGCATTTTCCGTTTTTGTAATGAATGATAAGGGCGAGACCATGTTGCAGCAGAGAGCGTCCCATAAATATCATTCTCCCCAACTATGGACCAACACCTGTTGTAGTCACCAACGTGAAGGCGAAAGTAATATAGAAGCAGGTAAAAGAAGGTTGCAAGAAGAGATGGGTTTTGTAACGGAACTCAAAGAACTTTTCTCATTTATTTATAAAGCCCCTTTTGATAATGGTCTTACGGAACATGAATTTGATCATGTAATGATGGGCAGTTATATTGGTGAACCCCAAATAAACCCAGATGAGGTAGCAGATTGGAAATGGATGAAACCTGAGGATGTTAAAAAAGACATCGCCAAGAATCCGGATACCTATACGGCTTGGTTCAAGATTATTTTTGAAAAGTTTTATGATCACATAGGTCAAAATTCAACAAAAGATGAAAGTAAAGGTTAGTAGAAAGGCCCATTTTAATGCCGCTCACCGTTTAAATCGTAAAGAGTGGAGCGATGCTAAGAATTCTCAGGTTTTTGGCAAGTGTAACAATCCTAATTATCACGGTCACAACTATGAGTTAGTAGTGAGTGTTACGGGTAAAATAGACCCAGAGACTGGTTTTGTAATGGACATGAAGGTTTTAAAAGACCTAATAGAAGAAAAAGTAGAAGACGCCTTAGATCACAAAAACTTAAATGTTGAAGTTCCAGAATTTAAAGATGTTAACCCAACCGCAGAGAACATATCTATAGTAATTTGGAATAAATTGAGACCTCATATTAATGAAGATCATGAGCTTGAGGTTGTACTTTATGAAACCCCCCGAAATTTTGTTACCTATTCCGGTTAAACCGAAAAATAAATAACTATAAACAAACGCTATGCATCCCTTAAAATTTAATCCTATTTTAAAAGAGCGCCTTTGGGGCGGAACCAAACTCAAAGATGTTTTGGGTAAACCAATTGAAAACGATATTACAGGTGAAAGTTGGGAGCTTTCTACCGTTCCAGGAGATATTTCCGTAGTTGCTAATGGAGACCTTGCCGGTGCTTCATTGCAGGAACTTATAGAAAAAGACCCAGAAACTGTATTGGGTAAAAGTGTTTATGAAAGATTTGGAACAGACTTTCCTATTCTCATCAAATTTATTGACGCTAAACAAGACTTATCTATCCAGTTGCATCCTAATGATGAATTGGCTAAAAAACGCCATAATTCTTTCGGAAAAACAGAAATGTGGTATGTTATGGATGCGGATGATGATGCTAGCTTAATAGTTGGTTTCAATAAAGACGTAAGTAAAGAAGAGTATGCCGAAAGTATGGAGAATGATACGCTTCTAGACCTTTTAAACTACGAGAAAGTGAAAGAAGGGGATACCTTTTTTATTAATACCGGGAAAATTCACGCCATAGGTGCAGGTGTTCTTTTGGCGGAAATTCAACAAACATCGGATGTTACCTATCGTGTTTTTGATTTCAACAGAAAAGACAAAAACGGAAACCTTAGAGAGTTGCACACAGAACAAGCTTTAGATGCAATAGATTACACTAAGAAAGACGATTTTAAGGTGAAGTATAGCAACGACAAGAATACCGTGAACGATATGGTAGATTGTCCGTATTTTAAAACCGATTTTTTAGACTTGAACTCAGGTTTAACGCAAGATGTTACAGAACGTGATTCGTTCACTATTTTTATGTGTGTGGGTGGTTCGGCCACTATTGCAAATGAAAACGGTTCGGTAGTAATTCAAAAAGGAGAGACTACGCTTTTACCTGCTCAATCTAACACTATAAAAATAACAACAGAAGGAGCAAAACTTTTAGAGGTGACTATTTAACGTCCTTTTAGCGTTTCGCTTCAGATATTTTCTGTTCAAATTGATTATAAATAGCTTATTTTTGCATAAAATTTATTGATAATGGCAAGTGTAAAAGAATTAAAGAAGGACATTAATAATGTCTTAGGAGACATCATTGAAGCAGTATATATTGTAGAAGCTGCTAATGCTGACCAAGAGTCTAAAGAAGGAGCTAAAGTTATTGATGAAGCTATCGAGACTTTTGATGACTTAATTCAGAAAGTGAACCAAAGAGGTGTTGAAAATAGAAAGAAACACTTAACAGCAGTTCGTCAAGAATTAGAAACAAAGGCTACAGGTCTTGTTGAAAAGGTGAATAAATTAAATTAAGCCTTTTAAGAACTAAATGAAAAGCCCGCAATTGCGGGCTTTTTTACTTTTTAATACTCTCTAAATACGTTTTTAGTTGCTTTCCGTATTTAGATTCGGATACCTCTGGCGAGAGTACGTTGTAAATGGAATCCAGATATTTTACATTTGCATCGGGTACTTCATTAAGTGCTATATAAGGCGCTATATATGAGTTCTTGTGGTTTAATGCGTAGTTTAAAGAAAAGGCATAACCTCTTTGCATATTACGATCACTCAACCTTTGAACAGAATCTAATTGTAACGAATCCAGAACGTTATTTGGGTCATTTGCCGTTTGAACAATTTCTAAGGTTTTCATATTAAACCGAGACATTGTTTTTCTATATTCCTCTAGTCTTTCCTGACTTTCAGAACCTGTTATTTTAGCATTCGTATCAAACGTATTCCAAGATGTATTGATGGTCACAGTACCGGGCTCACCAAAAAAGGTAATACGATCGTTTACATCGTTAGCATCTTTTTTATTTAAGTAGAGGTAGAAAATCTCTGGACTTTCAAGTTCTGTAGTAAAGCTAAAATTACCATCGCCTTCTATTTGCAAAGAATCTATAGTGGTTAAAACGGAATCAGGTACGTGTTGAAGGTAAAGAGTGCCTTTCTTGAGTCCCTTTACATTTCCGGTAACCGTCATCGTATTTTTGGTGTTTCCTCCACAAGAAAACAACAGAAGAGAAACAGCACTTAAAAGAATTATGTTTTTCATGTTTAGTTTTTGGTGGCGCAAATATCTATATTTTTTTTGGTTTCCTTTAGAAGCTATTTTTGAAATCTATGAGAGGTTATCAAATGGTACTGTATTTTTGTAGCGTAGGAGGAAAGAAAACAGCTCGGATTACGACCAATAAGAACCCTATTTCTGTAAATAATTTAATATCTTTTCGATTATTGAACTTTAATAAAAGTTAATATATGAGTGCTGAAAATGAAAAATGGATTGCGGCAATCGCGTCTGCGGAATATGTAAAGAATGGAATGCTAGTTGGTCTAGGTTCTGGGTCTACCGCGGCTTTTATGATTGCAGAGTTGGGGAAGAGAGTAGCAGGTGGACTCATTATGAAGGGTGTACCGTCATCAGATGCTACGGCCAGACTGGCAAAACAAGCAGGAATTTCCTTGCTTTCGTTGGATGAGGCGGGAACCATGGATATCAACATTGATGGAGCGGATGAATTCGACCCACAGCTACAGTTAATAAAAGGTGGAGGAGGAGCATTGCTTCGGGAGAAAATATTGGCACATAACTCAAGGTTCAATATAATTATAGCAGACTCGGGTAAGGAAGTAGAACGTTTAGGAAAATTTCAACTTCCCATAGAAACTATTCCTTTTGCAACCCAGACCATTATTGCGGAGTTGGAACATTTAGATTTGCAGCCTAAGTTGCGAATGAAAAACGATGAGGTGTATAAAACGGATGAGAACAATTACATTCTTGACGTTGATATTTTTCAAAAGGATGATTTAAAAGAATTAAATACGCTTCTTATTCAAATTCCTGGAGTCGTCGAAACAGGTCTTTTTCTGTCCTCTACGGATTTGGTTTTGGTAGGGCAGGGTAACAAGGTGGCAACATTTAAGAAGTAGACCTTTTAGCTGTTTGTTGAGGGGGAGAAAATGAAAAATGGTAAACAGATGAAATTCAATATACAAGAGACTTTTAATAAAGAATTACCAGCGGACCCAATTTTGGAGAATAGTAGAAGGCAGGTAGAAAAAGCTTGTTTTTCCTATGCCGCACCAAAGCAGACCCCCAACCCTAGTATGATTCATATATCTCCGGAAATGGCAAAAGAATTAGGCCTTTCCGAAGAGGACGTTCAGAGCGAGGAATTTCTAAAAATCTTTACAGGTAATCAGGTGTTAGAAGGAACCACTCCTTATGCCATGTGCTATGGTGGACACCAATTTGGTAATTGGGCTGGGCAATTGGGAGATGGCAGGGCCATTAACCTTACAGAAATAGAACATAACGGAAAACACTGGGCTCTACAATTAAAAGGCGCCGGTGAAACGCCGTACTCTAGAACAGCGGATGGACTTGCGGTTTTGCGTTCATCCATTCGGGAATATTTGTGTAGTGAGGCTATGTTTCATTTGGGTGTTCCCACAACACGAGCCTTGTCCTTGGCATTATCTGGAGACCAAGTACTACGCGATGTACTTTATAATGGTAATCCTGCTTATGAGAAAGGTGCTATTGTTTGTCGCGTTGCGCCCTCTTTTCTCCGTTTTGGGAATTATCAAATTTTTGCTGCGCGGGAAGACATTAAAACTATGCGAACGCTGGTAGATTATACAATCAACCATTTTTTTCCGGAGCTGGGCGAACCATCTAAAGAAACGTATGTTCAGTTTTTTCAGGCTGTGGCAGATGCTACTTTAGAAATGTTGGTGCATTGGCAACGGGTAGGTTTTGTACACGGGGTAATGAATACGGATAATTTATCCATTCTTGGTTTGACCATAGACTATGGCCCTTACGGTTGGCTAGAGGGGTATAACCATGGATGGACGCCAAATACAACGGACCGGCAACACAGCAGATACAGGTATGGGAATCAACCTAATATTGGGCTGTGGAACCTGTACCAATTGGCAAATGCGCTGTACCCTTTAATTGGAGAGGCAGAACCATTAGAAAATGTTTTAGAAGGTTTCAAAACGGAATTTGAGGAGAAGTACCAGGAGATGATGAAATCTAAAATCGGACTATTTTCTGAGGATGTCAATGACCAAAAGTTGTTAGATGACTTAGAAGAAAATTTACAACTAACCGAAACCGATATGACACTATTCTTTAGAAATCTAGCCGAGTTTAAAAAAGAAGTTGAGAATGCGGACTCCTATATAAACGTGGTTGAAGATGCGTTCTATATTCCTGAGGAGGTGAAAGGTGAAGTATTGGATAAATGGTTGCTTTGGTTTAATACCTATCAAACTCGTTTGGATAAAGAAAGTCTCACTGATGCTGAACGAAAGGAAAAAATGAATGCCGTAAACCCAAAATACGTATTGCGTAACTATATGGCGCAATTGGCGATTGATGCTGCAGATGAAGGGGATTATACTCTAATTGATGAATTATTCAATCTTTTGAAAAAGCCCTATGACGAACAACCCCAACATCAGAAGTGGTTTGCCAAACGACCAGATTGGGCCAGAAACAAAGTAGGATGTTCTATGTTGTCCTGCAGCTCGTAAAATAGATTCTATGATCAAAAATAATTCCAAAACCCAAATAGGGCTGGGTATGGCCGCTTTGGGCCGGCCAGAATATATAAATATCGATAGCTCGGATAGAGATAAATCAGAAGTTGCTTTTAGAGCCAATGCTTTTAAAGTACTTGATGCGGCCTACGAAAAAGGGGTGCGCTATTTTGATACTGCACCTTCTTACGGTAAGGGTGAAGCATTTCTAAAAGACTGGAACGAGAGCCGTAATCACACAGATGTAGTTTTGGGAACCAAATGGGGCTATACCTATGTTGCCAACTGGCAACTGGGGTATGAGGGAGCTCACGAAGTAAAAGAGCATTCTCTAGCGAAGCTTACGGAACAATGGGAAGTATCGCAATACTTACTTCCCGCTTTGGAGTATTATCAAATTCATTCCGCGACTTTTGAGAGCGGTGTGCTTCAAAATAAGCCTGTTTTGGAAAAGCTCTTGGAAATAAAAAGAACAACCGGACTCAAAATAGGTATTTCTACAAGCGGACCAAATCAAAATGAGGTCATAGAAAACGCGTTGCAAATTAGAATAAACAGGGAAGTAGTTTTTGATAGTTTTCAGGTTACGTTCAATATATTGGAACAAGCTACTTTGCCGGTGTTACGAGAGGTACAATTGCAGGGAAAGAAACTCATAATTAAAGAAGCGCTGGCCAATGGTCGGGTATTTCCCAATACAAAGTATCCACAATATCAATCTTTGTATATAAAATTACAAGCGCTAGCAGAACGTCACCAAGTTGGTATGGATGCCATTGCGCTTCGTTTTGTTATAGATGGACTTCAACCGGATTATGTGTTGAGCGGTGCAGCAGATATCATGCAATTAGAACAAAATTTAAAAGCAAATAACTTTACCTTAAATAAAGAAGAACTAGAACAACTTAGAGCGGAAAAAGTAAATTCAAAGGCATACTGGGCAGAACGCAGTAAGTTGAGTTGGGGATAAATATAATTTGCTAAAAAAAGTAATCCTGAAATTTAAAGTGCCGAAGCTACCTCCATCAAATAAGCACACAACAGTGCACCACCAGTACCCACTACATAACCAAAAACAGCCAAAAGCACCCCCACGGAAGTCAATGACGGATGAAATTCCGCAGCCACTACTGGGGCAGAAGCGGCACCACCCACATTGGCTTGGCTACCAACCGCTAGAAAGAAAAAAGGAGCTTTAATCAGTTTGGCTACAAGAATCAATAGTCCCGCATGAATGGAAATCCATATAAAGCCAATGGCAATCAACCCTGGGTTTTCAAGAACTTTTCCTAAGTCCATTTTCATTCCTATGGTCGCAACCAAAAGGTAAATGAACATACCACCAATTTTACTGGCTCCGGCACCTTCATAATTTTTTGCTTTGGTAAATGATAAAGCTATACCGGCAGCTGTGGCAATAACCACCATCCAAAAGAAACTAGAGCCTAAGAAAGACAAAAAGCTTTTCTGGTCGCTTACACTTTCAAATGAATTGGTCAGTACGGTACTCATATGATTACCGAAGAAATGCGCAATACCCGTTGCCGCAAAAGCAAAACAGAGCATCATCATATAATCCTTTAGCGTCGGTACTCGGGTTATTTTTTCAGCAAATGCGGTCACTTTTACTTTTAGGGTTTCAATAGCCGAGGTATCAGCCTTGAGCCATTTGTCAATTTGTTTGGTTCGGCCCACGCCTAAGAGAATAATTGCCATCCAGATATTGGCAACAACAATGTCTACCAATACCATGGCACCGTATTTTTCAGGATTATATTTAAAGATTTCATACATGGCAGCCTGGTTGGCACCTCCACCGATCCAACTACCGGCAATGGTAGATAATCCCCTCCAAATAGCATCAAAATCATTACCGCCCACGGTATCAGGAGAAAAAATAGAAACGATTAAAATAGCAATAGGTCCGCCTATTATAATTCCCGCACTTCCCGTTAGGAACATAATCAAGGCTTTTGAACCCAAGTTCATAATCGCTTTTAAATCGATGCTCAACGTCATGAGTACTAAAGCTGCAGGTAGCAAATACCTGCTGGCTACATAATACAGACTAGACGTGTGGGTTATGATTTCACCTGTTTCGCTTAGGGTTTCCCATTTTTCGGCTACAATACCTGTGGAGGCAAGAATACCTGGTAATAAATAACACATAAGCACCCCAGGAACAATACCGTAGAATTTACTCCAAAACCCTGTTTTTTTAGAGGAGCCATAAAAAATGAAGCCTAGGCAGAGTGCTAAAAGTCCAAAAACAACAGTGTCATCAGTAATTAGCGGAGCGGGTAAAAGCGGTTTGGTCATATGATTTTTGGGTACGTTTCCTCAAATATAATCAAATTACCAGATGCTTTTTAATATAGTGTGCCACGCCATTCTCAGTGTTGGGCAGGGTTACCGCATTAGCAACGGCCTTAACTTCTTCTCTAGCATTGCCTACGGCTACACCACAACCACTATTTTGTAGCATATCAATATCATTATAATTATCGCCGAAAGAGATAACATGCTCAAGCGATTCACCTTCTTGTAATAACGATTCAATAGCCGATAATTTTGAAACCGATTTAGGAGCGATTTCTATTAAAGTATCATTAGAACGATATAGATTAAGATACTCACCTAATTTTTTTTCAAGAATAGGATAAAGGGCATCTGCATCATCTTTAGTGCTCATGAGCATTATTTTGTGAGCCCCAATTTCACGGGCAGACCAATCTGAAAGTGTTTCTGGAGTTGGCCTAAAAACGGGAGAAGATTTTGTGTACTTAATTTCTTTTTGAACACGTTCAGAGTCCGATTCTACATACCATTCATTGTTATAGTATAAACCAAGTTGGGTGTTATTAGCTTCTGCCAATTCATAGATTTGTTGCAGGTGTTCTGTATGAATATGCACAGAAGAGAGTTCTTGGTTGCCATTGAGAACCAATGCCCCATTATAACAAATAATAGGTTGGTCTTCAACCTCAAGGTCTTTTTGAATATATGTCATAGCACTTGGCATACGGGCAGATACCAGAATGATTTTCACTTGAGATTTTATGCGTTTAATTTCGGATATAGTATGTTCAGAAACATCACTTTTGGAGGTTAATAGCGTTCCATCTAGGTCTGAGCAGAGTATTTTATAATTCAATTTTTTAGATTTTAAAATTTGTAATGGTTGGTCTAGTTTCTCTTTCTAAATTCCTTGGTTTTCTTTTTTTCGGGATTTTTAAACAAACGTTTAAAGAAGCCGTCACGTTTTACAGGCTCGCAATCCAACATTTCCAAAGTTGCGGGATTTGGTGGCGTGAACTGTGCTTTGGTAATTTCATTATATGACGGGTGTTTATTCATTTCTTGCATCCACTTGGCAAAAATAGGAAGGGCAGCATTTGCCCCTTGTCCCAAACTAGTACTTCTAAATCCGATTTCATGATTATCCAATCCCACCCATGTAACGTGAACCAGTTTTGGCATGATAGCTACGAACCAAGCATCTTTGTTATTCTGTGTAGTTCCTGTTTTTCCGGCAATGTCATTATTCAATTTGTAGGAGGTTCGTATTCTAGAAGCGGTACCTCTGTTAATAGTACCTTTCATCATTTCTACCATAATTTGCCTTGTTTCTTCAGAAAAAGCGGTGGTTTTGGCTCTTTTTGGTTCAAATTTGGTTAAAACGGAGTCTTTTCTATCTGTTATTTTTTCGATGAGGTAGGGTAAAACTGCTTTACCGTTATTTACATAACCGGCATAGGCACCCGCTAGCTCATTTAAGTAAATTTCACCTGTACCCAAGGCTAAAGAGGGTTGCTCTGGTAGTTTGGAAAATATGCCCATGTTCTTTGCCATGGTTATGACATTTTGAATTCCTGCTTTTTCCAGAACTTTTACCGCTACCGTATTTACGGAATGACTTAATGCCTCTTCCATAGAATAGTTGAGGTACGTTTCATCTTTTTTACCAGAGTTACTAGGTGTCCATCCTTTTAAATTTTCATATTCCACTTCTTCCGCAGAAAAATAGGTACACGGCAAAGTACCTGTTTCTAGGGCTGTAGTATAGACTATAGGTTTAAAGGTAGAACCCACTTGGCGTTTGCTCTGAGCAACGTGATCGTATTTAAAGTGTTCAAAATCGACTCCTCCTATCCATGTTTTTACGGCACCGGTTTTTGGGTCAATTCCTAAAGAACCGGTATTCAACATCTTCATGTAATGGGTAATACTATCCAAAGAACTGCCCTGAATGGTTTTTTCTCCATCCCAATCGGTTAAGGTCATCTCTTTTTTTACGCTAAGGGAATCTATGATTTGCTGGTGCTCCAGACCCTGCTTTTTCAGTTTTTTATAGACCTCTGAATTTTTGACTACTTTTTCAATCAGCTTTTTATTGGTAAGCCAAGGAGCGTTCTTACCATAGCTCTTTTCAAAACTACTTTGAAGCGACTTCATATGGTCTTGCATAGCATCTTCCGCCCAGTATTGCATATTGTAATCAAGCGTAGTGTATACTTTTAATCCTGATGTGTAAATGTTATACTCGTTTCCTTCTTCCTTCTGTTTATCATTCCACTTTAGCAGTTGCTTTCTAACTTCCTCTCTAAAGTAAGGCGCTAATCCGGCATTATTATCAAAATCTCGATAATCTAATTTTAAGGGAATATCCGTAAGACTATCTTTTTGTTCCGCTAAAATGTAATCATTGTTGGCCATGGCCAAAAGTACCAAGTTTCTTCGGGTAAGGCTCCTTTCTGGAAATATACGAGGATTGTAGCCATAGGTGGCCTTTAACATACCGACCAAAACGGCACTTTGTTCTACTGTTAAATCTCTTGTTTGTTTATTGAAAAATTTGAGGGAGGCACTTTCAATTCCAAAAGTATTATCGCCAAAAGAAACTGTATTCAGGTAATGGGTAAGAATTTCATCTTTGGTGTAAAGGTCTTCCAGTCGCGAAGCAATGAACATCTCCTTAACTTTATCGACCACAATGTTGGCCTTTTTTCTATCTCTTCGGGGATATAAGTTTTTAGTAAGCTGTTGTGTTAGCGTACTACCACCACCAGCTGATTGGTCTTGCATCAATACCGTCTTTACGGCAACACGTCCCAAACTTTGGTAGTCAATACCTTCGTGATCATAAAAACGTTCGTCCTCAATAGCTACTAAAGCGTTTAAAACATGTTCAGGTATAGCCTCAAATGCAATGGGTTGCCGATCATATAAATAAAACTTACCAATAAGAACACTATCGGCTGTATAGACTTCTGAGGCTCTTTGATACTGAAAATCAGATAGTTCTTCTTTGTCAGGTATTTTACCCCAAGCTCCCCAATAAATACTGATTAGAAATACAAAGAAAAATAGGACTAGCGAAAGTGCAGCTAGGGCGGCATATTTTAAAAATGGAGACTTTATTTTTTTTAAAATCAAACTGATGAATTTTATGGGTGCAATATCAAATTAAAAAACGAAACCGTTGAGTTTCTTAACAATAGATTAAACTTCATTTTTTTACTTTTGCCGCTAAATTTATTTCATGCGAAAAATAGTATTCTTTCTGTTCTTAATAACAACGCTTTCTAACGCAAATGATGGTGAATGGTCTAAAACCGGACACCGAACAGTGGGCGAAGTTGCGCAGCACCATCTTTCTAAAAAAGCAAAGAAGGCCCTAAAAAAACTCTTGAACGGAGAGAGCCTTGCCCATGTATCTACGTTTGCAGATGAGATAAAAGCCGACAGGACTTATAAAGAATTCAGTGCGTGGCATTATGTGAATATTCCTAAAGGTAAAGATTACGCTGATATTGAACCCAGTGAGCATGGAGACCTAATAACAGGTATCAATAAGTGTATTGAAATTATAAAGGACGAGAACAGTAAAAAAGAAGACAAGGTTTTCTACCTTAAAATGCTGGTTCATTTAATAGGAGACCTGCATCAGCCCATGCACGTTGGCCGCTTTGAGGACAAAGGAGGGAACGATATTCAGTTGCAATGGTTCAATCAAGGAACAAATTTACATAGGGTGTGGGACTCTAATATGATTGACGATTATGGTATGAGCTATACTGAATTGGCATCTAACTTACCGGAAGTTTCAAAAGAGCAGGTACAAACTATTCAACAAGGAAATATTTATGATTGGGTTGAAGAGTCTCAAGAAATTGCAAATAAGTTGTATGATTCCGTAGAAGTGGGTGAGAAGTTATATTACCGCTACAGCTATGAGTGGTGGAGTACCGTTGAAAATCAGTTACAGAAAGGTGGGTTGCGTTTGGCCAAGGTATTGAATGAGCTTTTTTAGGCTGCTTTACCCTTTATCAAAAAAATAAGGGTGTTTAACGAATCATAATACCTAGTCATCTAATTTCCGGTTATATTCAAGTAGATGTTTGTGAGGACATTAGTCGGAACCCGGTGGCTAAAGGCAGCAAACGTCTCATATATAAAGGGTAAAAAAAATCGGCCATTTTTAATGGTCGATTTTTTTATGCAATAATTCTAAACGTTAGATTGATACGCTCATCAATAACTTTAGCCGTTTTTGGAACTTGATGCAACCAGTGTTTCTGAGTAGTTCCTTTCATGAGTAAAAGACTACCGTGCTTCAAAAGTATTTTCTGTTTCAAGTTTTTATCGCTTTTATGTTTGAGGTGAAAGAAACGTTCTTGTCCTAAAGTAACAGAAGCAATAATAGGATTTTCACCTAATTCTTTCTCATTATCGGAATGCCAGCCGTTGCTATCTTGTCCATTTCTATATAGGTTAAGCAAACAAGTAGTGAATTCTACACCTGCTATAGTTTCAACTTTATTCTTAATGTTCAAAAGTTTTGCCGTAAACAGATGAGGCGTCATTACCAGCTTTGAATAGGAGTAGGGTCTGTTATTATTTCCATATAATGCGGTAAGTCTGGGTTGCGCATAGGTTTTACCGAATACGGTAATATCATCTTGTTGCCAGGGCGTTTCTTTTCGCAGTACATTAAAATAACCATCAGCCTCTTCCTGATCTATAAAATTTGGATAATAGATGATATTGCTATCTGGCAAGTTTAAATTTACTTTGTCTGAAAACAGACTCTCCATTATTTAAGTACCGTTTTCAATTCGTTTCTATATTCAGATGGGTTTTGCCCGGTAAAGTTCTTGAACTGTTTATTAAAGTGAGAAAAATTATTAAATCCGCTTTCAAAACAAACCTCCGTTATACTTAATGGTTGTTCCGCCAAAAGCTTGGACGCATGTACCAAGCGATACTCGTTAACAAACTGAACAAAAGTCTTATTGGTAATCTTTTTAAAGTAACGACAGAAAGAAGGAACCGTCATACTAACCATATTACTTATCTCATCTAAAGTAATCTCTTCTTTAAAATTGTTTTTAACGTGATTGAAGACTACGTTAATACGGTCGTTGTCCTTTACTTCGGTTTCCATAGAGAATCCTTCGGCATTAAGAATTTTAAATTCTTTGGAATTACCCAGTTCGTTTAAAATATTCAATATAGATAGTAAACGTTGAAAATGGGTCTGGTATTCCAGAATCTGCATTTTCTCACCTATCTTTCTTTTGGTCTTACCAGAAAAGGCAATACCGCCTTTGGCCATTTCAAAAAGGGACTGGATTTTTTTCATCTCAGGAATATTAAAAAAATCATTTCCTAAGAAATCCAACTTCATTTGAATAACCGTTTCACTTTCATTACCGGTAAGGGCATTGGTGAGTCCGCAATGTGGTAAATTACTACCTATTAATATAAGGTCTCCTTTGGAGTAGTATGATACATGACTACCAATCTGTCTTTTTCCCGATCCACCGTTTACGTGTACTAGTTCTATTTCAGGGTGATAATGCCATACCGTATTCTTATTGTTCTTACTCGCATCAAATCTTTGATACGTATAAGAATGCCCAAAACTTGGTTCTATAGACTCAAAAGCGGGCTTCTGATTTATTAGTGGGGGTTTACTCATAGTACAAAATTAAACAAGGCTATTTCTTGATTTCTTTGCAAAATTAACCAAAATATATTCAATATTACCCTAAAGGGCATTTTGGTATATGAGCGATGGTAAAATAGCACATTTATTGGCGAATTGTGGAGTAGTGAGGACAAGATAACGGCAGTATGTTTGTACTGTAATATTAACCTACCCTGTGTAACAGCAGGCTACTAAACAAAAACGATATGAAAAAAGTAGTAAGAACCGCCGCAATGATCGCTTTGTTATTGACAACAACTGTTGGCTTTGCCAGCGAGCCCAAACTAAGTGTTGTACCAAATGAAAATGTAAAAAGCTTTGTTTACGAACTAGATGCCCATGCGGGAAGAACAACTATCAAGTTCATGGACGAAGAGCAAAATGTTATATTCTTTGAAACTGTTGAAAAGGCTGACTATGCCAAGAAATTTGATCTTTCTAACCTTAAAGATGGTTTGTACTTCTTTAAATCTGAAGATGAGTTAAGTTCAGTTTCTTACACAATTAGTGTAAAAGGAAGTGATGTAGAGGTAATTGATAAAAAAGAAAACAGTAAACCGGTCTTTAGAATTAAAGGAGAAATGGTTTTCTTAAACCTTTTGAACCTTGACAGCAAAGATGTTGAAATAAAGGTTTTTGATAGCAGTAACAGATTGGTCTTCTCGGAAAAAAGAGAAAACCAAATGGTTATTGAGAAAGCATTTGATTTTACCAAAGCTTACGAAGGTGAGTACACCGTTGTAGTAAGAGATAGTAAGGAAACTTATTACAAAGAGGTTTCGGTAAACTAAGATAGTTTAAGTTGAGTTGAGTTAATTGCCCCTAATGTTGTTGAGAGCGTTAGGGGCTTTTTTTATTCTCATAAATAAGAATAGGCCCAATATATTAGGACAAATTGCAAAGGTAGTCTCAAAAGTAACAACCATTTAGGAAAACCTGCAGAAGCCTTTATACTTGAAAGCATATAAAAATGCACTAACAGGAAAACGGCTAACATGAGTATAAGACCATAAATAGCATAGTTTTTTGTGGGTGAAAAACAAACGCCAACTCCTAAAACAATTTCCGCTAGACCACTAAGTAGTACCAATAGCTTATGATTGGGTAAATATTGAGGCATAATCCTCATATAGGCCTTAGGCTTAATAAAATGCATGATACCTGCCATTACGTAAATTATACCCATTACGTATAGATGCCACGAATAATTCATGGTTTTGGTAGATATTTTTTTAAACGCTCACGTTTGTATTCGGGTAGTGCGGTGTTGGATAAAGCCAGTTGCAGTAGTTTAGAATCTTTGGAGCGCATATATAGTAGGTGATAAAAATCTTTTACCGTAAGCGCATTTTTAGATTGCTCTATTAACACCAATTCATCGCCTTTTTTTACTTTTCCTTCTTCTAGTATTCGCACGTAAGTGCCTGGAAACCCATAATCTATGTATTGTTTTAAAATACTCTGGTCTTCAAAACGGATTCCTAATTTATAACAAGGTTCTCTAGGTTGAGATACTTGAACCAATGCGGTTCCTAGTTTGTACATATCTCCTATGCGAACTTTAGATTCATCCAGGCCACTAATGGTGAGGTTTTCTCCAAACATACCCCAGTTCCAATCTAGATTTGGATATAAGTTTTTCCAATAATCATAATGGTTTTCGGAAAACAGATAACAAGCTTTGTCAACACCAGCATGGTGTACTCGGTCAATAACGGTGTCTTTGGCCACATCTACTTTACCTAAACGGATAGGTTCATCTACCGGGTATTTAAATATGCCGGTCTGTTCGTCTTTGCCGTTCCAAGTAATGGTGGTAGGGCTGCCAATATTGGTTGAGATAACTTTCATGAATTAAAAATAGACAAACCAGCGGTAATTAACGAATGATAATTACGGTTTAAAAAAGAATAGTACAATGATAGGTTACCTATTCTAGTTTACTACTTCTGGTAATATGGGGTGCGTTTCATTAAGTAATTCAAAGCGGTAACATAATTATCGCGCGTTGTAGCCATAAAAGGAACACGGTTAACATCTACAATTTTATTTCCGTTTTTATCATATATCTTAAAAAGGACTTTAGTGTCAAATTCATCCATAGATGTACTGTAATCTGATGAATATGTTTTTACCTTTTTCTTCTTGGTGTCCACTCTTGTAGTAGAGGAGCCCGATGAAGATGATTTTGTACTACGGTAATCCACCGTAATTTTGCCTGTTACCAAAATACCTGCACCAACAATTTTGGCAATTTCAGTCATTTCATAGTTTCGTAAATCATTAGCTTTAGTAATGCCCGCTTCGCGCAATCTTTTTAGAGTAATATCTACATCTTGGTATGTAATCGTGTTTCTCTCGGGTCTGCGCATAAGATTATGGTAGTAATACTCTTGAGCTTCAAACCCTTCTTCGGGAGCTTCGGCGCCGTCAAATACAAATTCAAAAGGTAGAATAGCTCCCTCATTTCCTTTCATTGCAGGATACTCAAAGTTGGAGCTTATGGATTGGCTCCCGGCACTTACCTGTGAGAAGAGTTGTTCGCGACCACTTTTAAAAATAATTTTGGAAATCGCTTCTTTTTCAACAACGTTTTCCAAATCCTCTCCTAAGTAAGTATAAGTAATTGTATTGGGTTCAACTCTTATGACCTTAACCGCTATAGTTTCTCCGTTGGTCATGAAAATCTCGTCTGACGCATTCTGGGCATTTGCGGAGTAGAACATTCCTATAAAAAACAATGTCACTAGTTTTGAATATTTCATTTTAAAGTTTGTTTGTGGTTCGTTGCTAAAGTACAAACCCACTACAAATTATAAAATACTGGATTTCTGGTATTTTTAGTCGTTTCATTCAATGATGGTAGGGTTACCAATATTGGTTGAGATAATATTTTTATGCTAAGGAAAAGGACCTATTTGTAATTGTACTGCATAATACCAACCCCATATTTTAGTAGTGGTGGTGTATTTTGTCTTAAAATTTCGTTTGCGCACACGAAAAATTTAAAAATACGCTAGTTTATTCATTTTATTTCTGTTAATTTGATATTTATGAGGGATAATTTTTTCTGCATTCCTTATTTACATGGTTGAATATGGCGTTATTAACATTTTTACTTTTTACTGGATTTGTTGCTTTTTATGCTACATATAAGCTTAGGCGCGATAAACTAAATACCAAAGACGGTTATTTTTTAGGAGGTAGGTCCTTAACAGGAATTGTCATAGCAGGTTCACTGCTTTTGACCAATATTTCTACGGAGCATTTGGTGGGTATGAATGGTTCATCATACAGAAATGGAGCTATAATTGTTGCTTGGGAGGTAACATCTGCATTAGCCTTGGTTATTGCTGCACTATATTTTGCCCCACGTTATTTGAAAATGGGATTAACTACCATTCCCGAATTTTTGGAAAAACGATTTGACGGACTCACACGCACGTTCGTAGCTATGCTCTTGATTATATCGTTTGTAGCTACATTATTGCCTATTGTTTTGTATACCGGAGCGCTGAATATAGAAGCTATTTTTGATATCTCAGAATTGTTGAATGTCACCAAAAGCGAAGGCATATGGGTAACGATTCTAATCGTGGGCACTATTGGCGCTATTTATGCCATTTTTGGAGGATTAAAAATGGTGGCTTATACAGATACTATTAACGGGTTCGGACTTTTAGTAGCTGGTCTGTTAGTGCCTACTTTAGCATTATTAAGTATTGGAGAAGGGAATTTATTCGAAGGAATGAGTACCGTATTCAATCATAGCCCAGAAAAATTTAATGTGGTTAGTAATGAGTCTGGGGTAGGCGAGGGAGCCCGTTCCGCAATTTTACCTTTTGAAGTTTTGTTTACTGGTCTTATGGTCAATCAGATTTATTTCTGGACTATGCATCAATCCATTATTCAACGTGTATTGGGTGCGGTCAATTTAAAAGAAGCACAAAAGGGTCTTCTGTTTACAGGTTTGCTTAAAATATTAGTGCCTTTGGTAATTGTGTTGCCAGGCCTTATCGGCTTTTATTATTTTGGAGAAAGTCTTTATGACAATCCAGATAATGTATATCCGCTTTTAGTCAAAAAAGTGTTACCACTTTGGCTTACCGGTTTTTTTGTAGCCGTAATGATGGGTGCCATTTTAAGTACGTTCAATAGTGCTTTGAATAGTGCAGCCACCGTTTTTAGTTTGGATATTTTTAAAAAGTATATTCAAAAGGATGCTAATGAGAAGAAGCTGGTGGTAATAGGTAAAAGTACCTCTGCCATCTTAGCTATTCTGGCCATAGGTATAGCGCCTTTTGTGGCGAATGCCCCAGATGGCCTTTATCAATTGTTACAACAGTTAAACGGTATATTCTTTATTCCGATTGCTAGTGTTATTATTGCGGGTTTCCTATTTCCTAGGGTGAGCGCTACTGGTGCAAAAGCAGGGCTTATGTTTGGATTACTATTCTACGTAATAATGTACTATTTAATTGAAGTGAACCTTCATTTTATACATATATGGGGAATAGAATTTGTACTTAATATATTGATTATGCATCTGGTTTCGGCCTTTGCCAAAAAAGAGGAAAGGTTTATAATGAAAGATGCTGGTGTTTTGAACCTTAAACCGTGGAGGTATGCAAAGCCCTTTAGTCTCTTTCTGGTAGTGTTTACAATTATTTTGTACCTTGTTTTAGGGAATGTCTAAGTTAATATTACTCCAGAAGACAAAGTAAAATAGTTGCTGTAAGTTGTTCAATATTATAATTGTTAAAGATGGAAAAAACGTTCAGGGATTATGAGGCTGTAGATGTGTCAGCGGCCGTTAAGGAGCATTATAGAAAAATGCGAAAAAAGCAAACGGTAGACTATGTTAAGCGCATGAAGAAAAAGTATCTGACCTATGACAAACCTATGGATTTATGGGAAGCTATGGGGCACTTAAATAAGCTGATAGATGTAAGTGATCCAGATTTGGATCTACCCAACGTACAACATCTAATACAGAGTGCTGAAGCCATCAGAGAGGACAATCGGCCAGATTGGATGCAGCTAACAGGCCTAATTCACGATTTGGGAAAAATAATGTTCCTATGGGGCAGTGATCAAGATGGAACAAGTCAAGATGAACAATGGGGAACTGTTGGTGATGTATTTGTGGTTGGTTGTGAGTTCCCAAATACTTGCGTGTACCCAGAATTTAATCAGTTAAATCCGGATATGGCGGATGCCCGTTACAATACGCCTACCGGAATTTATGAGAAAGGATGCGGTATGGATAATCTTGAATTGGCTTGGGGCCATGATGAATACTTATATCAGGTACTTGCAAACCATAAAGAAAATGCTTTACCAAAGGAGGCAATGGTTATGATCAGATACCATTCTTTCTATCCTTGGCATACGGGAGGAAGCTATAAAGAACTACTAAATGAAGGAGATAAAGAATATTTGGAGCTGATTAAAGATTTTAATAAATACGATCTTTATACTAAAAGTCAGAAAATATATGATTTGGAAGATGTAAGGGATTATTACCAGCCTATTGCAGAAAAATACTTGGGTAAAGGACCTATATATTGGTAGTTAACAGTTTTGATACATAAAAAACGGTCCTTTTACATTCGTGTATAAAGGGCCGTTATTGTTTTAATTCTAAAAGCTTAATTATGACGGTATTTTCTCCAATGTTCTCCAGGTCATGTATCATATCATCTTTCTTGTGTTTCCAATAAAAGCACTTACTTTTTTCTATACGCAGTAATCCTATCTGTCCGTTAATGTTTCTTGTAATTAAGAGGCCATCAGTAATACTAGTACAGCTACAATCATAACGGTGATACCTAAAAGGTAATCGCTCTTTTGGTTTTAGAACGATTTCACTTAAAATCAGGTCATCGTTTTCAAAAAGGACGTCACCAACCTCATTACTAAATTTCTGCTCATGGACTTCCTTAAGTTTATTTTTATCCCAATTTTCAAATTGACCTTTTGGGTTAAGTTCTGTAACTACCATACAAAATACACTTTGTTTTAAGTAAAAGGAGCAATTACTTAGAGTTAGTAAGATGCTCTACTTATATTTTATGTAAATAATTTCTTTATCAAAGTTCTTTAACATTATTCATTAATGAAAGTAAAATAGTACAAATTAGATGCTTATTTTGTTGTATTTCGACATAAACTGTTCAGATTTTAACAAGAATATAACGTTGAAAAGGATTGAGATATGGATGGAAACTAGGCATACGTTGTTATCTTTCATTTCTTAATTTAGAGTAAAGTTGATTTTGGATGATTCATTAGATATTTAAGAAATAAGTTGTACTACCCAAAAGACATGGAGACTGTTTGTAGTAAACACTTGTTGAAGCCTATCTAACCACTTTTTCAATAGATAACTGGTATAATCCATATCCTACATAAATTTTTGGGAAGATATGAATTTTAACAAGAAAAAAACGCCCAGTTGCTAAACTTAGCAATTGGGCGTTTTTGTAAATGAGTTTGTTAAAACTACTTCACCATATCGTAGCTACGTTTAATGAAGTTTGTTAATTCCTCACCTTTCAACAATCCTTTTGAAAGACGTGCCAAGTCAATAGATTGGCTGATTAACCTTTCACGTTTCTTAGCGGTTTTAGTGTTTAATATTTCACCTACCAATTCAGAATTTGTGTTCACGATAAGGTTGTACATATCTGGCATAGCACCCATACCGAACATACCACCACCGCCGCCGGTTTGTTGCATCTCTTTCATACGACGCATAAACTCAGGCTCTGTAATGATAAAAGGAGAAGCATCACTGTCCATCGCTTCTAGTTGAATAGTATAACTCTTATCTTCAATGACCTCTTCTAGGTTCTTTTTAAGGGTTTCCTTTTCCTCATCTGATAATTTAGAGATTTGTGTGTCTTCCTTTTTAATAAGGTTATCTAAATGATCAGCATCTACACGAGCAAAAGAAACTTTCTCTTTAGAGGTTTCTAATTTCTGCATTAAGTGACCAATGATTGGAGAATCCATCAAAAGAACTTCGTAACCTTTAGCTTTTGCAGCTTCAATATAACTGTGCTGAGAAACCTTATCAGAAGCATAAAGAACAACTAACTTATCATCCTTATCTGTTTGCGTTTCTTTAGTTTTTTCTTGAAGTTCTTCAAAAGTAAAATATTTACCATCTACAGTAGGGTAGAGCGCAAATTTATCAGCTTTATCAAAGAATTTATCTTCGCTAAGCATTCCGTATTCAATAACGATTTTAATATCGTTCCACTTTTGTTCAAATTCTTCTCTACTGTTTTTGAAGAGGGAACTCAATTTGTCTGCAACCTTTCTAGAGATGTATGAAGAAATTTTCTTTACAGCTCCATCTGCCTGAAGGTATGATCTAGAAACATTCAAGGGAATATCCGGAGAATCAATAACCCCACGTAACATGGTCAAGAATTCCGGTACAATACCTTCTACGTTGTCTGTAACAAAAACTTGGTTTTGGTATAACTGAATACGGTCTTTCTGAACGTTAAGATCGTTTGTTAGCTTTGGAAAGTAAAGTATACCTGTAAGGTTAAACGGATAGTCTACATTTAAGTGAATGTGGAACAAAGGCTCCTCAAACTGCATAGGATACAGCTCACGGTAGAAATTTTTATAATCCTGGTCCTCTAGATCAGCCGGTTGTTTAGTCCAAGCTGGGTTAGGATTGTTGATGATATTATCAACTTCTTGTGTAGGTGCAGGGTCTTCTTCCTTAGCATCTTCAGGCTTTGGTAAAGTTTCGGTTTTCATTCCAAATTTAATCGGAATAGGCATAAACTTATTGTACTTATTTAGAAGCTCGGTAATACGGTTTTCTTCTAAAAATTCGGTAGAGTCATCGGCAATATGAAGAATGATCTCTGTACCACGGTCTTGTTTGTCTCCCGGCTCTAGTGTAAAATTAGGCGAACCATCACAGCTCCATAATACAGGTTCAGCATCTTCTTTAAAGCTTCTAGTGCTAATCTGCACTTTGTCAGCAACCATAAATGCCGAATAGAAACCAAGACCAAAATGACCTATAATTCCAGATTCTTTAGCGCCATCCTCATATTTGTTCAAGAATTCTTCAGCTCCTGAGAAGGCAAGTTCGTTAATGTATTTTTTAACCTCGTCCTCGGTCATACCGATACCTTGGTCAATAACATGTATTTTTTTTCCTTCTTTATCAATTTTTACTTCTATTCTAGGACTGCCGTAGTCTACTTTAGCTTCACCTATAGAAGTAAGATGCTTTAACTTTAAAGTAGCATCTGTTGCGTTGGATATGAGCTCCCTTAAAAAGATCTCGTGGTCACTGTACAAAAATTTCTTAATCAGCGGAAATATGTTCTCTACTGAAACATTGATTTTACCTGTAGCCATAAATTATAAATTTTATAAATGTTCTTGCCAGCGCTTGAACTTTGTTTAATACTAGTTTTCATTCTATTATATACTAACAGAATAGGGTAGTTTACCTGTGGCGTATTTGTCAAAAAAAATACCATATGCGAAGACTGTGACAAACTGACACCTTTATCTGACGTAATTGTAGGCTTAAAATATTTTTGTTTAATTTATTTTTAAATATGTTAAACATTTTGTATATTTGTAACAGATGTGATTAAGATTGCTGTGAAAGGGAAAATTTTCGATCAACATCACGTTTATAATCATTTATTGGTTAGGTTGTTTAAAACGTGCTTTCATGCGAAAGCACGTTTTTCTTTTTCTAAAAATTGGTATGCCGTTAACAGTAAAAGCAGCTCTTTAACCGTAATTTTACTATATAAAATTGTTTAGGATGGTAGCAAAAACAAAAACAAACAAGGTTTCTGAAGATAGTATTATTACTATGTACATGGAGTATGTTCTGGAGCACGAGAGCGTTCCTAAATCCATATATAAATTTTGTAAAGAGAATAAGATTTCTGAGGTCGATTTTTACTCCTTTTATGGGTCGGTAGAAATTTTGCAAAAAGAGATTTGGAATAAATTTTACTCAAATACAGAAACCCTTCTTCTAAAAAATAAGGAGTATGAAGGTTTTACGAACAAAGAGAAAATGCTCACTTTTTTCTATACTTTTTTTGAGCTGCTTACCTTAAATCGTAGCTACGTATTATTCTCATTAAAGCAGAATGACAGTCCGCTTAAAAATTTAGGACAGTTAAAAGGACTTCGTCAACACATTAAAACTTATGCAGTAGGGCTTATAAACGATGCAAATGCAGACAAGAACCTGAAAATTACCAAGTACAATCCTAAAGTCTTCTCGGAAGGAGCTTGGTTACAGTTTTTATTCGTTCTCAAGTTTTGGATGGAAGATAGTTCTGCAGGGTTTGAAAAAACCGATATGGCCATTGAAAAATCCATTAACACGGTATTTGATATTTTTGATAATACACCGCTTGAAAATATACTGGATTTCGGGAAATTTCTCTACAAAGAAACATTTGCGTAATTAAAGATTAACGTAATCACTCTCCTAAAAGTAAGCGCTATGAAAACATTAGATAGTATACCAACAGGAAAAATAGAAAGAGCCGGTAAATTGGTAAAGACCGGTGTGAAAATTGGCGGTAATTATGTAAAGTATTTTGGTAAAAAGCTGGTGAACCCTGAATTGGATAAGGAGGAACTGAATGAAAATAATGCAGAGGATATTTATGATGGACTAAAAGATCTTAAAGGCAGCGCGTTAAAAGTGGCCCAGATGCTTAGTATGGAAAAGAATCTGTTACCAAGGGCTTATGTAGATAGGTTTTCGTTGTCACAGTTTTCTGTTCCACCACTTTCCGCACCATTGGTTCGTAAAACATTTAAAAAGTATTTAGGAAAGTACCCGGAAGAATTGTTCGACACTTTTGAGAAAGATAGTATTAATGCTGCCAGTATTGGTCAGGTACACAAGGCTACCAAAGACGGTAAGGAATTGGCGGTTAAAATTCAGTACCCCGGTGTGGCCCAAAGTATATCTAGTGACTTGGCGTTGGTAAAACCTATTGCTATTAGAATGTTTAACCTGCAAGGCAAAGATTCCGATAAATATTTTAAAGAAGTTGAAAGTAAGCTTATTGAGGAAACCAATTATTTTTTGGAAATACTGCAAAGTATAGACATTACTGAAAGTTGTTCGGTTATTAAGGATCTTGAGTTTCCCAAATATTACAAAGAATTATCAAGCGAGCGTATCATTACCATGGACTGGATGTACGGTCAGCATTTAAGTGAATTTACAAGTAAGGATTTTGAACAAGAACTTGGTGATAAATTAGGGCAGACGCTTTGGGACTTTTATATGTTTCAGATTCATGGTCTTAGAAAGGTGCACGCAGATCCACATCCGGGCAATTTTTTAGTAAGTAAGGACTTCTCTTTAATTGCAATAGATTTTGGATGTATAAAAGAAGTGCCTAGTGAATTCTATGTACCTTATTTTGAATTGGCCCAAAAACAAAATATAGAGAATGACGCTGTTTTTATGGAGAAACTCTATGAGTTAGAAATTCTAACAACAACAGACTCTCCCGAAGAATTAAAATTCTTTAAAGCACTTTTTAAAGAGATGTTAACGCTTTTCACTTCCCCTTTTCATGAAACTCATTTTGATTTTGGGTCTAATGAATTTTGGGAGAAAATAGCAGATTTGAGTGAGCGCTACTCCAAAGACAGCCAAATACGAAAAATGAACGGCAATAGAGGGTCAAAACACTTCTTGTACATGAATAGGACTTTCTTTGGTCTGTACAACTTACTACATGATCTTAAAGCCAAAATTGAGGTGAATAGCTACAAGCAATACCTTTCTTGAGCATAATTAGGTTAAAATTCATCCAATTAATTTTGCTTAACTTCGAAATTTACGGGTTACTTTGCAGTATGGTTTAAGGCTTTAAGCTTTTAAAATTTAAAAAACCTTCTATGTATAATTCAAAAATAATGGGGCTAGGATACTTTGTGCCCGAAAACGTAGTCACCAATGATGATTTGGCCAAGGTAATGGATACCAACGATGCGTGGATCCAAGAACGAACAGGTATCAAAGAAAGAAGACACGTGGTCAAAGGTGGTGACACTACCACGACTATGGGTGTTAAAGCTGCAAAAATAGCTATTGAAAGGGCAGGTATAGATAAAGATGATATTGATTTTATTGTTTTTGCAACTCTTAGTCCAGATTACTATTTTCCTGGACCAGGCGTCTTGGTGCAGAGAGATTTAGGAATAAAAACTGTGGGTGCTTTAGATGTAAGAAATCAATGTTCCGGTTTTATTTATGCGCTTAGTGTAGCGGATCAGTACATCAAAACAGGTATGTACAAAAATATTCTTGTTATTGGTTCCGAGCTACATTCTCATGGGTTGGATATGACAACTAGAGGTAGGTCTGTATCTGTTATTTTTGGAGATGGTGCAGGAGCAGCTGTATTGAGTAGGGAAGAGGATACTTCAAAAGGCGTACTTTCTACCCATTTACATAGTGAAGGTCAGCATGCCGAAGAATTATCTCTAATCGCTCCAGGAATGGGTAAGCGTTGGGTTACGGATATTATTGAAGATAATGACTCAGAAGATGAATCTTACTTTCCTTATATGAACGGGCAGTTTGTATTTAAAAATGCAGTAGTGCGGTTTAGTGAAGTGATCATGGAAGGTCTAAAAACCAATAACCTGACGCCAGAAGATATTAATATGTTAGTGCCGCATCAAGCTAACTTGCGTATTTCTCAGTTTATACAAAAGAAGTTTGGTTTGGGAGATGATCAGGTATTTAATAATATAATGAAATACGGTAATACTACTGCGGCTTCTATTCCTATTGCTCTTACCGAAGCTTGGGAGAGTGGAAAAATAAAAGAAGGAGATTTAGTAGTCCTAGCTGCTTTTGGTAGTGGTTTTACTTGGGGTAGTGCCATAATAAAATGGTAAGTATATAGTACACAAAACCCCGATGTTTCCATCGGGGTTTCTGTCGTTGATTCTGCTATACTAAACACTAACCATTAACTATAAACATATAGCTTTATCACCGACCAATATTTTTGAAAGGTTCCTTTTTAAAAACCGACTTCTACAATAGACGGTTATTTTCTTCAAAAGTTACACCTTTTATGAACTTTAACATCATATTTAACATATGAAAACTACGTTAGTCTTCGGAGTCTCCCTTAAAACGAATCGTTATAGTAATCTGGCCGTTAATCGACTTTTGGACCATAACATTGAAACTGAAGCATTCGGCTTACGCGAGGGTAAAATAAGAGAATTACAAATAAAGACCAATTTAAATGAATTTCAAAACATTCATACTATTACTTTGTACATAGGACCCGCCCGTCAGCCTGAATATATCGACAAAATCTTACAACTGAGGCCGAAACGGGTTATTTTTAATCCTGGAACAGAAAACCCCGATTTCTATAAAATACTTGAAGAAGAAGGGATTGAGGTGCTTGTTGCCTGTACTTTGGTTTTGTTAGCAACAGGTCAATATTAAAAAATCGTTGAAACACATGTCCGATTTTTCGTATAAAACTTTAACATTTAAGAGGTTTCTTTTTAATCTGTTATTTTAGTGGTGTTTTTATTGCGAATAGCATATAGCCCCATAAAGGTTAACAGCCCGTTCAAAGGTAGTAATTCATATCCAATTTTATAACCACCTAAGTATTCTGCAGGAAGATTGGCAAAGCCAATAATGCAAACAACGGATAGTAAAGCTACTAACCATACGTATTTATCTTTTACAGAATGTTTAGTGAATATGCCAAAGGTGAATAGCCCTAATAAAGGTCCGTAGGTATAAGTGGCAACTGTTAATAGACCATCTATAACATTGCGGTCTAAGATATATTTAAAAAGAATTACGGTTACAATTAAAAGTAAGCTCATGCCTATATGTGTTGTTTTCCGAATTTTATTTTGATCAGCTTCGGCTTTCTCATCAATATTTAGAAAGTCTACGCAAAAAGAAGTGGTCAAAGAAGTAAGGGCGCTATCTGCGCTACTATATGCAGCTGCAATTAGACCTAGCATAAAAGTAATGGCAACTACCATTCCCAATCCGCTGTTCAAAGCTATTTCAGGGAATAGAAGGTCTGGTTTGGGTTGGCCGTCCATTAATGGAGTAGCAATATTAAACTTAGCGGCATAAATAAATAATAGCGCTCCGAGCAATAGGAAGACAAAATTCACGACCACCAAAACTACACTGAAAGAAATCATATTCTTCTGTGCGTCCTTTAAAGATTTACAAGTTAGGTTCTTTTGCATCATATCTTGATCAAGACCAGTCATGCAAATGGTAATGAACATACCGCCTAAAAAGGATTTTAGAAAATGGTTCTTATCAAAAAAACTATCGGTAAATAGTATTTGGTTGTATTGTTTTAGTTCTTCGGATACTAAGAATTCGGAAAAACTCCAGTCTAATTTTTGGTTGATAAAGTAAATGCTTAACCCAACGGATAGAAGCATAAAGGCAGTTTGAAGCGTATCTGTCCAAACAATGGTTTTGATGCCTCCTCTAAAAGTATAGATCCATATTAATAAAATAGAAAGGATAACGGTAACTTCAAAAGGTACATCCAATTCATCAAAAACAAATTGTTGCAGAACAATAGCCACTAAAAAAAGTCTGAAAGCGGCCCCCAGAACCCTAGAGATAAAGAAAGATACGGCGCCTACTTTGTAACTTACTGCACCAAAACGTTTTTTTAAGTACTCATAAATAGAGGTAACATTCTGCTGGTAATAGATGGGTAATAAAATAAAGGCAATAACAAAATATCCTGTCAAATAGCCAAAGACCACTTGCATATAGCTAAATTCAGAAGCTTCTACCCAGCCGGGAACGGATATGAACGTGACCCCTGAAAGTGAGGCGCCTACCATACCAAAGGCTACCAAATACCAAGGCGATGATTTTCCTGCTTTAAAAAAATCAACATTGGAGTCATTTTTTCCTGTAAAATAAGATATCAGTAAAAGCACGAGGAAATAAGCACCTATTAAGATAAGGATATGGGTGGCGGTCATGTAATAAAATTTCAAACCAAAGTACAAAAAGTAAAAATAGTACGTAATTTTGTGCTTATGGATTTTTCATCTAAGCTTCTAGAGAATGCCGTTTACGAAATGTCGCAATTGCCAGGAATAGGTAAACGTACGGCACTTCGTTTGGTACTTCATTTGTTAAAGCAGTCTAAAGAGCAAACAGAAAGGCTTTCCGGTGCCTTGCTAAACTTACGTAGCGAGATAAAATTTTGCGAGAACTGTCACAATATTTCAGATGTGGCATTATGTGAGATTTGTGCCAATTCTAAGCGAGATAGGAGTTTGGTTTGTGTTGTTGAGGATATTCGTGATGTAATGGCTATTGAAAACACAAGCCAATATAAAGGATTATATCACGTTTTAGGAGGAAAAATATCTCCAATGGAAGGTATAGGCCCTCAAGACTTGACTATTAGTTCTTTGGTGGATAAGGCTAAAAAAGGAGAGGTAAAAGAGTTTATTTTTGCATTGAGCTCTACTATGGAGGGGGATACGACCAATTTTTATATTTATAAACAATTGAACGGTCTAGATATAAATACCTCTACCATTGCCAGAGGAATAGCGGTTGGCGATGAATTAGAATATGCCGATGAGGTTACGCTAGGGCGGAGTATCTTAAACCGAATTCCGTTTGAAGGTTCGTTGAAAGCGAATTAAAAATATGATAAGTGTAACTGATAGGTGTTTTTTTTGGTATTTTTGCGACAAAATTAAAGTAAAAGCAGTCTAAAATAAGAATATGTCAAAGTTTGAACTGAAATTGCCGAGAATGGGAGAGAGTGTTGCAGAAGCAACGTTGACCACTTGGTTAAAAGAAGTTGGTGATACTATTGAGTTGGATGAACCTATTTTTGAAATAGCTACTGATAAAGTAGATTCAGAGGTTCCTAGTGAAGTAGAAGGAGTTTTGGTGGAGAAACTTTTTGATGTAGACGATGTAATCAAAGTAGGTGATACCGTTGCTATTATTGAAACGGAACAATCCTTAGAAGCTGTAAAACCTCCGGTAAAAAGTGCTCCGGTTGAGGCTTCCAATGGAGCAGAGGAATCTGCGGCTATGGTAGAGGAAACTGTAAATATTGCTAAAGAGTCCGTTGCTGCACCGGTTCATCAAGCTCAAAAATCATCTTCTTCGGAGCGTTTTTATTCTCCTTTGGTGAAGAATATTGCTAAACAGGAAGGTGTTTCTGTAGCAGAGCTAGATACTATTGATGGTACTGGTAATGATGGCCGTGTGACCAAAAATGATATTCTTGCTTATTTAGAAAGTGGGAAAGGCAAGGAGGTGGTGCAGCCAGTAGCAAAAACTGTAGCGCCAGAAGTGAAAGAATCTCCGTCGGCTAGTGCAAAAACTTTAGAAATTAAGTCTTCTGCGAACGGTATAGGAGCAAAAGAGGGTGCGGATGGCGAAGTAATTCAAATGTCCAGAATGGGCAAATTGATTGCAAAGCACATGGTAGATAGTGTTTCTACTTCTGCACATGTTCAGAGTTTTATTGAAGTAGATGTTACTAAGATTGTTACTTGGAGAAACAAAGTAAAAAACGCTTTTGAAAAAAGAGAAGGTGAGAAGTTGACTTTTACTCCCATCTTTATGGAGGCCGTAGCAAAGGCATTAAAGAAATATCCTTTAATGAATATTTCACTGGTAGGTGATACGGTCATCAAAAAGAAAAATATTAATATAGGAATGGCCGCCGCTTTGCCGGACGGAAACCTTATCGTTCCTGTGATTAAGAATGCAGACCAATTAAATTTGGTGGGTATGGCCAAAGTAATAAATGACTTGGCATCTAGGGCTAGAGATAATAAATTAAAGCCAGATGAAGTTCAAGATGGTACATATACGGTAACCAATGTAGGTACTTTTGGTAGTGTTTTTGGCACACCGATCATTAACCAGCCGCAAGTTGGAATATTGGCGTTGGGTGCAATTCGTAAAATTCCATCGGTTATAGAAACTGAAGAGGGTGATTTTATTGGAATACGAAGTAAAATGTATCTTTCACATAGTTATGACCATAGAGTTGTAAATGGTGCTTTGGGTAGTATGTTCGCAAAAGCTGTAGCAGATTATTTAGAGGCTTGGGATGTAAACAGAGAAGTCTAAGGGGTTAGGCTAGTCTACTTTTGTTGTGGTATTCGTTATAAAAAAAGGTGTTTTTTTGTAATCTGTAAATATTTTCGGTTTTTTGTTACGCTTTGTATGTTGGAAGATTAATAATCTTACTTTCATGCCAGAGTTAATAACCATCAGGCCTACCAAACCCATAATGCCACATAGAAAATCAGAAATTTTTAAGCACAGAGTTCTTAACTTACTGTGTTTTGTAATATTTATAGTTCCTCTAATAAATTTTGCTCAAGAGCCAAGTAATGACCAGGAGGCAAAAGCCCCCTTACATTTATATATAGACTGTAACTGCGAAAAAAATTATTTGCGACAGGAAATAAACTATGTAAATCACGTTCGTGATCAGGCTCAATCCAACATAAAACTTTTTATTTATGATATAGCCAATGGTAGTGGCGGGCGTACCTATATGCTAGAATTTGAGGGGGTAGATGACTACAAAGATATACTCGGTAAGCTTACGTATGACAGTACGGCTAGTATGACAGATGATGAGGTACGGAAAGGGCTTCTGAAAAAAGTACAGTCAGGACTGCTTCAGTATGTTTTAGAATCAGATTTGGCAGAAAATATTACGTATACGGTTAATAAAGAAGGATTGGGCGAGATTCTAGAGGTTGATTTTAGAGACCCATGGAACAATTGGATTTTTGAAGTGTACGGTGAGGCTAAATTAAAAAGGGAGTCAAGCAGAAAAGAATTTGAATACGAATTAGGTTTTCAAAGTGATCATGTGACGGAAAAAATAAGAATCCGTACAGATGTGGAGCTCAATCAGGCAAATAAAGAGTTTGTTAGAGATGAAGAAACTTTTACCAGTGAACGTTTTAGGTATTCTGCTGATGCCAGTATTGTGGCTAGTTTATCAGATCATTGGTCTGCGGGTGTTTTTGGTGGTGCCCAACATAACACATTTACAAATTTAGACTTTAGATATTACGCAAGGCCGGCTATTGAATATAATATTTACCCTTACAAGGAAGTGTTGCGTAGAGAGATTGTATTCGCTTATAAAATCGGTTATTTTCATAATGATTATATAGAGCCAACTATTTATCTTAAGGAGACGGAAGGTATTTTTAGTCATTCTTTAGATGTGCAAGTAAGGTACCGTCAGCCATGGGGAAATGTGTACGCGCGTTTATTGGGTTCTACCTTTTTAAATGATTTTGCCAAGAATAGAATTCAATTGAACGGTAGTTTTTCTGTACGTCTTTTAAAGGGGCTTGCAGCTCGGTTTTCGGGTAGGTTTGAGTTGATTCGTGATCAAATAAACTTACCAGGGGGAGATGCTTCTTTAGAAGATGTACTGCTACAGCAAAAGCAAATTGCTACTGATTATGAGACTAACCTTAGCGTGGGTCTTAGTTACACTTTCGGTTCTGCTTTTAATAATGTTATAAATACTAGGCTTTAACGGTATTTTCTTTCTTAAGAAAAGTATGGATATACTTTCTTGAAACCTGTTAAAGATTATCTTTGTTAAAAAAAATTGCAAAAAACATGGAACTTAATCTCACGCGTCCCATTTGTTTTTTTGATTTGGAAACTACGGGAACTAATGTTGCTAAAGACCGAATTGTAGAAATATCTGTTTTAAAAGTATACCCTAACGGGAATAAGGAAAGTAAGACTTGGTTGGTAAATCCAGAGATGGAAATACCTGAAGAGGTGGTTGCTATTCATGGTATTTCAAATGAAAAAGTAGCCAATGAACCAACCTTTAAAGACCTTTCTAGGACTGTTTATGCTATGATAAAGGATTGTGATTTGGGCGGATTTAATTCTGACCGTTTTGATATTCCTTTGTTGGCCGAAGAAATGTTGCGAGCTGAGCTAGACTTTGATATGAAAAGTATGGTTTCTATAGATGTGCAGACCATATTCCATAAAATGGAAAAGCGCACTTTAGTAGCGGCATACAAATTTTATTGCGATAAAGATCTTACGGATGCCCACAGTGCTGAGGTAGATACACTTGCTACTTATGAGGTGTTATTGTCTCAGTTGGATAAGTATCCTGAGCTAGAAAACAACGTAAAAAAATTAGCGGAATTCTCTACACATCGCCAATTTGCTGATTTTGCAGGCTTTTTGGGATATGATGAAGATGGTGTTGAAGTTTTTGCATTTGGCAAGCATAAAGGTAGAAAGGTACTAGACGTACTAGAAAAAGAACCCGGCTACTTCGGGTGGATTCTTAATGCCGATTTTCCCCTGTATACAAAAAAGGTGTTGACCCAAGTGAAGTTGAGTCAGCTGAACAACAAGCTAGGTTAGAAAACTTTAAAACGGTTTCTATGAAAATTATTTGTATCGGTAGAAATTATACTGAGCATATAGAGGAGTTGTCCAATGAAAGACCAGACGAACCCGTGGTCTTTATTAAGCCAGATTCTGCAATATTGCCAAAAGAACAAGATTTCTATATCCCTGAATTTTCTAATGATGTGCATTATGAGGTAGAGGTGCTGGTGAAGATTAAAAAAGTAGGGAAACATATTAGTGAAAAATTTGCCCACAATTATTATGATGAAATTAGCTTGGGTATAGATTTTACAGCTAGAGACCTGCAATCAAAGCTTAAAGAGAAGGGTTTGCCTTGGGAAAAGGCAAAAGGTTTTGATGGAGCGGCGGTTATTGGGGAGTGGCTTCCAAAAACAAATTTTGAAGATTTAAATAATATTGATTTCTCTTTATTGAAGAATGATAATGAAGTACAAAAGGGCAATACTAGTCTCATGTTGTGGAAGATAGATGAGCTTGTTTCCTATGTCTCTCAATTTTTTATGTTAAAAAAAGGCGATGTAATTTTTACAGGAACACCAGCCGGTGTTGGTAGAATTGAAGCAAATGATTACCTTTCAGGTGTTCTGGGGGGGCGTGAAAATTTTCACTTAAAAGTAAAATAATGATTTACAATCTTGATAAAATCAATGAGATGGCAGAAGGTGATGAGGATTTCATCAACTCGGTTATTTCAGTATTTTTAGAAGAAGTGCCTCAGGATTTGGAACTCCTTGAAGTTGCGCTAAATGAGCAAAACCATGACCAGGTTTATAAATTAGCTCATAAAATTAAACCAAATGTTGATTTGTTGGGTATGGAGCAAACTCGTGCTGCCGCCCTGCAAATAGAGACTCTGGGAAAGGCGGAAGCCAATATGTCCGAGATACAGGTAGTTTTTCCAATGTTAAAAAAAGATATAGACCAAGTGGTATCGGAGCTTAAAAAAGATTTTAATATCTGATGCTTGCCGAAATTATTACTATTGGTGACGAGATTTTAATAGGTCAGATTGTTGATACCAATTCCGTCTTCATTTCCAAAGAACTTAATAAGATTGGAGTTTCTGTATATCAGATTACTTCAATTCAGGATGATAAGCAGCATATACTTCAGGCGTTGGAAGACGCTAAAAAGAGAGTTCAGGTGGTTATCATAACCGGAGGCCTTGGTCCTACAAAAGATGATATTACAAAGCATACTTTGTGCGAGTTTTTTAATGACATTTTAGTAGAGGATGCAAGTGTTTTGGTGCATGTAGAGGAGCTTTTTAAAAAGTATATTACCAACACGCCAATATCGGATATCAACAGAAAACAGGCTTTGGTTCCTTCTAAAGCTACGGTTTTACATAATGCCTTTGGTACTGCACCGGGCATGTGGATACAGGAAGGTGGTGTAGCCTTTGTTTCGCTACCTGGAGTGCCATTTGAAATGCAAAATTTAATAACGGATAAGGTTATTCCTAAAATCATTTCGGAGTTTAAGCGCCCATTTATCTTACATAAAACTGTGGTTACCTATGGTCTAGGGGAAAGTGCTATTGCTGATAAAATTGAAGATTGGGAGAATAATTTACCGGCTTACATTAGGTTGGCATATTTGCCCAATTTAGGTAAAGTAAGGCTAAGGTTAACTGCTAGAGGGCCAGATAAACAAGAGCTCGAAGACGTAGTAGACTCAGAAATTCAAAAATTATACCCGCTGATAGGCGACATCATGTATGGCACTGAAGACGAAGAGACTTTGGAGCAGGTGGTTGCTAAGCTATGTACGGAAAAAGGATTGACGTTATCTACGGCAGAGAGTTTTACCGGAGGAAAGATTGCGGAACAATTAACGGCATTACCGGGCGCTTCGGCGTATTTTAAAGGTAGCGTGGTCAGTTATGCTACGGAAGCAAAGATAAATGTGCTTAAGGTGTCTAGTGATGTTGTAGAAAAACATTCAGTCGTAAGTGCGGAGGTGGCGACAGAAATGGCGGAAAATGTAAAAAAAATATTTCAAACAGATTATGCTATTGCGACTACAGGAAATGCCGGGCCTACGAAGGGTGACTCTGATGCTCAGGTAGGTACGGTGTTTATAGCAATTGCATCTCCTACAGGCGTGTATGCTCAAGAATTCAATATGGGCAACCATAGAGAGCGCATTGTAGAGAAGTCCGTAAACAAGGCTTTAGAGCTGTTGCAAAAAGAAATTTCAAAAATCTGAAATATTGTTTTGTCTATCCATAAAAATGATATAAATTTGCACCCTGTTTAAAGAAAAATCAGCGCGATGTCAAAAGTTTGTGAAATTACGGGAAAGAGAGCGATGTTCGGTAACAACGTATCGTTTTCTATCAATAAGACCAAGAGAAGGTTCAATGTTAATCTTTCTAAAAAACGTTTTTATATTCCCGAAGAAGACCGTTGGGTAACCTTAAAGGTTTCTGCAAAGGCGTTGAAAATTATCAACAAAAAGGGTATTTCTGCTGTATTGAAAGATGCGAAGGCAGAAGGATTGGTAAAATAAGCTTAGAATACGATGGCAAAGAAAGGAAATAGAATACAAGTAATATTGGAATGTACCGAGCACAAAGAGTCGGGACAGCCAGGTACTTCACGGTACATTACTACCAAGAACAAAAAGAACACTCCCGAAAGAATGGAGATTAAAAAGTTCAATCCTATTTTGAAGAGGATGACAATCCATAAGGAGATTAAATAAGTTTTCGTTTTAGCGAGAACATAAAAGCATATTAGTCATGGCAAAGAAGACGGTAGCAAGTTTACAGACAAGTTCAAAAAGATTGACAAAAGCCATTAAAATGGTAAAGTCACCAAAAAGTGGTTCATACACTTTTGTTGAGTCAGTTATGACCCCAGAAGCGGTTAACGATTGGTTGTCTAAAAAGTAAGATACTTTTAAAGTATTATAAAGCCTCTTCGTATAGAAGGGGCTTTTTTTGTTGCTTATGATCCAAGTTGAAGAAGTATCAATCAAGAACTGATATCTTTGAGCTAGTGGTAGTACTATTTAAAGTGAAAACTTCCACCTTACTTTATTATCTTTGAGCTTATTAATACAAAGAACACATGAGTTTATTCAAGAAAATATTTTCTTCAAAGAAAAAGGAAAGCCTTGATAAGGGCTTGGAGAAATCTAAAACTTCTTTCTTCTCTAAGCTAAGTAAAGCTGTTGCGGGTAAATCTAAAGTAGATGATGATGTATTGGATAACCTGGAGGAGGTTCTTGTTTCTTCTGATGTAGGGGTAACCACAACGTTAAAAATAATAGATAGAATAGAAGCCCGTGTTTCTGCGGATAAATACATGGGAACAGAAGAACTCAATGCCATTTTGCGCGAGGAGATTTCTGGGTTACTTTCTGAAACCAATCTTGGTAATCAAACAGAGTTTTCAATACCAAAGGATAAGAAGCCATATGTAATTATGGTAGTGGGCGTTAATGGTGTAGGCAAGACTACTACCATTGGTAAATTGGCCTATCAATTTAAAAAGCAAGGGTTAAAAGTAGTTTTGGGCGCAGCGGATACTTTTAGAGCTGCAGCTATTGATCAATTACAGGTTTGGGCAGATAGGGTAGATGTACCCATTATAAAACAAAAGATGGGTAGTGATCCCGCTTCGGTAGCTTTTGATACATTGAGTTCAGCCGTTAAACAAGATGCAGATGTTGTTATCATAGATACAGCCGGCCGTCTTCATAATAAGGTGAACTTAATGAATGAGTTAACTAAGGTGAAACGTGTCATGCAAAAAGTGGTAGACCAAACACCTCATGATGTCATGTTGGTATTAGATGGTTCTACAGGACAAAATGCTTTTGAACAAGCCAAACAATTTACCAAGGCTACGGAAGTAACTTCATTGGCAGTTACCAAATTAGATGGTACTGCAAAAGGCGGGGTTGTCATTGGTATATCCGATCAGTTTCAGATTCCAGTTAAGTACATTGGAGTGGGAGAGGGTATTGAAGACTTACAGGTGTTCAATAAATATGAGTTTGTAGATTCGTTTTTTAACGTGTAATCATATTTAGTTTATAACGCTATTCAATTTTTCCCATAGTTCGTTGTCAAAACTAGAGGGACCCAATTGGGTTTCTCCCGCACTATCACCGCAACGAACTACAACTAAATCCTTGCTTGGGACAATATATATTTTCTGGTCGTCAGCACCCAGAGCAGCAAACATATCAGCAGGTGCGTTTGGTACGAGGGAACTTGATGCTACGGTTTGTGAAGTAGTACTCATGTAACTCTCTTTGCCATTTAACCACCATAAATAACCGTAAGATTTATTAATATCTTGAGAAGTATTGGTCATTTCATTAAAATAGGTCTTGCTAAGAATGGTTTCAGTATCCCAAACTCCTTCGTTTTCAATTAACAGTCCCCAACGAGCCATACTTCGGGTATCGCTGGTGTACAAGGTTAATAAGGTTTGCTTGTTCCAAGCACCGCTCATACCTATTTTATCCCTAATTTTAGCATAGAAATAATTGGTAAAATCTGTTTTAGTGGCGTTTGTTACAACATCTTTTAAGAGTGTAAAAGCACCTTGGTGGTATGCCCATCGCTCACCAGCATCGGCTTCATAATCAAAACAAGAGGGTTGTGTGCAAATCCATTTTAAAGTTTGCCCCACATAATCTTTTAACCCAGTACTCATGCTAAGGTGGTGCTTAACCGTTATTAAATCTTGCTTTTCCGTAGTTAACGAAGACCAATTACTATCTAAATAGTCGGAAGATGTATCGCTTATAGATAAAAAACCTTCGTCTTGTGCAATGCCAACGGTAGTGGAAACCAATGTTTTTCCTGCAGAATACCAAAGCCATTCGTCATTTTTAGAATGACCATTAAAATACTTTTCCACTACAATTCTTCCGTTCTTTAGAATAATAAACCCTTTGGTGTTTTTAGTTTCTAGGTAATCGTATAAATCGGGTAGGTTTTCTTCATTCCAATTTAGTTGCTTTGGGGTAACAGTTTCCCAAGAGGCACTTCCAACTTCAGGAAAAAATACTCCCTGTGGTTCAATTTCTACTTCAGTTTCGGCCTCGGGCTCAATTTTGGTAGTATCCTTTGAACAGCTACCAAGGACTAATAGAAGGATACTTAGTATGACGGAACTTGAATATTTCACAACTTAAATTTTTTATTGAACATCAATCACTTATAAAGTTTAACGTAATTCATCAAGAAATCGTGCCAAAAGGAAGCTGTTCGTTCATCTTGTTGTATTTTTGCGCTCAATTTCTAGTTATGAGAACAAAAACGCAGAAGCAGAATAAGATTAATGTAGTTACTTTGGGATGCTCAAAAAACGTGTATGACTCCGAAGTACTTATGGGGCAGTTGTGTGCCAATGACAAAGAGGTGGTACATGAAGAGGAAGGTAATGTTGTTGTAATCAATACCTGCGGATTTATCGCAAATGCAAAAGAAGAAAGTGTAAATACTATTTTAGAGTACGTTCAGAAAAAGGAAGCTGGTCAGGTAGATAAAGTATTTGTAACTGGATGTCTGAGTGAACGTTACAAGCCCGATTTACAAAAGGAAATTCCCAATGTAGATGAGTATTTTGGTACTAGTGAATTGCCAAATTTGTTGAAAGCTCTTGGTGCAGACTACAAGCATGAGCTTATTGGTGAGCGTTTGACCACCACACCAAAAAATTACGCTTATTTAAAGATTGCAGAAGGTTGTGATAGACCTTGCTCTTTTTGTGCTATTCCTATTATGAGGGGCAAGCACCGCAGTACACCTATAGAAGACTTGGTTACAGAGGCAGAAAAACTAGCGGCAAAAGGGGTGAAAGAACTAATTCTTATTGCCCAAGATTTGACCTATTACGGTCTTGATTTGTACAAAAAGAGAAACTTGGCCGAGCTATTGCAGGCTTTGGTAAAGGTAGAAGGTATTGAATGGATTAGGTTGCATTACGCTTTTCCAACAGGTTTTCCTTTGGATGTGCTTGATGTTATGAAGGAGGAGCCTAAAGTCTGTAATTATTTAGACATTCCGCTTCAACATATTTCTGATGCTATTCTAAAAAGTATGCGTCGTGGTACAACACAGGCTAAAACAACAAAGTTGTTGAAGGAATTTAGGGCTGCAGTGCCGGAAATGACTATTCGTACTACTTTAATAGTCGGATATCCCGGAGAGACGGAAGAAGATTTTCAGACGTTGAAAAATTGGGTTGCAGATATGCGTTTTGAGCGTTTGGGTTGCTTTACTTATAGTCATGAAGAAAATACCCATGCATATACTTTGGAAGATAATGTGCCAGAGGATGTAAAACAAGAAAGAGCCAATGAGATTATGGAACTTCAATCTCAGATTTCATGGGAACTTAATCAGCAAAAAATAGGACAAACTTTCCGTTGTATCATAGATCGTAAGGAAGGAAATTATTTTGTGGGCCGTACGGAATTTGATTCTCCAGACGTTGATAATGAAGTTTTAATAGACGCTGCAAAGTTTTACTTAAAGCAAGGCGAATTCGTAAATATAAAGATAACAGAAGCTGCAGATTTTGATTTATATGGAGAACCTGCATAGAATTTTAGTTTTTTAAAAGAGTTTTTCTATAAAGATTTAGAACCAGTCTCATATGAGGCTGGTTTTTTTATGTCAATCAGACATCTATTTGGGAGTGTTTTTTAAACGTATTAATTACACTTCAAAATTATTCACTACTTTAGGGAAATCAATCTAACTACATTAAGCTTAGATTGTTTTATTAATCAACCTTAGAACTATAGTAGAATAGTATGGACGACCTGCGAATTGAAAAAATAGAACTCTTTAAAGTGCCACCACGTTGGCTTTTTCTAAAAATAACCACCAAAAGCGGAATTATTGGTTGGGGAGAACCAGTTGTAGAAGGTAAGGCTGCTACAGTTGAAGCTTGTGTTCAGGAGTTATCGCAATACATTATTGGCCGATCGGCCAGCGATATTGAAGATATCTGGCAAACCCTTTACGGAGGAGGGTTTTACCGTGGAGGGCCAATTCTTATGAGTGCCATTTCTGGTATAGACCAAGCGCTTTGGGATATTAAAGGAAAACATCTTGGTGTACCCGTTTATGACCTTTTAGGTGGCGCCGTTCGTAAGAAAATGAAAATGTACTGTTGGATTGGTGGTGATAATCCTGAAGTAGTTCTTGAGCAAGCCCGCGAAAAAGTAGAGCAAGGGTACAAGGCGGTAAAAATGAATGCCACAGGAGCTTTTGCCTGGATAGATTCTTTGCAGAAAATAAAAACTGTAGCAGATAATATTCGCTTGCTTCGGGAAGAGTTTGGAGATACTTTGGATATTGGTTTGGATTTTCACGGAAGAATACACAAAGGTATGGTCAAACGTTTGATTGATGAACTGGCACCATACAGCCCAATGTTCATTGAAGAACCCGTGTTGAGCGAGAACAAAGAGGCTTTTGACCATATTTATCCATACACCAGTGTGCCTATTGCTACTGGTGAACGAATGTTTTCTCGTTGGGATTTTAAAGAACTCTTACATAGAGGTACGGTAGATATTATTCAGCCAGATTTAAGTCACGCTGGCGGAATATCAGAAGTACGTAGAATAGCTGCAATGGCAGAAGCTTATGATGTTGCTTTGGCGCCTCACTGCCCCTTGGGTCCAGTTGCTCTTGCTTCATGTTTACATGTAGATTTTAATTCCATCAATGCAGTAATTCAAGAAAGTAGCTTGGGAATACACTACAACAAAGGTTTTGATTTGTTGGACTATATGGATAACCCAGAAGTTTTTGACGTAAAAGATGGCTATGTAGAACTTCTTAAGAAGCCGGGATTAGGAGTGGAAATCAATGAAGAAAAATTAAGGGAAGGTCAGAAAATTGGACATAATTGGGCAAATCCGGTGTGGAGAAATGAAGACGGTAGTTTTGCCGAATGGTAAAAAATCTATCTAAATAGCAGTTTTTGAACGATTTAGTTCATAAATTCAGAGAACTTAAACCAACTGATTATGCTTTATATTATTGCTCTGGTCTGTGCCCTTACATTTATTATTTTGGGTATTGTTCGTTGGAAGATTCATCCATTTTTTGTGCTGCTATTGGCGGCTATCGGTTATGGATTCATAACAGGAATGAGCGTAGAGGCTATAATTGATTCGGTCAACAATGGCTTCGGAAGTATAATGGGGAAAATTGGCCTGATTATTTTCTTTGGAGTCGCCATAGGTACCGTTCTGGAAAAATCAGGTGGGGCTATGGTGATTGCTACACGTATGATCAATCTTATAGGTGAAAAATCAATTCACTTGGCAATGATGCTAACAGGGTATTTGCTTTCCATTCCCGTTTTCGCAGATAGTGCTTTTATTATCATGAATTCGTTGAACAAGGCACTTTCAGAAAAAGCAAAGGTGTCTTATGCAGGTACGACCGCAGCTTTGGCTTTAGGCCTTACGGCTACACATGTAATGGTACCACCAACCCCAGGGCCTATTGCCGCGGCTGGGATTCTAAATGCCGAATTGGGTAGTGTAATTTTATGGGGATTAATTATAAGTTCATTGTCACTGGTTAGTTGCTATATTTTTGCAACCAAAATAGCATCCAAGGTAGATGTGCCAATTCGTATGGAAGTTGCTCCAGATGTAGTACATCGGCCAAAATTGTCACTTTCTTTATTGTGTATTATAGTACCCATCATTTTAATCGTTTTAAAATCGGTATTTGATTACCCAGAACTCCATATGACTAGGTTACCTATGTATCCTGTCGTTGCTTTTTTAGGTACGCCTGTAATAGCACTTTTGATCGGTGTTATATTGTCCTTGCTTTTGCCTGAGAAGTTGGATGAGCAAGTATATTCAGCAACAGGCTGGTTGGGTGATTCGTTACGTATTGCGGCACCCATTATTTTAATTACTGGCGCTGGAGGTATTTTTGGGGCTATGCTTCAGAATTCAGGCTTTGCAGACCTGATTACTGAAAGCTTTTCAGGAATGTCCATTGGTCTGTTTTTTCCATTTTTATTGGCGGCTTGTTTAAAGACTACGCAAGGTTCCTCTACAGTGGCGTTGATAACCACGGCTTCTATTGTGGCTCCTATGATGCCGGCTCTTGGTCTGGATGAAACCTTTATGAAGACCATGACTGTTTTGGCTATTGGGGCGGGTTCTACAGTAGTGTCTCATGCCAATGATAGTTTCTTTTGGGTGTTCACGCAATTAACGGGCATGGACGTCAAACAAGGAAACCAGATACAAACTGTGGGGACTCTAATTTTGGGCACATCTGCCATGACGTTGATATTTTGTATTTCAAAAATTATGAGTTGAATTTTAATCCACACTATCTCCTAAATAAAATGGTTATGCGTAAGTTTTTAATTTTCATAGTGTTGGTGGGTCTATATTCTCCGATAGCTTCGCAAGAAAAAAAACATCAATTTACTGTCGAAATCCTAGATGATGAAGCATTACAACTTATTGATACCGATGCTGAAATTAAAGTTATAGGAAGTGGCTTTACTTGGACGGAAGGTCCATTGTGGATTGCTGATGGTGATTACCTTTTATTTTCGGATATACCAAATAATATCGTTTTTAAGATTGATGCTTTGGGGAATACAAGTGAATACTTAAAACCGTCAGGCTATTTGGGGAAAAGTGGTTACGGAGCGGAGCCCGGTTCTAATGGATTGTTATTAAGTCCGGAAGGAAAATTAATTTTGATGCAGCATGGAGAAAGACGAGTAGCACAAATGACAGCTGATTTAGGTGCACCTAAAGCGGAGTATGTTGCTCTTGCGGATTCATTCAAAGGAAAACGATTCAATAGCCCTAATGATGGGGTTTTTGATGCCGATGGTAATCTGTACTTCACAGACCCTCCGTACGGGCTTCCTAAACAAATGGAAGATTCAAACAAGGAGTTGGATTACCAAGGTGTATACTGTTTAAAGACCTCAGGAGAGGTGGTTTTGGTAGATAAATTGTCTAGACCTAATGGTGTGGCGCTTAGTAATGATGGTTCTAAATTGTACGTAGCGGTTTCCAATCCTGAACATGCCGTATGGTACCAATATGATATTTTCGATGCAGGCACTGCAGATAATAAAAAGTTGTTTAATGATGTAACCAACTTAATAGGACAAGATGGTCAGCAAGGTTTGCCAGATGGTATGAAAATGCACAGTAAAGGATATTTGTTCGCCACAGGTCCTGGTGGAGTTTGGGTATTCAATGAAACAGGAAAAGCATTGGCGCGAATTAATACAGGTGAGAAAACGGCCAATTGTGCTTTTGGAAAAGATGAGAAAGTACTCTATTTGACCGCTGATGATTATATCATGACCGTTTCACTTAAATAAAGTCCTGTTCTAGGAAAAGAAAAACCCCCACAGCGTGCTATGGGGATTTTGATTTGTGGACTTCTGTTTAAACAATAGCGTTTACCTTGTTGGCCCATTTTTCTGCCGTTTGTAACTCTCCATTTAATTGCAAGTTATTTTGATAGTTAAAAAGTTCAAAAACGACATCCTTACTGGCCGATGGACTCGTATTGAAGATGAGCTCAATTCGCTCAACAGTCTGTTCTACTTTTCCGTTTTTACGAACGGATTTACCTATTTTAGAAACCTTGCAGTTTTTTACATCTTTTAGATTAACGGATAATTTTTCTGTAGCGCCTTTTTCTTCTTTATAGAAAAAAACAGCTTTTTTATTGGTGTCCATTCCTATTATAAAATCGCCAACATATTCATGTTCATGTATCTTGCAATTGTCTTGGTCTGCAAAATTACTCAACGAGCGGAGCATTGCTTTTTCTTTTTTCTTAACGCTTCTGGTAACCAGTACAAAAGGGGCTACACATATTACTACTGATACGGCCCCAATAAGGGTTGTGCCTAAATCTAAATCCATTTTTTAAGTTTTTAAATTGATAAATGGGGCAATGCATTTTTGCAAGCCCAATGGTAGGTGCCAAATACGAGATTTGACGCTATTTACTTAAAAATGAATTTACCAGAAATAATGAAAGGGGAATATAATATCTGTTCTTCGCTTAGAAATAAGAAGATTTTGCGAAAAACGAGTGTACTGCGCCAGTTTACTTTCAAAGGTACGCTCGCTAGTTTTTTGTGTTCCCCAAAGCTTGTCTGAGCCTTCAAACTGATTTGAAGTGTTGCTAGAAGGGCTGTCTATCAAAGTTTCTGACTCGGAAGTATGACAGTATAATTTAGCTGTTACCGCAGAAACTGATTCTTTCTGCGAATGCTCATGGCTTTCTATAGTAAGATTTTGGTCAGGATTTATGCCCATGCCAACGGCACAGCAATAAATTGCTGTAAGCAAGAATAAGCTAAATATCTTTCTAACCGAATTCATAGGGCAAAGGTAGAATTATATTGAATTGTAAGTGCTAAAATTATGTTATTGATTTAGACATTCTTGAACCTCGTTAAGTCCTTCTTCATTGTCCGAAAGAACAACCAAAGTATCACCAGCTTCAATAATTGTAGACCCATTAGGCGTAATGTAAACGTCTTTACGCTTGATCATCGCAATAATAGCATTCTTAGGAAAACTTAGGTCAACAATTTTTTTATTTACCGCAAAACACTTAGGTGTAATAACAACCTCTTTCATTACAGCTTTGGGTATTTCGGCAAGAAACTTTTCATTTTCATAAATACGTTTTGCTTTTTCGGGTAGCCCCACATTTAGCCATTTGGCCACTATGGTCAACGTAGTACCTTGTATAAGAACAGAAGAAACGGAGATGAAGAAAACGATGTTAAAGATAATGTTGGCTTTGTCAATACCGGCCAATAGGGGATAGGTGGCAAACACAATAGGCGAAGCCCCACGAAGGCCAACCCAAGAAATATAGAACCGTCTGCGCAGTTTCATCTTAAACCACATGAGACTAATAAACACTCCAATAGGGCGTGCCACAAAAATCAAGAATAAGGAAATAAGTAGACCAATACCCATGTATGGTATTACGTGACTAGGGAAAACCAAAAGTCCTAGTGTTAGGAAGAGTACAATTTGCATTAACCAAGCTAAACCATCAAACATTCTAAAGATGGTCTTTTTATGAATCAAATCTTGGTTACCCAAATAAACGGCACAGATATAGATGGCAAGGAAGCCGTTACCCCCAATAAAATCTGTTGCAGAAAAGGTAATGAACATTAAAGTAATTACCAGTACAGGGTAAAGTCCTTCAAAATCTAGTTTAATCTTATTAATAACCAATTTACTTAATTTACCAAAACCAAAACCTGCTGCTCCACCCAGTATCATTTGTTGTAAAAAGAGAGGTATAATAGATGTTATTCCCTGGTCTTGGTTCACGACTAAAGAAAGAAAAGCAATGGTGAGTACATAGGCCATAGGGTCATTACTACCGCTTTCTAATTCTAGGGTGGGTCTAAGATTGGTTTTAAGAGCCAAGCTTTTTCCTCTTAAAATGGAGAATACGGCAGCGGCATCTGTTGAAGAAACAATGGAACCCAATAATAGACTTTCATAAATTGTAAAGTCGGTTACGAAATGGACGAAAACACCCAATGAGACTGCTGTGAGCAAAACACCAAGAGTAGAAAGCAGAATACCTTCTTTAAGAATAGGTTTTACGGCAGGCCAACTCGTATCTAATCCGCCGGAGAACAATATGAAATTAAGGGAGACCACACCAATGAATTGGGCCATTTTTGGGTCATCAAATAAAATACCACCAATGCCTTCAGAACCGGCCAACATGCCTATTCCAAGGAAAAGTAAAAGTGTAGGAACCCCAAATTTATAGGATGTCTTACCTACGACTATGCTAATGAACAACAGTAAAGAGCCAATTAAGACAATATTTTCAATAGTGAGATTCATTCCTTTTGCGTCCTTAAAAAATATCTGTGCAAGATATCGTTTCTAGGTAAGGTAATCAATCAAAACGAAGATGGAGTTTATGGTTTAAGCGAATAAATACCATTTTAAGCGGAAATAAAAAAAATACCATCAATATCAGGGCGTAAAACACGGTTGACGCTGATAATGATGGTATTCTTAAATAAACTGTTAAGCGAATTTTTCTTCCTTTTTATAATACTTTTTCTTCAACCAAAAGGAAACCCGAACAAGTAAAATTAAAGCAGGAACTTCTACTAGTGGTCCTATGACCCCGGCAAAAGCTTGCCCAGAATTCAGCCCAAAGACCGCAATAGCTACGGCAATAGCAAGTTCAAAATTATTTCCGGCAGCAGTAAATGCTACTGAGGTAGTTTTATCATACTCTGAACCGGTAGCTTTTGTAACAAAGAAGCCAATTAGGAACATCAAGGCAAAATAGATAAGTAACGGTACGGCAATAATCAGAACATCCATAGGGATTTCAACAATCATTTCTCCTTTTAATGAAAACATGACCACAATGGTAAATAATAGCGCAATCAGTGTCATTGGAGAAATAGTGGGAATGAACTTTTGGGTGTACCATTCTTCGCCCTTTAACCTTACCAATATCACCCTACTTAAAATTCCCAATAGAAAGGGTAAACCTAAATAGATGGCTACACTTTCAGCAATAGTAGCAATGGAAATATCTACAATTGCACCTTCAAAGCCAAAGTATGGAGGTAATACGGTTATAAAGATATAGGCGTAAAAGCTATAGGCAAAGACCTGAAAAATGCTATTTAAAGCTACAAGACCTGCGCCGTATTCACTACTGCCTTCTGCAAGGTCATTCCAAACCAAGACCATGGCAATACAACGAGCAAGCCCAATTAAAATTAGACCCACCATATATTCAGGGTAATCTTGTAGAAACGTAATGGCCAATAAAAACATGAGTACAGGACCAATAACCCAATTGAGCACTAACGAAATGGATAGAATCTTTACGTTTTTGAAAACTTTGGGCAGCAATGCATAGTTCACTTTGGCCAGTGGCGGGTACATCATCAAAATTAGACCTATGGCTATAGGTATGTTCGTAGTTCCACTACTTGCGGAATTTATAAGTTCCGGCAACTGGGGTGCAAAATTGCCAATGGCAACCCCCAGTATCATGGCTATAAATATCCATAGGGTTAGGTAACTATCTAAAAAACTTAACTTTTTGGGCATTTTCTATGAGTTTATTTTAGAGAAAACAAAATATAGCTCTGTAGCAATTTGAATACTTCGCTCATTGTATTTTTCTGCTTGTTGCGGTGTGTTGTCAAAAGCTTTTGGGTCTTCAAAAGTAATAGGAATACGTTTTTCCGCTCCAGCAATAAAAGGACAACCGCCATCTGCCTGGCTACAGGTCATAATTGCAGCAAAACCTGATTTTGGATTAAAATCATCATCCAACGTTTTAGAAAAACAAATAACCGGATGTTCGTTCTCAGCATATTTAATACTGTAAACCGGGTTTTTGTCTTCAGAACGTTTAACAACTTCAAAACCGGTATTCTTAAGCGTTTCCGCAGCCATGGGGAATAATGCCGTAGCTTCCGTTCCTCCAGAATAACAGAAAACGTTCTTTATATTAAAGTGATATGCCATTGCCTGGGCCCAAACTTGTGAAAGGTGACTTCTACGTGAGTTATGGGTGCAAATAAAATTTAGTCTAATTTCCTCATTTGCTGTCACCTTTTCTTGAATAAAGTCAATTAAGGGCTGCAATGTTTCTTGTCGCTCCGCAGATATAGAGTCGGTTTGCAGAGAAGTAATAGTGTTCTCAATCTTTTCAAAAGTGCGCATTTGTACTGTTTTAGGTATCATAATCTATGTTTTTAACAACAACCACTTTTTGGGTCACATGAACTTCCTTGGCTTAAACTCGAAAATTGTAATTTTGGCTTCTCGGCAGGAATACCACAGTTGTCTTTGGCCAAACAATCTGTTTGTTTGGTAGTTAACAGAAAGTTGGTTCCGTCAAAATCCAATCCAAATTTACCGATAGTGTCTCCTTGGTATTCCACTTCAATTTCCAAATCGCCAATACCTAAGATTTTTTCAGAAAGCTCTATAATATGGACTAATTTCTCTGGGTGTAATCTATGGTCGTAGTCATCTGCATTCCAAAGTTGAAAGTTTACAACCTCTTCATTTCTAACCGTACCACCACAATCAATAAAGTTCTTGGTGATTTTACCCACCTCCGTTACATGAAAATGGTTAGGTACTAACTCTCCGTTAGGTAATTGAAATGCTATTTTGTCTAATTTTGAAAGCTCTGATTTAATCTGTGATAATTTCATAACTATATATTAATTGTAATTTTACGATAAATAATTTCAAATTTTTTTAGCAACAATCGGATTTGGATATATCTTGATCCAAGAACTCAAACATTACGTTTTTCATTTTAGTCCAATTTTCCTTATGAATACAATAACAAACACTGGTGCCTTCGACCGTACCCTGTATAAGTCCTAAATTTTTAAGTTCTTTTAAATGTTGAGAAATTGTAGGCTGTGCTAGACCTATTTCATTAACCAAATCTCCGCAAACGCATGTATCTATTTTAAACAGATGCTGTAAAATAGAAACTCTTGCCGGGTGCCCAAAGACTTTTGCATATAGTGCAATTTCGTTTTGAACGTCTGAAAATATTTCGGTTTTGGCAAGTCCCATTTTTTTGCTTGTTTAGTACATTGCAATATTACGATTAATATTTGACTTAACGAATTTAATAACCAATTAACTGTAGATTTGGAGATTAGTTGATTGGTTATGAGTAAGTTGAATTTTGGTTTTTAGCTGGAAGGAGACTGTTTTTCCCGCTATAATTTCAGCAAACAGTTTAGCCGTAGTGAATTTCCCTTATCATCATCCGTAACTAAAGCAACTTCAAACTTGTTGTGAGCTATTTTGTTGGCTACTGTCACCGATTCTACTTTTAGGGGTTCATCTGAATTGGGAATAGGGGCCACCCTATATTGTTTTGAAAAAGTACCGTTAACTATTGGGATTACTCCAATGAAACTCCCTGCTATTTCTCCATCGTTATAGGCTGTACCCGTTTTTTCTACCGAAGCGGTAAAGATTACCAAATTCTCATCTTCTAGAATAGTGGCACCTGAAAATCCGGATTGATACCCATCTATCTTTGGCAATTCATAAGCCATGGTCGTAAATGCAGGAAAAGGTTTCCTGTTTTCTAGAAAATCAAGTAAATCGGAATAAACAAAATTGAAAATCACATTTTTTCCTCGATTAAAAAGGTAAATATTTTTATGATATAGAGCTACACCTTCAATATTTAAATGCGCGTCTTTAAGAATACTATGTTTTCTTAAGTTATCATAGAATTCAGTAATTTGATAGGTTTTTATGCTCACACTATCTTTGGTGTAAATATGTAAAAAAATATCTCGTTCTGGCGATTTTGCTCCTGATCCAAAGGCAAGTATTTCATTGTTGTTTATAGTTTCCAAAGCTTCAAAATCTGGTTTTTTAACTTTGTCAAGTCGGTTTCCCTCTAATAATGCGGTGGAATAAATTGCTGTCTTATTTAATATTTCTCCGTCACCCTTTACTTCAAATAGGTACGGGGAGTCGTCGCCTACTACATAAAAACTATCACCAGATTTTGTAATGCCAGAAGCACTAGGAACGTCTTGTAATAATTGAGTATTGATAACTTGAAGTTTTAACGGCTGTCTATTACATGTGGATGCAAGAGTTAGAAATAATGAGATTATGAGAAGTTTCATTTAAACAAAGTGTTTTTTTTGATACGAAGTATTAATGCTATTGCTGCTCGTTGATACTGTCTGTAAACTGGATTTTATTTTGGAGGGCAAATCTAAGGTCAATTAATGAAAGAATATTCTAGTTAGTAAAGGTTTAACAGGATGTTTTCTTTCAAATGACTTTTAGGTTTATAAGCTGAAATTTAAAAACTTAGGAGTTTGTTTTATTGATAGTATAGAGCATTAATTCAATAGTGTCACCCGGTAAGGTGATCGTTTCTTTGGATTCAAGACCCAATTTGGATAGTAGTTTTTGGGAAGAAATGTTGTCCTTTGAGGTAATAGCACATAATTTTTCTAGTTGAAATGTGGAGAATGCCATTTCTTTTAACTTGAGTGCAGCTTCAAACGCATACCCTTTTTTTGCATATTCCGGTAGCAGAGCGTAACCTATATCAATGTTAGATAATCCTTCTCTATCATATAGGCCGCAAGAACCAATTTTAGCCCTATCTGATTTACGGATAATTGTATAGTTGCCAAAACCTAGTCTTTTGAATTGAGGTATTATTTTAGTGTTAATGTAGGCTTCAGCATGTGCCTTACTGTATATTTTTCTATCACCAATATAGTCAAGCCAATTAGGTGAGTTTAGTAGTTGATATATAAAATCGGCATCGTCTTGTGATGTAGCTCTTAATTCTAATCTGTCAGTATAAAAAGTTTCCAAATACATTGTCGTAGGAATATATTTTTTTATTTGTGGGCAATCAAATAATTTGATTGCCTATTTTCTTATATACCAGACCGTTTATCGAAAAGAGCTTATGTTAGGGACTCCATGCCAACTTTAATACGGTTTTTTACGTATAATGTATGAGGCTAATTTTTTTGAAAAATTAGTCTTGACCAAAACCAAGTAAGTCTTTAATACAAAGCAATGTCTAAAAATAGTAAAATAGAGAATAGAGGAGGGGTAATAATTATAATACTTGTGGCAATGTTGGCTGTAATGAAAGTGGTTAACAGCAACTTAGAAGAAAAGATAGCAAGAGCTAATTACAAGCATGTAAGTTATTCTAGTTGGTACAATGCAAAAAGTATTAAACAAATATTAAAAGAAAATCAGCGAGATTATTTAGAATCGTTACGTGGTACAGGATTAGTGGCAGAAGATAAGCTAGAGCAGTTAGATTTTAGAATAGATGTGACCGATGACCTTATCCGCAAGTATGAGGAAGAAAAGACTGAAATTTTATTAGGATCCAATAATATAGCACGTTCCGCATGGTCTCAAGATTTAAATGGTGAAATGGGTAAAATAGTAGGTCTACGGGCTTGGGAGGATATTGGTCTTAAAACCAGAAGTTTGGTTACACAAATAGATATTGGTATCCTATTTCTTCAGATTAGTATTTTATTTGGTGTTTTGGGGCTTATTATTAATGAAAATAGAAAACTACAACAGGTTTTTACCTTGTTTATGATAGGTGTTGGCTTTATAGGCCTGGCAGTTTGTTTTTATGGATACTACGCAATTCTATAGGTTAAATTTTAAATTACCACCAAGACGTATCATTATCATCCTTAAGCGAACATAATTCTCCCAATTTGGGAAAAGCAACGTCCAACCCTTTTTCTTGAGCGGCAATTTTGAAATTTTCCGCAGGTTCCCTCCAATCGTGTTGTGCCAATGCAAAACCGGCCCAATGTACCGGCATAGCTTTTTTAGCCTTGGCATCTATTGCGGCTTGAACGCTTTCTTCAGGATACATATGTATTTGATGCCATTTCTCGTTATACTGGCCATCTTCCATAAAGCCAAAATCAAATGGCCCTAATTTCTCTCCAATTTCTTTGAAGTGTTTCCCATAACCACCATCTCCACTAAACCAGATATTATGGTTTTGTGTTTTGAAGGTCCACCCTCCCCAAAGTGATTTTGCCCTATCGGTTAGGCCACGACCAGAGAAATGCCTACTGGGGGTGAAGGTAATTTTTATGTCCGAATAGGTAGCATCATTCCACCAGTCAAATTCGGTAATTAATTCAGGGTCTATTCCCCAACCGACCAAGTGGCGTTTTACTCCCAAAGCCACAAAGTATTCTTTTGTTTTGCTTTTTAATTTTTCGATGCTGTCATAATCAAGATGGTCATAATGGTCATGGCTAATTAGCATAAGGTCTATCTCAGGAAAATCATCGATTAAATTTAATGTGTTCTCCGAAAAGCGTTTGGTTTTGAAAGGTGCTATTGGCGATGCATTGGGGCCTAGCATAGGGTCTATCAAAATGGTTCTACCGCCCATACGCATTAATACAACCGAGTGTCCGTACCAGATGTATTTGAATTCAATATCATCTGATAAAAAAGCTGCCTTATCAAAAGGAACTACAGGTAAAGGCTTTGCAGGTTCTCTTTTTTCCTTATCTGTAAATTGCTTGTACAGGAGTTTAGGAATCTCCCAAAAGTTAATAGACATGGTAGTTTCTTCAAGATTAAGAAACTTGCCTTTTTTCCAATTGTTGGATTGGCTGTAAAGTGTAATGTCGGAATCCGTTAATTTTGCTCCGAACTGTTTTTTAAAGTTTTTCATTTGAACGTTATGCCTTATGAAGTGCAAAGGTAAACCATTACCAGTGGGACGAGGCTGACTTCATTCAAAAAAAACTGGGAAGCGGTTTTAGGTAAGGATACTATTTATGAGCTATTAGTTGACCATAAAAAGGGCGTTGGCAAAGAAGAGTTTTCCATTTTCCCAGAAACCTCTGAACAAAGGGTTGTCAACAAAATAAACCAATTGACCTTTCCCATATTTTTCAACACCAAAAACCAAGGTTTCACCAATCTTAGCTTGGGCGTCGCTACCTGCAAATCCTGATGCAGGAATAGTACTATCTATATCTAGATATGCCACAGTTCCTGTTTCAAGATAGTTGTAAGCGGTGCCACCTAATTTTAAACTAAAATACGAATCATCGTATCCATATGCCAATGGGTGTGTGCGGTCTACTTTGGTCTTGAAAATAGCACCCGTAATTTCATTTCTAATTTGGTCACGTTGGTTGTGGTCGTAAATAGGAACAATAGCGGTACTATCCGTGTCGCTTTTTTTCGTTTTTAATTGAAACTTATCTTCTTTAGAAAGTGTTTTTAAGGCACCACCCAGAGATATTAATTTTCCTCCTTCATTAAGCCAATCTTTGAGTTCTCTCATTCTGCTCTCATTGAGAAATTTATTATAATTACCATCTGGTAGAATAAGTATGTCATATTTAGAAAGGTCGATGTTTTTGAAATAATCGGAGTCCAATATAGTAAGAGGGTACTCTAATTGCTGTTCAAAGAAATGCCAGATTTCACCAAAATTTAAGGTAGAAGTGGGTTTGCCCGAGAGCAAAGCAATTTTTACCTGCTCTATTGGTTGCACGGAGTGAGAGCCAAAATCTTTTCCATCTTCAACAAAACCGGTGTTGGTAGAGTTTAAAACCTGTTTGTGTTTAGAAGCTATAGTGGAAAGGGTATTTAAGAAATCGGGTGTATTTTTATTATCTGCTTTTGTAATTATAAGTGTACCGTGATCATATGAAATTCCATCTAGGACAAATGGTTTCTTTGCATGCCTAGTTTTAATGTTCTTTTTAAGAAGGTCCGCCAAAAATTGGGCATCGCTAAAGCTTTTCCATTCAGTAATAAAGGCATAGGCATTTGTAGTATAATCACTAGGTTTAGAAGTAGCCTGAATTATTTTTCCTGAATCTAAATTAGCATTAACTTTTGTTTCCGAAGCAATAGCATCAAGTCCGTATGCGTAGGGTAGGGACCAAGCGGTAATATCATAAGTTAAAGAATCTGTAAGTTTAGTACTGGGTTCAAATAGTACTTTTACCAGTGTTCCTTTTTTCTGGTCAGTATCTATGACTAAACTATGGTCAGTGGTTTTCATCTGGCCATTTTTTCCAGTATTGTAATTAAAGCCCTTGGCAGTTTTGGCAGTTGCCCACCCATACTCAATTTCATGTGCTTTTAATAATTGGGTCAAAGCATTTAACTTATTGCTATTGCCGTTTAAGACATAGCTTTTGTATTTATAGTTTTTAGGACGATAGAATTTTTTGAACTCTTCGTTTAACTTTACTGCATTTTGTGACGAAACCTCAAGGGTAGAGAGCCCTGTGGTGTGGTGGTGTAGAATTCTGTCCTGTAAAGTAAGGGTATCGCCAATACTGGTAATAACGCCTAAACCGGCATTACCACTACCGCCTTGTTCGTAGGTCATGCCAATACTACCATTATAGGTAGGGTAGGTGTCGCCATAGCTGGGATAGAGTAAATCAAAAACTTCTTTTGTAAAATAGAACCAACCGTTGGCATCAAAATACTTTGCATGGTTTTTACCAACCGTGGTTTGAAAGTCTCTTTGAAAATCTGTGATAACTTCGTGAAAAGGTTCTGCTGCAGGTGCAAAATAATATGGGTTATCTACACCTTGCTCATGAAAATCTACATGTACGTGCGGCAACCATTTGTTATATTTTTTAATTCGTTGTTGACTTTCAACTTGTGTTAGCCATGCCCAATCTCTGTTTAAATCGAACATATAATGGTTAGGTCTTCCGTTTAACCATGGTTCATGGTGTTCTTTACTGTTCGGGTCTACTGTATTTGGTGCGTTTTTATATTGATAGTACCAGTTTACGTAGCGCTCACGTCCATCAGGATTTACGCAAGGGTCTATAATTACAACCGTATTTTTAAGATAATCGGTTTGTTCGGTTAGAAGTTCATAAACTGTCTTCATAGAGGCTTCGGTACTCACACTTTCATTACCATGTACATTATAGCTCATCCAAACAATTGCAATGGTAGGGCTGCCTTCACCATCTGTATTTTTTAGATGTTCTAAGCGAATCTTTTCAAGTTTTTTTATGTTTTCAGCCGAAGAAATATACGCTAGGGCCAATGGTCTACCTTCGTTAGTTTGCCCGTAATATTCTAGTTGAACGTTTTCTGATGCCGATTCTGAAAGATGTGTATAATAATCTATTACGCGGTGGTGACGGGTAAATTGAGTGCCAAGGTCGTAACCAAGAAATTCAGAAGGCGATTTTAATTCTTGTGCTGAAATGGATAGGCAAATGCAAAGAGCAAAAAAAGATGCTAATAACTTCATATGTAAGGTATTTCCTTGGGCTACTTCCAAAGCTACTGATTATTACTTAATAAAGGATTGGATTTTCCTTTACCGGTACGAAAATTAGGTTGAAGTAATTAACGTATTTTTAGGAAGTCGCATAGACGAAGAGTTTTATATTTACACCCTTATGGAAATTGATTGTTTACCCTTTTACAAAACCGGCTATTTTTCAGAATTTATTTGCGATTATCTTGCCGAAGAACCGCAAGTGCAGAACTTTTATAATAGGTTTCCGGACCTTAAGAATTTTGAAGCGCAAATAGCTGAAAAGGCTACCAGTTTTCCTGATGAAAATAGAGAAATTCTTTATGATGCATTGCAATTGCAATACAAGGGGTTTGAGGTTAGTAATGAAACCCAAACACACCTTAAGAAACTTAAAGAACCTATCACTTTTACTATTGTTACAGGGCATCAACTGAATCTATTTACTGGGCCATTATATTTTTTATATAAAATAGTTTCTACTATAAACCTGACCAAAGAACTCAAAAAAGCGTATCCAAAATATAATTTTGTACCGGTATATTGGATGGCCACGGAAGACCATGATTTTGAGGAGATCAACTATTTTAATTTCCGTGGAAAAAAGTTAAAATGGAACAAAGTTGCATCTGGTGCGGTGGGGCATATAGATACGAAAGGACTTGATGAAATTTTTGAAGCTTTTTCAAATCAAATAGGAAATAGTACAAATGCCATTGCGTTAAAGCAACTGTTTGAAAAATCATATTTAGAGCATGATAATTTAGCCGATGCTACCCGATATTTGGCAAATGAGCTTTTTGGTTCAGAAGGCTTGGTGATTGTAGATGGTGATGATAAGAGTTTAAAAAGTCTTTTAGTCCCTTATGCCGAGAAAGATATTTTTGACCAACTAGCATACAAAAAGGTTTCTGAGACAGTAACGAAGTTTGACGAACTTGAGCAAAAGTATAATGTGCAGGTCAATCCGCGTGAAATCAACTATTTTTATTTAAAAGATGGTCTTCGAGAGCGAATCGTAGGGCAGGACGACACCTATTTTATAAACGATACCGAAATTCATTTTACCAAAGAAGAACTTCAGAAGGAATTGAAGGAATATCCCGAACGATTTTCCCCCAACGTAATTGCAAGACCGTTGTATCAAGAAGTTATCTTACCTAATCTATGTTATATAGGTGGAGGTGGCGAAATAGCTTATTGGTTGGAGTTGAAAGCCATGTTCGAGGCTATGCAAGTACCTTTTCCTGTTTTATTACTTAGAAATTCGGCTTTGGTCATCACCGAAAAACAAACGGAAAAGTTAGCTAAAATGAATCTTTCTGTTGATGACCTCTTTTTAAAACAAAGTAGTTTTATCAATAAAAAGATTAGAGAAATATCTAATATAGATGTCAATTTTTCTGCTCAAAAGCAAGTTCTTGAAGAGCAGTTTAAAAGCATGTATGAGTTGGCAGAACAAACAGATGCTTCCTTTTTAGGCGCAGTGAAGGCACAAGAAGTAAAACAAAAAAAAGGTCTTGACCATCTAGAAAAAAGATTATTGCAAGCTCAAAAACGTAAGCTGAAAGATCATGTACTGCGCATGACGGAAATTCAGAACCAACTTTTTCCTAATAAATCATTGCAAGAGCGCAATGTAAATTTCTCTGAACTTTATTTGGAGTTAGGGGAGAACTTGGTTCCAATGCTTCTTGATACGTTACAACCCTTACAGCAAGAGTTTACGATTGTAAAAATGTAAAGCCGCATACCTTAATTAAGGTGTTAAAAATTCTCCTTGCCAAGATTTATTGGTTTTAGAAAAAAGCACCCTAACGTGGTTGGGCTGTTTTATTTTAAGGTATTCAATACGAGTAGGCTCAATTTGTATGGCACAGAAGTGGTTCCTGTCATTAAGGTATTCAATTTCATCTGGGGCGTTCATAGTTGTTCCTGGAGCAATATGAGTGGTGTAGTCTTTCTTATTGCCATCAGGTACATGGCTCCAATACTCTTTTAATACCTGTGGGTCCGTAATTTCTGAGGCTTTTCCTTCAATGGTAATCTGCAAAAGCTTTTCTGGGTGATAGAATAATAGACTAACCTTGTTATTTTTCTGAATTTGAGAAACTTTTGGTGAGCGTTCATCCGTATAAAACACTAAGTTTAAATTATCATTAAAGTGTCTAAAGACCACAGTACGTTGGCTTGGTACTCCTGACTGCCCTGTAGAAGCTAGGGTGAAAAACCTAAATGGGTGGCCTCTCTCGGTAATTCCTTTTCTTATTTCGGCTAGTGTTTCATCCCAAAAAATAGAAGTCATGTAAATGCTTTTGAATAAAAGTAGAAAAAACTTTTAAAAGCGGGTAGGGTATTTGGCAAGTAGAGTGTTATTAGTAAAAATGCTATGAAAACGATTTTTAATTAAACCGTTTCATGTGTTTAGGTTGGTTTTTTTGATTTTGATGAAAAGTCCGGGTTTGGTATCCCGGACTTTTACTTTTTAATAGGGTGCCTCTTGTTTCAACTCATATTCAATTACCTTTTCAGTAAGCTGATAACCAGCAAAAACACCCACAACATTTTCGCCTTCAATGTTGTTAGATGCAATACTGTACTCAACAAACGGGTTTCCGTCATTATAATCATTTAAAAAAGTAGCACGACGGTTTAAATAAAGAATTTCTTCAACATTTGTTACTTGTAGTGTTACTCTAGCAGTAACGACTTCTTCTGTATAACCAAATCCAAAAGATGAATTTTGCCTCAAAGTTTCTCCATCTCCAATAGCATCGGTCAAAAAGCTATTCAGTTCAAAATCCAATGGCCATTCATATAATTGTCCTTGCTCTTCTGTTTCTATCTTGCCACCAATTAGGTAGAAATTGTTTTTACCAATAATATCTTGAAAAGCAATGTCTAATATGTATTGTCTTGAGTACTCATTTTCAAATTCTAGAGTTATTTTCTCGGTAATCGAGTTTATTTTTTTCGGGATGGTACAACTTGAGGTAAAGTTGCTATTATTGGCAGAAACCCTCAGAAAATAAGTGCTGCCTTCAACAATATCAAACTCTGATGCATTGGCTTGATAGTTTCTTTTTTCCGAGTTATATATGAGGTTAATTTCATTATTTTGCTCATCACTTATAATGACTTCTGCATCTTTTATTGTTAATCTCTCTTTATTTGTTTCATTACTGTAATTGTCCAGTGGAGAGCCTACAGCTGGTATGGTATTGGATACGTGTATACTGAGCAAAGTGTCCGATGGTGATAGATAACCAAGTATATAGGTACTACCTTCTACATTAAGTAACTCATCGGCATCTACGGGGTCTTGACAGGCACTACACAGTAAAACGAACAATAAACTTATCTGAATATATTTATACATGGTTTAAAACTTAAAAGTGTAATTAATAGATGGTATCAGCATAAGTACAGATGTTCGTATCAATTCCTTTTCAATCGGTTTTGGGGCATAAGAGTCATAATTTTTATCTTCAATAGTGTATATAAAAGGGTTTCTTCTTGCGTAAGAATTGTAAAGTAACACTCCCCAAATACGTTCCCTATTCTTCTTTTTCTTTTTATGAAATTGGATTCCTAAATCTAACCTATGGCTTGTTTCTCCGCGAAAATTATTGCGTTGGGTGGTAAAATCTTCCGTACCAGTGAAGCTGCTATACATGTCATTGTTGAAAATGGGGAAATCTACAGCATTGGCTATACGCTGCTGGTTGGGCAAGGTGTAGTTGTTACCTGTTGATAGTACCCAAGTACCTGATAGGGTTATTTTTTCATTTGGCTTATAAATTCCTACTAATGATATATCGTGCCTACGATCATAACGGTCATAAAATTTATTACCTAGGTTTAATTCATCAAACTGACGTTCAGACCATGATAATGTATAGCCGAGCCAACCGGTTAAGGGGCCGGTCTGCTTTCTAAAAAGTATTTCTGCGCCATAGGCCCAGCCTTGTCCCGAAGTAATATTTTCTTCCCAATTAGTATTCTTGCCGGTTTCAAAGTCATCAATAGCTAAGAAAGAGGCTCCTTCTTTATAAGCAATAACATCATCTAAGGTCTTGTAATAGCCTTCAAGAGTTACGGAATAGTCTTTGTCAAAGAAATCTTTGGCAACACCAATAGCAAGCTGTTGGGAGGTCTGTGGTTTTATATTATCAGTAGATGATACCCATAAATCTGTAGGCAAACCAATACCCGAGCTAGATAAGAGATGAATGTATTGGTTCATACGAGAATAAGAGGCCTTAAACGCAAGGTCTGGCTTCATGTTATAAGATAGTGCTAACCTCGGTTCTGGGTTAATGTAATGTTTGTCTTTGTAATTGAAATAGCTGAGCCTAATACCAGGTGATAAACTTAACTTGTCGGTAAGTTTCCAATCATCTTCTACATATACAGCCCCTTCAAAAGAATTCAGTTCTTGTTCTTTATCTATGTCTGAGTTAAATTCGTCTTTGAGTAACAAGCGCTGCGGTGTAAAGTTATGTCGGGTTGCATTGGCGCCAAATCTAATAGTATGCTTGCTGTTGGGGTAATAATCAAAATCAGTCTTTAATGTGTAATCATTAATGCCTGAGCTGCTTTTGAAGAGGTATTGTTGGTCTTCAAAATCTTCTTCTATTAACAGCTTAAATTTATAGTTGCTGAAAATAAGTGAAGTGTTAGAGAAAAGCTTGTTGTTAAATTGGTGATTCCAACGAAGGGTAGAGGTGATGTTTCCCCATTGCAGTCTAGATTTATCTTTATCGCCATCATTATAAACACTGTTGTCATAGAACTTATCTTGCCCAAAGTAATTACTCCAGAACAATTTGTCTTTGGGGCTGAATATATGGTGAATCTTAAAGTTGAAATCTGTGAAATAATACCCTGTTCTATTTCCTTTCTTACTTTCTATAAAGGGACGTGCCATAATATCTGCATAGGTACGGCGTCCACTGGCTATAAAAGAGGTTTTTCCTTTATTGATAGGGCCTTCAAGTAGGGCAGAAGAGGATATAAGACCTATGTTGACTTTGCCAGATAGCTTTTCTTTATTACCATCTTTCATATCCAATTTAATAACGGAGGATAACCGTCCGCCAAATCTAGCGGGAAAACCACCTTTGAACGCTTCTACAGATTTAATGGCATCACCATTAAAGACCGAGAAAAAGCCAAAAAGGTGGTTGGAGTTGTAAACAACGGCATCATCTAAGATAATTAGGTTTTGGTCCGGTGTGCCACCACGAACAAAGAAACCGGAACTACCTTCTGAGCCGCCTTGAATACCTGGCATGAGTTGCAAAGTTTTAAGAACATCCTTTTCGCCTAACAAGGCGGGTATGTCTTGAATGTCTGCAGGTTTTATTTGAACGGTACTCATTTGGGTAACCTTGCTCTCCCTTATTCTTTCATCTGCAGTAACAACTACTTCATCAAGATTCTCAGAAGAAGGTTTTAATGCAATCGATAAAATTTTGTCTTCCATTAAATTTACTTGTCGCCTTTCACTTCCAAAACCAATGTATGAAATAATGATTTCGTGATTTCCTTCGGGAAGAGTTAAAGAGAAAAATCCATAGTCATTTGTTGTGGTGCCTAATTTTAATTCGGGTACATAAATGGAAACTCCCAAGAGATGTTCTCCGCTTCCACTTTCAGTAATGTACCCACTAATGGTATATTTTTTTTCGGCTTGATTGAGAGTTTGGTGATTGCTTTTAAAAATTAAAAGTGGTCCAATATTTTTGTGAATTCCACTTTTGGGCTTGCAAGTAGGTCTGCTCATTTTTGCTTGACCTTGATGAAATAATACAAGAAAAAATGAGGTACAGTAGATAGTTTTTTTCAAGATATGTTCGTTTTTTGATTGATGTAATCACTGCTTTTATACACTGATGAAATGTTGATGAAGCAGTAAATTCTTACGCAAGAAAGTCATAATCATTAGAGGAGGCTGTTAACGAAAAGATAAATAAAAATGAGACAAAGAAAGACACCTAATAGTGATTCGATTTTTGAAAGATAAAAATTTAAAATCCAGATTTAAGAGGGTAAATGAGCTGTATTTTATTAAAATTAACATAATTTAACATTTTGTAGGAATTTATTTAAAACATTTAAAACCAGAGTTTTATTATTTTTTATATGAAGTTATTATTTATATTTAGTGAATTTGGGTAAAAATGAGTGTTTTGGTGTGATTTCCTTGGTTAATTCTCGAAAAAAATCACTCAAAAGTGAGCTACGTGAGTTTTTTGGATTGATAAATGTTGAGGTTAAAGTTTTCATAACGGGATGATATTCTAGCTTGTTTGTAGGAATTGATGATGTGTTTTAGCCTGTCCTCTACTGTCTTATTTCTGTTGTTTTTAACGATTGTTAAAAAACAGATTATAAATATGGGTAAAGAGTCTTTTTGAGCGAACGGAATTTGCTATTTTTGGCCATGCAAAACAACGTCCTTATCCTAGACTTCGGTTCTCAGTATACACAGCTCATCGCTAGAAGGGTTAGAGAACTCAATATTTATTGTGAAATAAAGCCATATAACAAGCTTCCAGACGATTTATCGTCCTATAAAGCGGTGATTCTATCAGGTTCTCCGTTTTCGGTGCGGGCAGATGATGCACCGCATCCTGATCTGTCGCAAATAAGAGGTAAGAAGCCCTTATTAGCTGTTTGTTATGGTGCCCAATACCTAGCTCACTTTGGTGGAGGTAATGTTGCTCCATCGAACACAAGAGAATATGGTCGTGCAAATTTATCATACATAAAACCAGAGGAAGCTTTTTTTGAAGGTGTTTCAGAAGGAAGTCAAGTATGGATGAGTCATAGTGATACCATTCAAAAACTGCCTGAGAAAGGTGTTGTTTTGGCTAGCACAAACGATGTTAAACACGCTGCGTATAAAATTGAAGACGAGAGTACTTATGCTATTCAATTTCATCCAGAGGTTTATCACTCTAAAGATGGTAAAAAAATACTCCAAAACTTCTTGGTAAACATTGCAGATGTTGCGCAAACTTGGACGCCAGATGCGTTTGTAGATTTGACGGTCGCTGAGTTGAAACAGAAGATCGGAGATGATAAAGTGGTGCTAGGTTTGTCTGGGGGAGTGGATTCCACAGTTGCAGCTGTACTGCTTCATAAGGCTATAGGAAAGAACCTCTACTGTATCTTTGTTAACAATGGTCTTCTTAGAAAGAATGAGTTTCAAGACGTTCTAGATCAATATGAGCATATGGGGCTTAATGTAAAAGGTGTTGATGCTTCGGCACGCTTTTTGGATGCTCTTGCTGGGGAAAGTGATCCTGAAAAGAAACGTAAGATTATTGGAAAGGTATTTATAGATGTTTTTGATGACGAAGCCCATCTTGTAAAAGATGTTAAGTGGCTGGCACAAGGAACTATATATCCAGATGTAATTGAGTCTGTTTCTGCAACGGGCGGTCCATCGGCAACAATAAAGAGTCATCATAATGTAGGTGGTTTACCTGATTATATGAAGCTGAAAGTAGTTGAGCCATTGAGAATGTTATTTAAGGATGAAGTTCGCCGTGTGGGTAAGAGCATGGCCATTGGTGATGAGCGATTAGGGAGACACCCATTTCCAGGGCCTGGACTAGCAATTCGTATTTTGGGTGACATTACGCCAGAAAAGGTGTCTATACTACAGGAGGTAGATCATATTTTCATACAAGGCTTACGTGATTGGGGTCTTTATGATAAGGTTTGGCAGGCCGGAGCCATGCTTTTACCCGTAAATAGTGTAGGGGTTATGGGTGATGAGCGCACTTATGAAAAATGCGTAGCTTTGCGAGCCGTAGAAAGTACGGACGGGATGACTGCTGACTGGGTGAATTTACCATACGAGTTCTTACAAAAGACATCAAACGATATTATCAACAAAGTGCCAGGTGTAAACAGAGTTGTTTACGATATAAGCTCAAAACCACCGGCAACCATTGAATGGGAATAAATATGAATCAATTTTTTAAAGTTAGTCTAACATTTATACTGTTTGTTTTAGTAGCGTGTAAAGTGTCTGCTCAGAAGTTTACAACCCATGCTGTTAAGAAGGGTGAGACCTTAGAAAGCATAGCAAAACAGTACCGGGTAGATGCTCAGACCATTCTTAAACTAAATAAGGAAGTAAGAAGAGGTGATGACTTGAGAGTGAATACTATATTGGTTATACCAAAAGATAGTAAAGCTAAAGCAGTTGCGTCAGAATCGACTAGAAATGTAGAAAGTACTACAGTGGCTGCCGCTGTTAAAAATGGGGTTGATGAAGAGCAGGAAGAGCCTATTGGCTTTACATCATATCGTGTTAAAAAGAAGGAGACTTTATATAGTATAGCAAAGCGATTTCACATTACGGAGGAGGCTATTAAAAAGTACAATCCAGATTTGTACTCTTCACAGTTGAAGAAAAAGATGACTTTGAAGATTCCAAAATACCGTAGAGTAAAACCGGAAGAGGAAATAGTTATTGATGAAAACGATTTTGAAACTTATCAAGTAGCTCCCAAAGAAACTAGATGGAGTATTGCTTATAAATATGGCATTACTGTAGATAGTATGGTTGTTTTAAATCCTGAACTTTCTGGGTCAAATGATTATTTGGCAGTAGGGCAAGAATTGAGGTTGCCAAAAATAGCAGGGAGTACGGTTGAAAATCAAGAAACACAGTTGTACACGTCATATACGGTTCCTCCAAAAATGAATTTCTTTCAATTGGAACAGAAATTTGGTGTGAAGTCAGATGAAATTGTTCGTTTGAATCCGGAGATTACAGAAAGAGGCGGACTTAAAGAAGGTATGGTAATACGCATTCCTCAAGCTAAGGCTGATAGTGGTGAAATTAATACGGAGAATTTTAATTTCTATGAGGTAAAACCAAAACAGACAGAATTCTCTCTTACCCGTAAGTTTGGAATTACTTATAAAGAGCTATTAACATTAAATCCTGATTTGGCTCAAGGGTTAAAAGCGGGTATGATTTTAAAATTACCAAAAGAACAAGAGGGTAATTTTGAAGTTCGCAATTCATTGGTTTTGGATAAAATCAACCTTTTAGATAGTATCAATGTAGGGAACAGACCAAAATTGATGTTTCTTTTGCCTTTCAGGTTAGATAAGTTAGATTTAAGTGATAAGGAGCGTGTTGCCACTATTATTGATAAAAGAAACAGCTTAAAATATAGTTTAGGACTTTATTCAGGAGCTTTAGTAGCTATAGATTCTATTGCGGACCTTGGTGTATCTGTAGATGTTAAGACTTTTGATAACCAATTGAATCTTGCCAGAACAAAAGAGATTTTACAGCAAGAAAACCTTTTAAGTTATAGTGCTATTGTGGGCCCATTAGATATGCCGTCCTTGAAAGAAACGGCAGTAAGGGCTAGTGGTAAGAATGTACCTTTGGTGGCGCCTATTCCAGCTAAGAGCGATTTAAGCCTATCTAATGTATTCTTTTCCTATACTTCGGATGAGGTACTTCGTGATCGGATGATTGGCTATGTACAGGGTAAAATGGTAGACCAGCATGTTATCATCATTGCAGATGATAAGAATAAAGCGGTTCAGGCGCAGTTAATGGCTGGTTTTCCAGAATCTGATACTTTGCAGGTAGCTCAGGAGGAGAAAAATATTGGAATTGATATTAAGAAGTTAACCGAGCTTCTCTCGGAAGAGGGAGATAATTGGGTGTTTGTAGAGACAGATAATTTTAAATTGGTGTCTAGTGTAACTTCTATTTTGAATTCAATGAATACCGAAGACATAAAAGTACGCATGTTTACGACTAACAAGAATAGTGCTTTTGATAATGAAGTGATTAGTAATGCTCATTTGTCTAACCTTCATTTTACATATCCATCAGTGTATAAAATGGGGTCTAATGATTCATTTACTAAGCGCTATGAAAAACGTTTTGGAAGCACGCCAGATAGGTACGCTGTTCGTGGTTTTGATATAACCTATGACCTCTTGTTGAAGTTGGCTTATAAGAATAATCTAATAGAGGCTTCTAAGATAATTGGTGAGACGGAATACTCAGGTAACAAGTTTGATTATGAAAAGGTGGGTGCTTCAGGGTATTTCAATCAGTCGTCATACATTCTTAAGTTTGAAGACCTTCGTATAAAGCAGGCTGAGTAATTTTGTAAATTAATTTCGTTTTTGAACGAGGTAGTACTAACTTAGGGCTTACGAATAGAACGATTAATTCCAAACCCAATTTTAGTATGACATCAAAAGTAACCTACAACGGAGATTTACGAACCACTTGCGAGCATATGCGCTCTGGTGATACTTTTATTACGGATGCACCTGTAGATAATAATGGTCTTGGGCAAGCTTTTTCTCCAACGGATACCGTAGCTACCGGATTAGGGAGTTGCATGATTACCATGATGGGAATCAAAGCAAAAGGACTTGATGTGAATTTAAAAGGTTCTACTGTAGAAATCAAGAAACATATGGCGGCTGGACCTAGACGAATCTCTAAAATTGAAGCGAAGCTAGTTTTACCATCTAACATTTCTGATAAGAACAGAAAAATTTTAGAGCATACGGCTATGACTTGCCCTGTGCATTATAGTTTGCATCCAGATATAGAAAAGGTAATTACGTTTAATTGGGAGCTTTAAAATACGGTCTTTGGGCGTTATGTCTGTGTGTTTGTAGTGTGGTTTCTTCTCAAGAGGAAGAAGTGATACTTTGGAATGCGGATAGAAAACTACAATGGTCAGATTTTAAAGGAAGCTATTTTAAGACGGAATGGGCCGCGGCAACTACCGCCAGTGGTATAAGTTATTCTTTTACGTCTTTTAAAAAGGAAGGTCAATTGTATTTGGATTTTGTGGTGCAGAGCGAGTTTTATCCGAACAAATCATGGTATAGACCAGAGTTGTGCAATTCGGTTATTCTAAGCCACGAACAATTACACTTTGATATATCTGAGCTCTATGCCCGGAAAATGCGAGAACGATTAGCTAAAGCTCAATTTACAATGAATGCAAAAGCGGAGGTCAGAGCTATTTACAAGACAGTTTTGAAAGAGCTGAGTGATTTTCAAAATAAATACGATAGGGAAACAAACTTTTCTAGGGATTTACACAAGCAATTGCTTTGGAACAAACAAATTGAAGCAGCTCTTAAAGAAGAAAAGCCTTCTCAAGATTAAATCTTGAGAAGGCTTTTTTTTAATAGTATCCGTTATTCTAGAATCTGAAAGAAGCTCCCAGTGTTAAGAAAGCAACGCCATAGCCTGCTTCCGCAAAACCGGCAATGCTATCTGTAAAGTACCAACGGCCCCCCACAAAAGCTGTAGCGCCTGGTCTGCTGCTTATATCTCCAAATTCATCTCCTCCTAAAATTCTCATAGAAAGCATGGCTCCACCATACACATCAAGGTTGTCTATATCCAAACCGGTATAGTGGTATGCGCCGCGAACTCCTATTGTGGTATATGACCAGCTGTAATCTGCATTTGCAAAGGCATAATCATAAGTAAAACGTTTGTATCCAATATAACCTCCTAAGCTCACTACGCCTGGACCAGGAACATTCCAAACGCCTCTTTCGTAGCTGGCGCTAAATACAGGGCTCGCGGTAGAGGTGCTGTATCCTCCATAATAACCGCCAAGTCCAATACCGGCATTAATTACATTAGTACCTTGTTCAAATTCTTGTGCATTGGCAAAAGAAACCGTTAGAAAAGTAAGGGCTAGATAAATAATCGTTTTTTTCATTTTCATGTAATTGAAATTTAAAAATCTTTAATGGTTAAATTATTTAGTATAAAAATTTTGCTCTCATTTGATTGGGTAAATATCTTAATTATTTTAACATTTTAACTACTTTTTTATATTATTTGATTTTAAGTTACTTCTAGTCAGCGGGCTGTACTACAATCATATCATTTCCCATCTGTACCATTTTAAAGGCAGCCCGTACTTCAGTAGTTACATTTTGCCAAAGAGCATCTGCACCGTCTTTGTATTCAGCGGTAATCGTTACACTGTTGTCCCTAAAATTTTTATTAGGATTTTTAACTCCTCGTATTTCTGTGATTTGTTCGTAAAGGGCGTTTAAATTAGGGTCGTCGTAAGTGATGGGCTGTATACCAATGTTGATTACCCCTTTAGCAGCTTTTTCCTTTCCTGAACCAAAAAGTGAACCAAGTTCTTTTAAGGTTTCCTTAGTATTGGAGACTGTACCTTTAACAGCTTCGGCAGTATTTGCCGATGTCTCGTTAATCTCCCCTGAAGCTTGGTTTATTTTATCGACCTCTTTAATTGAACTTTTTTCTTTGGTGGTCTCTGGTTGCCCATTGCTATCTTGTGCAAGCAGATGGTTTGCGTTTAAGAGGAAGACAAAAATAAGTGCGAATAGTGCTTTTGTTGTTTTCATTTTTTCTGATTTTAAGGTTTAAGTTCTGATGAGGACTTTATATTTTAGGTTATTTCCAAGTTATTGTTCCATCCATGGTTAAAACGGACTCCGTTTTTGTATTAATGACCTTGGTTTCTGAAAATATAATCTCCTTTTTTTCAAAATCGATATGAAAATCCTCTCCGCAATTAATAAAACCAGAAACAATGGGTATAGCGCAGGCATATTTGTAGTCGGTGCCATCTACTGAAATATTTATGGAGAGACCTCTTTCTGCATCTTGGGTTGCCTTGTCACCTAAATCTAGGCCTACAATTATAAAATTATTACCAACATCATTTGGTTCTGGCCCCTCTTCTTCAGAAATGGGGGTGTTCTCATCGGTTATGATAACCGTACGTTCGTTACCCGTTAGCTGGGTTAAGCCTGCCTTAAGATGACCTACAACTAATGTAGTGCCCACATCGGAAGTTTCGTCTCCGGATAATTTTATGGTGCCAAAACTATCGCTTGTTTCTTCTTCATCATCATCATCATCATCATCATCATCATCATCATTTTCTTCTTCTGTTTCTTCTGTTTCCTCCTCTATTTCTTCAATTTGTTCTTCCTGTTCTTCCTGTTCTTGTTCTTGATCAATAGGGGTGTTGTCCTCAGAACATGAAGTGGTGAAGCATAGAAAAAAGGCAATTAGTATTGCTGATATGATTTTTGATGATTTCATTTTATAACGTTCAGGGTTGTTAAATTCTGTTGTATGCTGTACAAACAAAAAAATGTTTGTTGGTCTTGAAGACTATTTCCAGGTTATGGTTCCATTCATGGTTAGAACAGCGTCGGTTACAGTATTGGTAATATTTGTTTCGGTAAACACAATCTCTTTTTTGTCAAAATCAATCTCAAAATCAGAGCTGTAATTTTTATAGGTGCTAAAGTCGGGGGGAGTGCAGGTATGTTTGTACTCAATACCATCTACGGTGATATTCATAGTTAAAGACCTGCTAGTGTTATGTCTGGTGGGTCCTTCTATATCTAAGCCAATGATTATAAAGTTGTTTTGGAGGTCATTAGGTATAGGGCCATTCTCGTTTATTTTTGTATGGCTATCAGTAAGTATTATTGTTTTGCCCTTTACTCTGTGGTTGGAACGGCCTATGGCTAAATTACCTATTTTTAAAGAAGTCCCTAGATTTGTGGTTTCTTTACCGGACAATACAATCTCTCCAGATATACTTTGGTCGTTTTTCTCGATTTTCTTGTTGGTAGCTTTGTTGCTAACAGGTAGGTGTAAGTTTAAGCCTAGCAAAAGTAGGTTAGTGCGGTAGTGGTTGAGACTCATTCTGAAGGTGTTCATCTGCAGAACATTTTTAAGGTTAAGTTTGGTCTGTTGAATTAATTATCTGTGCTGCAATTGTCTGCATAGAATTGCAGTTGTGCTTTTTGTTCCGCATCTATAAAATCATTGCAAGTGTCTAGAATCTTCGCTACATCAGATTTAATTTCGCTGCAATTGCGGTCTTCCTCGTTCCATTTTTTATCTATTTCTACCATTAAGTTGGCGCAATCCAGTGCTTTTTGTGTGTCGCTAAGGTCATCTACAACATCTTTTACGGAGCAGTTAATAAAAGTAGATAGGGTTAAAAGGAAAGCTCCGAAATAAAATAGAGATTTTTTCATGGGTCTTGGTGGGTTAAATGGATTATAAAGTAGTTGTTACTGTTCGTTATATTCAAAAGTGTAGTCGGTAAATTGGCCGTCGGTTACGGTAATGGAGGTACCGTCTTCAGTTTTTCCTGCAAAACTGAACTCACCGGAAAATTTTTGATTTTCGAAATTAATTGCGGTAATTTTTAGATATATATTATCTACTTCTTCAAGGTTGGGGTTGTCATCATCATCATCATCGGTCACTTCAGCTTCGTAATAATTGGCAATTACTCCTTCATGAAGAAAATCTACCAGAGGGGAATCCCATGTTTTGCCAACCTTTAGTGTGGAAAAATCTTCTCCTACGGCCCATAAAACAACAGCTTTAGTATTAGCTAGGCCCAAGCTTATGTCATAACCTGAAATGTATACCATATATATTCCATCAGTTTTTGTAATGGCTGCCGGCATGCCGTTGAATTGTTCTGAATATTCAGATGATTGAAATTCTTTTCCGTTAGCTGTAGCGGTCATGGAACCGGTGTATACGGTTTCTTCTTCTTCTTCTTCTTCTTCTTCTTCTTCTTGCTCCTGTTGTTGCTCTTCTTCATCTTCAGGTTCGTCGTCTAATTCCTCAATTTCTTCAACTTGGTCCGCAAGGTCCTCGGCTAATTCATTTATAGGATGACTGTCACACCCTGTTAAAAAAGACAGAGGAATAATAATAAGGATAACAAGGGCTTTGAGGGAGTAGTTTTTCTGAGTCATAAACAATTGGTTGCTTGGTTTGGTGCTATGAAATTAGGAATAAGCAAGCTAGCTTCCCATTTGCATTTATTAACCGTGAGTCTTGTTAGAGGATGTGTAGGTTTTTGTGGAGTAATCGTAATCAGTTATTTTTTTTACATACAAAGCTCAAAAAGAACTATTTATAACAATATTTTTTTGAGTAGAATAGTGTTCTTTCCTTGAAACTGTTAAATTTGGAGTTCTATATACTACTTGTATCTATGCCTTCTAACAGAATAAAAGTACTTTCCCTATTGCTCTTATTGTCTGTATTTGGTTTAAGAGCCCAGCATGCTAAAATAGATAGTTTAAATTCTCTCCTAGAAAAAACTCCAAAACAAGATTCCGTTAGGCTAAACATTTTAAATGAATTGATTTATACCTATTATTCTATTGACCCTAAAAAGGGAATAGAACTGTCTAAAGATGCGGTAAACCTTGGTTTGAAGCTTAAAATTGAGAAAAGTGTTGCTACTAGTTATGCGTATCAAGGTCATAACTATAGTGCATTAGGAGAAGATTCCTTGGCTTTGGATTCGTATGATAAGGCAATGAGGATACGGCAGGAGAATAATGATCGGATAGGTGCTGCCAGACTAATTTATAACAAGGGGTTGGTTTATTTTAATGAATCTGACTATGCCCGCGCTAACGATAATAATCGCAAAGCATACGAGGTCTTTGAGCAAGCTAAGGATAGTTTTCTAATGGCTAAAATGTTGAATAGTATTGGTATCAACTATATGTATCTTTCTCAGTATCCTGAAGCCATTAAGAGCTATCTTGATGCTAAGCGAATTTATGAGGATCTAGACTTAACAGGTGATAAGCAGTATGCATCCATCCTTAGTAATATAGGGTTGTTGTATGCCAGATTAGGGAAGTTTGTTGAGTCGGAAAACTATCAGAAGCAAGCCCTTGGTTTTTTTCAACAGAATGATTTCCAGGAAGGAGTGGCGAATGCTCTTACCAATCTGGGTAGAGTTTATAATGAAACGGGAAAATCCGATAAAGCTATTGAGAGTTATAGGCAGGCTTATGACATAATGGAGCGGAATAGCAATGAAAGGGGAATGGCCAGTGCCTTGACCAACACGGGGATTGCTTATACGGAAATGGGGCAATATGAGGAGGCTATACCTTATTTTAAGCAGACCCAAGAGATTTATGAGAAGCTAAAAAATGCCAATAACTTAGCTATTGTACATCAGCATTTAGCAGATTGTTACGCCTTAGGAAAGCAGAAAAAGTTAAAGCTAGCTGAAGAAAATTATCAAACTTCTTATCAATATGCTAAAGAGGCAGGAAGTATAAATCTACAGTTCAATGCTCTTGATCAGTTGGCTGTCTTGCAGAATAAAATGGGCAATTATAAGAGCGCCTATAAGAATAAAACAGACGCTGTGGTGTTGCGTGATAGTTTTGCTTCCGCGGAAAAGAAGGAGGAGATAGCATTATTAGAGGCCGAATACGAATACGAAAAGGAAAAATCTGAACTTCAATCTGCTTATGAAAGAAAGCAGGAGGCTTCAAAAGCAGAGGTGGAGCGTCAGAACCTAATGATTACGGCTCTTTTGGCGGGAGGGTTGTTAATTGTAGCTTTTTTGGTCGTTGCTTTTCAACTGTATAAGAAACGGGAAAAAGTAATATCCGAAAAGAAAATTTCTGAGTTTAAGACCAGGGTTGCAGAAACGGAATTGAAGGCACTACGCTCGCAGATGAACCCACATTTTATATTCAACGCCATGAACTCCATTAGTGATTATATGGCGAAGAATGATTTGGAGACTGCGAACATTTTTCTAGTGAAATTTTCTAAGTTGATTAGAGCTATTTTAGAAAGTTCGGAGAAAAAATGGATTCCGTTGGAAGAAGATCTTGAGCTTACGGGGCTATATATGCAAATTGAAGCGTTACGATTAAAAGATAAATTTGTGCATTCTTTTAATATTGATGAAAACATTGATATAGAAAACACCATGGTGCCCCCCTTAATTTTGCAGCCATTTATAGAAAATAGTATTTGGCATGGTATATCGCCAAAAGAAACCCTTGGGCATATAGATGTTTCGGTAAAAATTGAAAATCAGTTTTTGGTCTGTACTGTAGATGATGATGGGGTAGGGCGAAAAGGAAATGGTGCTGCTCAAAAGGGGAAAACTTCAATGGGACTAAAAATAACCAAGAACAGGCTTGATATTATTAATCAGTTGAAAAAGGAAAACGGAAGCATTCAAATGTTCGATAGGGAAGAAGGACTACGTGTTGAGCTGAAATTACCTTTAGAACTTCAATTTTAATGATTTTATGTTAAAAGCAATCATTGTAGACGACGAAAAACATTGCCAAGACAGATTACTTCTTTTGTTAAAAGCTTTTGATACCGTTCAGGTGCTTAATGTGGCCTCTTCTTATGAAGAAGGTCTAGCTGCTATAAAAAAGTATAGTCCTCAAGTGGTTTTTTTGGATGTGCAATTACATGATAGAACAGGGTTTGAATTGCTTCATGCGGTGCCTGATATTAATTTTGAGGTCATTTTTACGACGGGTTATGATAATTATGCGCTGGAAGCCTTTAAGTTTTCAGCTTTGGATTATTTGTTGAAGCCTATTGCGGAAGAAGATGTATATACAGCACTTGAAAAGTTAACAAAGAAAATTTCGTTACAGGAAATATCAAAAAAAATGGAAGTTCTATTCCATAACTTAGAAGGTCAAAAAGCGAGTGACTTCCAGAAAATTGCAGTTCCCACGGTTGATGGGCTTTCTATGATTGCAATAAATGATATTGTTAGGTGTCAATCAGATGTAAATTACACCCATTTATATTTAAAGAGCGATAGTAAACTTACGGTTGCAAAAACATTAAAATATTTTGAATCCCTTTTGGAAAAACACCATTTTTATAGAGCACATCAATCGCATTTAATAAACCTTACATGTGTAGATAAATATGTAAAAGGGAAAGGAGGGTACGCACTTATGAATGATGGTTCACATATAGAAATTGCCGTACGCAGAAAAGAAGACTTTTTGAAAAAACTAATGGGATAAAAAAACCTCCCCGAAGGGAGGTTGGTATTTTATATATCGCAAATGGTAACGCCTTCTTTTAAAGCTGCAATTTGATCATCCCATGTAGGTATAAACTCTTGTGCAACGTAGCCCTCAAAACCGGTTGCTAGAATTGCTTTCATTATAGCAGGGTAAAAAAGTTCCTGCGTATCGTTTATTTCATTTCTCCCAGGATTTCCTCCGGTATGGTAGTGCCCAAAATATTGGTTGTAATCTTGAATATTACGGATAATGTCACCTTCCATAATTTGCATATGGTAAATGTCATATAACAATTTAAAATTCTCAGAACCTATGGCCTTGCAAAGTTCAACGCCCCATGCACTAGTATCGCACATATAATCTGGGTGGTTTACTTTGGAGTTTAGCAGTTCCATTTGAAGAACCACACCATGCTTCTCTGCAATGGGCATTAGTTTTTTAAGTCCTTCTGCACAGTTTTTTAATCCTACAGCGTCATCCATACCATTTCGGTTTCCACTAAAACATATAAGGTTGGTGTAGCCAGCTTCGGCAACTTTAGGAATATGTTGCGAATAATCTGCTATTAGTTCTTCGTGCAGGGAAAGGTCGTTGAAGCCTTTTTCAATACCAAAACCAGCGCCCCAGCACATAGAGGCGTGAATACCATATTTTTTCATCAAAGGCCAATCTTCTGGGCCCGTAAGGTCCATTGCCTTAATACCGAGTTCGTTTAGGCTTTTCAGGAAATCTTCCATAGGAATATCCTTATAACACCAGCGGCAAACACTATGGTGAATATTTTCTTTTAATTTTACGCTTTCTGTAGTAGAAGGTGCCATGGCATTCGTAGTTTTGCAGGCCACCAATCCAACCGATGCGGCGGCAGATGTACCAATAAATTTTCTTCGTTTCATAATTTTGGCTATTAGGCGAAAATAAAGATAAAATATTTAGATTTAAAAATGAATATAGCTCCGGATAAAGAAAAATTGATAGAATTGGCACATTATAGGATGCCATTTGGGAAATTTAAAGGACGATACTTGGTAAACCTTCCGGAAGCGTATTTAATTTGGTATCAACAGAAAGGGTTTCCTGACGGAAAATTAGGAATTCTACTTAAATCCATGTTAGAAATTAAGATTAATGGACTAGAGCCGTTAATTCATAAGATTCAAAAAGATTTTCCCAAGTAATACCTATGATTTCACTAGGCAATTTATATCTTTGTGCCCCGTAACAAAGAACACCAATATGTCGCAGACAAAGTATATTTTCGTTACGGGAGGTGTTACTTCTTCTCTAGGGAAAGGTATTATAGCCGCATCGCTCGCCAAATTGCTACAGGCACGTGGCTATAAGACAACGATTCAAAAATTAGACCCGTATATCAACGTAGATCCAGGTACGTTAAACCCCTATGAACATGGCGAATGCTATGTAACCGATGATGGGGCCGAGACCGATTTGGACCTAGGGCATTATGAACGTTTCTTGAACGTACGTACCTCTCAGGCCAACAATGTAACTACTGGGCGTATTTACCAGAGTGTTATTGAAAAAGAACGCCGTGGAGAGTTTCTGGGGAAGACTGTGCAAGTTGTACCTCATATTACAAATGAAATTAAGCGTCGTGTTCAATTGTTGGGCAATAGTGGTGAATATGATATTGTAATTACCGAAATAGGGGGGACTGTAGGTGATATCGAGTCTTTACCTTATATAGAGTCTGTTAGGCAGTTGCTTTGGGAGCTTGGAGATAATAATGGTATCGTCATTCATTTAACATTGGTGCCCTATCTTTCTGCCGCAGGGGAATTGAAAACTAAACCAACACAACATTCCGTTAAAACGTTAATGGAAAGCGGTATCAAGGCAGATGTTTTGGTTTGTAGAACAGAGCATGAGATTTCCGATGAGATAAAAGAAAAATTAGCGCTTTTCTGTAATGTGAAGCGTGAGGCAGTTATACAATCTATTGATGCTTCTACCATTTATGACGTTCCGTTGTTAATGCAAGAAGAAGGTTTGGATACAGTGGTACTTAAAAAATTGGCTTTGGCCGATACTGTAAAACCTGATTTGGATCAATGGAAAGACTTTCTTGATCAACACAAGAATCCTCAGAATGAGATAAACATTGGCTTAATTGGTAAGTATGTTGAGCTTCAAGATTCTTATAAATCTATCTTGGAGGCTTTCATCCATGCAGGAGCGGTTAATGAAGTTCGTGTAAATATTAAGTCTATTCACTCAGAACATTTACTGGGCAAAAGTCTGGAGAAAAAACTTAGTGATTTAGACGGTATACTCGTTGCTCCTGGTTTTGGTGAAAGGGGTATTGAAGGAAAAATACAGGCCGTACAATACGCACGTGAAAACAATATTCCGTTCTTGGGTATTTGTTTGGGCATGCAAATGGCGGTAATTGAATATGCTCGGAACGTACTGGGGCTTGCTGACGCCAATTCAACCGAAATGGACGAAAAAACGCCATATCCTGTTATAAACCTTATGGAAGAGCAAAAAACTATCACTAATAAAGGAGGTACTATGCGCTTGGGCGCTTGGGACTGTGAGTTAATAGAAGGTAGTTTGGTGAAGGACGTTTATAAAGGAGCTAATAATATTTCTGAAAGACACCGTCACCGTTATGAGTTTAACAGTGACTTTAAAAACCAACTAGAAGAGCAAGGCTTAAAAGCAACGGGAATAAATAAGGAAACAGGTCTAGTAGAAATTGTAGAAATACCGGAGCATCCTTGGTTTATAGGAGTGCAATATCACCCGGAATACAAAAGTACGGTGGTTAGTCCGCATCCCTTATTTATAGGCTTTGTAAAGGCAGCATTAAAACATAAAAAGCAATAAACTAATGCCATTCTGGCATAATCTGGTCAATTGGGCATATATTTGCTAATTGACTGAATCAAACCCTTGTACATGGCCGATTTGATTAAAAAGGAATCGGTCTACTAACAATTATTTAGATGGAAGAAAAGAAAGTAGATATAAATTCTATAATCGGTTTTGTGCTGATTTTCGGAATATTGATATTTATGTTTTATCAGAATAAGCCTACTCCAGAGGAGCTAGCTGCTGAAAAGGCACAACAAGAACAGGTTGTAAAAGAGGAAAATAATGAAGCCTTGCCGTCTGAAAATGTAGCGCAGTCTCCAGAAATTAACCTTCAAGATTCTATGGCCGTTGCTAACTATCAAGGTAAAATAGGTGCTTTTGGATATACACAACCCTCTGACAAAATTACCAAATTAGAGAATAAACTTCTTTCTTTAGACATAAGTAATAAAGGTGGGCAAATTGTAGAGGCGCGTATGAAGCAATATCATACCTATGATTCTATACCTGTGTACCTGATACATGATGGTAATGCTTCTTTTGGTTTAAATTTTACTACTTCGGATAATAGAGTGTTGAATACCAAGGACCTTTATTTTGAGCCATCTATAACAGAAAGTAATGGTAATACAGTGCTTTCTATGAAAGCCAAAGCGGGCCCAAATAATTTTTTGGAGTACCGTTATGAGATGAAGGAAGATAATTATCTTGTAGATTTTACTATTCGTTCTCAAGGTCTTAATGGTATAATAGATGGTACTAGACCAGTAGATTTAGAATGGAACTTAAAAGGTATCCGACATAATAAAAGTGTAGAATACGAGAATAAATATACAGAGCTTACCTATAATCACGATGAAGGTAAGATAAGCTATCTATCACTTACTAGTGATGACGAAGAAGCAGAAGAAGATGTAAAGTGGTTGTCCTATAGACAGCATTTCTTTAGTTCTATTCTTGCTGGAAAAAACAACTTTAAAACAGCGGACCTTACTTCTAAGAATCTTGTTGAAGAAGAGAGTAAGGATACAAAATTCACCAAATTATTTGGAGCGAAAATACCTTTAGAATTAACAGGAGGAGAATTAGCACAGAACATGCATTGGTATTATGGGCCTACAGATGTAAAGGTGTTGAACCAGTACAAAGAGTTAGGTCTTGATGATTCAATTCCTTTTGGCTGGGGTATTTTTGGTTGGTTAAACCGTTATTTGTTTACACCTTTCTATTCCTTTTTGAGCTCTTTCTTGCCATTTGGTGTGGCTATTGTAGCAATGACGGTATTGGTTAGATTAGCAATGTCTCCTGTAACGTACAAGTCATATTTGTCTCAAGCAAAAATGAAGGTGTTAAAGCCCGAAATTGCAGAATTAGGAGAGAAGTATAAGGATAATGCTATGAAAAAACAGCAGGAAACCATGAAGCTTTATGGTAAAGCTGGTGTGAGCCCCATGAGTGGTTGTGTACCTGCTTTGTTGCAAATGCCTATTTTCTATGCCTTGTTTATGTTTTTTCCAACTTCTTTCGCTTTACGTCAGAAGTCATTTTTATGGGCAGATGATTTATCGTCATATGATGTGGTAGCGAACTTACCATTTCATATTCCGTTTTACGGAGATCATGTTAGTCTGTTTCCAATATTGGCATCTATTGCAATATTCTTTTATATGACCATGACTACTGGGCAAAATATGCCTCAGCAGCCAGGTATGCCTAACATGAAATTTATCATGTATTTAATGCCACTTATGATGTTGTTTTTCTTCAACAACTATGCAAGTGGATTGAGTTTGTACTATTTTGTATCGAATATGATTACCATTGGTATCATGTTGGTTATTAAGAATTTTATTCTTGATGATAAAAAGATTCATGCTCAGATACAAGAGAATAAGAAAAAACCCAAGAAGGAAAATAAATTCCAGAAGAAGATGCGCGAGATGATGGAGCAAGCTGAAGAGCAGAAGAAAACAGGAAAAAAATAAGAATCTATAGAAAATAGAGCTTATTAAAAATAAAAAAACCCTGACGTCTGTCAGGGTTTTTCGCATTTAGTTAGTTTGGTTTGGTAAGATTTGGGATTGTAAAGATGCGGATTAACCAAGCTTAAAAAAAAAGAGAGTTGTCAAGAGCTCTTTTTTGTATGCTAACTTAGGTGATAATGATGTATGCATTTCATATGTAAGGTAGATAGAAAAGTCTTGACCAAGTTTTCGTATTTTTGTATGCAATAATTAGAATAATGAAAAAAGTAGTTGTAGGCCTCTCAGGAGGAGTGGATTCAAGTGTAACCGCATACCTTTTAAAAGAACAAGGATATGAGGTAATCGGCTTGTTTATGAAGAATTGGCATGATGACTCGGTAACTATTTCAGAAGAATGCCCGTGGTTAGAGGATAGTAATGATGCTTTAATTGTTGCTGAAAAACTGGGTATTCCGTTTCAGACCGTAGATTTAAGTGTCCAATATAAAGAACGGATCGTAGATTACATGTTCGCCGAGTATGAGAAGGGCAGAACTCCTAATCCGGACGTGCTTTGTAATCGTGAGATCAAGTTTGATGTCTTTATGGATATAGCCCTGCAATTGGGAGCGGATTACGTAGCTACAGGACACTATTGTCGAAAAGGGACTATCAAGAATGATGACGGCACGGAAACCTATCAGCTTTTGGCAGGTGTGGATGGCAACAAAGACCAATCCTATTTTCTTTGTCAGCTTTCACAGGAGCAATTATCAAAAACTCTATTTCCCATAGGTCATTTAAATAAGCCTGAAGTACGGCAGATTGCTGCAGATAATAATTTAATTACTGCCGATAAAAAGGATTCTCAGGGACTTTGCTTTATTGGAAAAGTACGTTTGCCTGAATTTCTTCAGCAAAAATTAAAACCTAAAAAGGGTGTAATTGTTGAGGTGCCTTCTGATGTTTCTCAATATCAAAGAGAATTACCTCAATTTGAGAGCAAACAAGAAGAGTTATCTTTTTATTCAGAGAAGCCTGTATATCAAGTTGAAGATGGAAAAGTTGTGGGTGACCACCAAGGAGCGCATTATTTTACTAAAGGACAACGAAAAGGACTGGATGTAGGAGGAACAAAAGAGCCATTGTTCGTTATTGAAACTGATGTAAATGAGAATGTAATTTACACCGGTCAGGGTAAATTACATCCCGGTTTGTACCGTAGAACATTGTTCATTACGGATGCGGAACTACATTGGGTACGAACCGATTTAGCTTTAAAAGAAGATGAAACGTTGGAGGTAATGGCGCGTATTAGATATCGCCAACCGCTGGAAAAAGCTACTATATATAAAGTAGAAGGTGGTTTGTATGTAGATTTTGAAGAAAAACAATCTGCGATTATGGAAGGCCAGTTTGCGGCTTGGTACATAGGTGACGAGCTTATTGGCTCCGGTGTAATTTCGTAGCGGATAGTTTATGTTATGAATATATAAACCAATGCAAAATAGAATTACAGAACTCTTTGGAATAAAATACCCAATTATACAAGCGGGTATGATATGGACCAGTGGCTGGCGTCTGGCTTCCGCCGTATCCAATGCAGGAGGTTTGGGGCTAATAGGTGCCGGTAGTATGTATCCGCAGGTTTTGCGCGAGCATATTCAAAAGTGTCAACAGGCCACGGATAAACCTTTTGGAGTAAACGTTCCTATGCTTTATCCTGATTTGGACAAGCTCATGGAAATCATTATTGACCTTGGGGTTAAAATTGTGTTTACCTCCGCTGGAAACCCAAAAACATGGACTTCTTATTTGCAAGAAAAAGGGATTACCGTAGTTCACGTGGTCAGTAGTTTAAAGTTTGCTTTAAAATCCCAGGAGGCTGGAGTAGATGCTATTGTAGCCGAAGGTTTTGAAGCTGGAGGTCATAACGGAAGGGACGAAACCACTACGCTAACTTTAATACCTGCAGTAAAAGAAAAAATAGACATTCCCATAATTGCCGCAGGCGGAATTGCTACTGGTACTACAATGCTCGCTACAATGATTTTAGGTGCTGATGGAGTACAAGTGGGCAGTCGTTTTGTGGCTAGTGATGAAGCATCGTCTCATCTATTATTTAAACAAAAAGTAATAGAAGTAGGTGAAGGAGATACCCAACTTACATTAAAAGAACTGGCGCCAGTGCGGCTCATAAAGAATAAATTCTATAAAGATGTTCAGCAGGCGTATGCCAATGGAGCTACCAAAGAAGAATTGATTTCTCTTTTAGGAAGAGCACGTGCTAAAAAAGGGATTTTTGAAGGTGATATGGAAGAAGGTGAGTTAGAAATTGGTCAAGTAGCGTCACTTATTCATGAAATAAAACCTGCAGAAACTATTATAAATGATATGATGGCCGAGTTTGAAATGGCTAAAAAAGCAGTTGCTTCTTTGTAATTTCCACCTGCTATAAAGTAAAAAAATCCCTCCGTTTGGAGGGATTTTTTGTTGATATTTATTAACCTTCTTTAAGACTCGCAAGATACTCTATTAAGTTCCGTAATTCTCTTTTGGATATCATACGGCCCATTGGAGGCATAGCCGAAGGCATATTTTCGCGTTTTTCTATTCTTGAAATATGAATGTCCAAAGGTTCTGCTTCTCCCGTTTTTAGGGTTATCTCCTCATCTGTTTCAGCTTCTAGTATACCGCTTACTTTAGAGCCATCTTTTAAAGTAAGAACAACACTTCCATAACCAGGAGCTAAGCGTGCGCTAGGCTCAATAAGCGCTTCTAGAATTTGTTCGCGGCTAAGAATGTTACCTATGTTCTCTAAAGAAGGTCCTACATCACCACCGGCGCTACCAATCGCATGGCACCGGGTACATTGTGCCGTTGGGTTTTTATTGAATACATTACGACCATCTCTGAAATTTCCGCCTACTAAGGTTTCTTTAAAAGCCTCTACGGAGTTTCCGTTTTCTTTAAGTGGTTTAAGTTGCGCTATTAAATCTTTATTTTCCGTCGATTCAACCGCTTCGATTAAATCTAGAATAACACTTTGATTCAAGCGGCCTGCAGTAGCTTGTTTAATTAAGCTTCCCAGTAACTCTCCACTTTTTTCGATTGGCAATTCACCTAAAACACTCAATAACTGTTGTTGCTCACGAACCGAACCTTTCTTGAAGATTGGAGTAACAATGCCCGGCAGATTCTCTTTTGAAATATCCATTTTAGGCATAAGACTTATGGCCGTAGTACGAACATCTTTATCGCCATCTTTCATACCATACTGCATGGCAGTTTCAATCTTATCAAAATTAAGCGTCCCCAGGGCTTTCAGCATTTCAGAACGGACTTTAGCCGACTTATGTTTTTTCATTACAGCAAAAAGCGCATCATTATGAGAGTCTATTCCTAAATTGGCCAGTGTGTTAGAAATACCAATAAGGATATCCGTATCCGTATCTTCAATGAAACTTGGAATGTCTTTCTCTATTTTTTGTTTAACTACATTTGGGTCTCTTTTGATTTCCCCTCTAAAACGCCCATCAACACGATCCAGTACGGAAGGTTCTGCCCAAGTACCAATAGTGGCAAGAGCTTCGCCCCGTAGTATGTTAGACCTATTTTTGTCCTTTGCGAATGCAATAAGGTTTTCCAATTCTTTATCTCCGCCAACTCGTAACGCTGCATTTATAGCACGACGAAGTAATGGCTCTGAGTTAAATTTTTCTACGGTAAGCATATTGGCCAATGCAGGTAAAGCGGCTTCAATAGACCAATCATCATTAATGGCCCTTGCGGCTTCCGTAACAATATATTCATCCTCATCATTTAAGAATTCGGCAACGGCAGGGTCTTGAAGTCTACGTAAAACCAGCACTGCGGCAATTCTAAGACTTCTGTTTGGGTTGTGGGCCAATGTAGTTATAGACTCGGTATTGCCAATTCGAGACAGGGCCAATACAGCGGCATGTCTTAAATAAACATCTTCATCATTGTTCGCTACAATCATGTCCAATAACGGCTGAACCGCAACTTCGATCTTAAATCTACCCAATGCTTGGGCGGCAAAAAACTTAACTCTTGCATTGTCATGCTTTAAAAGCGGAATCAATTTTGAACCTGCTTCGGTATATTTTACATCGCCTAAAACCTTAGCAGCCTGGGAAATTATCTCGGCGTCGCTATCGGCTAATAGAGCAACTAGGGGTTCTGCTTTGGATGCTTCTTTATCGGCAACCTGACCAATACCCCAAATGGCATGGATTCGAGCAAACTGACTTTCGTTATTTGCGGATACTTCTTTTAAAGCCTTATATCCTTTGGAACCATTTTTAACCAGCTGAAATTGTGCTTTTTTTCTAATTCGCATGTCGCCATAGGAAAGTAATTTTACCAATTCCTCCGTGGACTGCTTTTTATAGTTCAAAGTCATTAGGCGTTTTGTTTCCTGACGCTCTTTTTCAAGGTCGTTTTTAGAATCGCTGACATCTAACTTCCAAACACGACCGTAGTTCTTTGTTCCCCAACCCGTAATCCAATCTGCAAGGTACATGGCTCCATCAGGTCCAAATTGAATACCCGTTGGCAGAACACCACTCAAAATACTGGTGTCGGTTTTTAAATCGAAAGAGGCCCCTTTGGGAGTAAGGTCAAAAGACCAGATATTGGAACGGTCAGGGTTACCCACAAATTCCACTAAAAAGAATTTGTTCAGCCAATCTTTACCCAAAGCAGTACCTGGGTTATAGGTCATACCCGTTGGTCCGTTATGGAAATTTTTAATAGGAGGAACAATATAGGCAGCCTGGCCCTCCCAACGTGGAGTGAACAATTTTTCATCCATCCACACCTTGTATCCGTTGTTCTTTGGGTCTGTGTATTTGCCATACTGCCAGTTGGAACGCCATCCGGAATCGGAACCATCTACTAAGTGCACAAGTCTTTCACTTTCTCCAGCATGGTCACCATCGTTATCAGAAGAAATAATATTACCGTAGGCATCAAAAACAAATTCATGAGTGTTACGTAATCCTCTTGCAAATACCTCAAAACTACTTCCGTCAGGGTTAGAACGCACAATAACACCTTGGTTAGGATACTTTAAATTCTGACCATCTACTGTGGTAAGGTTAGCACCAATATCTCCAATTCCCCAGTATATCTTACCATCAGGGCCTTCAATAGCACCGGACATTCCGTGAGCTGCAAAACCAATATGCACGGAAAAACCATGTGCAAGTGATGTTTTTTCGTCAAGAATTAAATCATCGTTTGTATCGGTCATTCGCCACATATCTGGGCCTACGCCAACAAATACATCATTCTCACGAACTAAAAGTGCACCAGCAACATCTGTGATTTCGTCATTAAAATCTTCAAGAATTCGGGTAGATTTATCTGCAATACCATTATTATTACTGTCTTCCAACATCCAGATTTCATCTTTTTCTACGGTAAGGTCTTTCCAATCATGGCTGCCATCTTCGTTAAGGTCAGGGAACCATTCGTTTTCTTCACTCTTTTCCGGAGCAAAGGTTTCATGTAAAAATTCCCGGCGGTCTTCTACGGATTGAAGAGAAATTGAAGGTGTCATCCAATCTTGATGCCCGCGGATATCAAATTCCGAGTTTTTCTGACGATTGGTACGTGTAAGGTAAACCCTGCCTTTATCATCTATTTGCATGGCAATAGGGTCAGGTGCCAAGGAATCTGAAGCCCAGAGGGTAAGTTCTAGTCCGTCTGCGACTTTTGGACTTATGCTTTCGCGAATTTCTTTAGCTCTACTTACTTCCGTAAGTGAATCCTCAGTTATAACCAATGGAGTTTCCTTTGGTTTTTTAGGCTTTGATTCGCAAGAGAGTAAAAGGGAAAAAACGAGTGAGAATGTTAAAAACTGAACGAGTTTGGTATTGATTGTCATTGTTGTTATATATTCATTGGTATACAGCCGATAAAAATAGGGAATAATGAATACAGAACGGCAATGCTTGCTAATCTTTTTGTTGGGCAGATATTGCCCTTACAATAATCATAGCCTTTTCTTCCTCTTCTTTTTGAACGTGAACCTCAAGCTCACCGTTAATATTAGCAGCAAAACCAGCTAAGCGGGCAGATTCGGATTCATCTTTCATAATCGTGACAATACCTATTTCAAGTAGTTTTTCCTCTATTCGTTGGGCTGTAAAACGATTTCCGGAGTATATTTTTGCGTAGTTAGATTTCATAGTGTAAATTTTATAACAATATAAAGTTAGCATGTTATTTAAAATTCAAGAACCTTAAAGCATTTATTATTGATGAGATAAATAAAGGGTTTAAATGGTCTAATCTTTTGAAAGGGTAAGGATGCTTATGGTTACTAATAATTGCCCTACATGACGTTGACTATGTTCTGCTGCATGAAATAGAAGGCCTAAAGTTGTAGACGGTAGTTTTTTCCTACCTACCGTTCGGGTTTCTTTTAAAGTGTCCTCGTCAAGGGTTTTGAAAAAAGATAAAGCCTCTTCTACTTTGTGTTGAAATGCCTTTACCAGCTCTGTTGTAGTAATACCATCATTAAGTTGGCCTTCTTTAGAAAGATAATCAAATTGTAAATCAGATAATGGCTCAGATTTGGCATAGGTAATCATACGATCAAGAACACCTGTAATATGCTGTAAATGGAAGCCTACAGAAGCGTGGCCTGCAATTTTTGTCCATAATTGGTCTTTTGGGAAATTCAACAAGTAACGTTCTACTTCTTCCGAAGATTGCAACAGAGCATGTGCTGCAGGTTGCAATAGTAAAGGAATGTTGGGAAGAGGGCCACGGAGCCAGACTTCGGGTTTTGAGTTTTTCATCCAAATTGATTAATGACTGTGGTCGTAATGTTGTTTTAAAATATCCTCTCCAAAATCATTGGTTAAATCACGTACTACGGTGTGTACGTGGTTTGCGTTGTTTTGAGTGTTGTCATATTCAATTAGAAGGGTTGGCCCCTGAATGCGATAATAATGACCTTTTCCAGGCTTTAAACTCCCTGCCCAAGCAAAGGAGAGCTTGTTTATATCTGCTTGCTCTATTTTGGTCTTCAGAGCTTCGGAGAATTTAGCTTCGTAATTGTCTAAGTAGAGGTTTAGGAGTTTTTGAAAAATAATTTTTTGTTCTTCAGATAAGTCGGAAAATAGAATTCCTTTGGGTTCTAAGTTAGTTGCGGTTCTATTGTTACGAGTGAATATTTCAAAAGGAGCTTTATCAGAAAATAAGGCATGGGTTAATTGTTCTTTTGAAAGGGAGTAGAGGAGTTCAAAACCTATTTCGGTCTCTTTTTTAAGGACCTGTTTCCCTTCTAATTTGCCGCTGGGAACTATACCAGGATTGGAGCCCATAAAAGTTGGTGTACTAGACACTAGGGTTCCTTCTGAAGCAACAAAATTTAAGGATACATGATGACCTTCAAACCGCCAACCCCAAAATTCTCCTTTGGCTGGTTTTCCAAAAATAGTAAAATGGTAGTTCAGGGCATCTCGCATGGGAGTGCCGTCTGGCATTTTCTTTTCATTATTTTCTAGAACAATTAGCACGTTTTCCAGCGCCATGATTTCAGATGCTTTGTTAAAACCATCTTGGCTTAATGAAGCTTTTAATAAATTGGTGGCGGCTTCTTTTTGATGAGGGCTAAAATCATTAAAACTAGGCCCTTTACGCTCTATGGGTACATAGTTAAAATTGTAGCGTTCGTCATCATTGAGTTTGAATTGCGCTTTTTCTAGGAGATTACTATCTAGACTATTTAGAAAAGTTTGGGCCAATTCGTGCAGTTCTTGTGCTTGCCCTGTAGCGAAAACACAGAAAGAGGTAACAAAGAAAAATATGGTTTTTAATCTCATTATAAAAGTTTGACAGTCTATTAGTCTGGTAACTTTTAAATGTAGTTAACTATAATCAAATTTACCGAACGTCTAGGACTAAATTTTAATTAGCCGTAGTAATGGTGACTAGAAGTTGTTGTTAGGTTAAAATAAAATTTAATAGACACTATAGTTTAAGAGACTCAAAGTGGGTTTACGTAGAAGGTCTAACTCTTTTGAATATCCAGATCTCTTAAAGGAGTGTAAAAGGGTTTCAAAATTATTGCCGTGGGTGATTAATTTTAGTTGGTAGTCCTTACATTTTATAGTAATCTGAGTTTCAGATATTTTATATTCGGAAGGGTAGACCTTAAAAAAGCTAGATATGCGGTTAGGTATACCTAATTTCATTAAAACATGCATGGGAGATAAATAAAAAGTATCAATTGTTTCCTTACCACGAACAAGGCTAATAGACTCTATTTCATCTTTTAAAACAGGAATTATACTATCGTGATTATCAAAGTTGCCTATGACCATTATCCCCTTAGGTACTATTTCTAAATTACATTTGGTCTGACTTAAAAGTAAATCTGTTTTGTAATCTTTGTCCTTAAAATCTACAAGTCTAAATTTAAACTTTCGTTCAGGTTTAAGAAAATCCAAAAAAGACGTGGACGATTTCGAAGTAATAGGAGACGTACTTTTCATTCCTGTTCCGGTAGGTTTGGTTCGTTATTAGATTATTCTAGAGAGGTATTTTTAAATACCTCGAGGGGACTGCAATTTACAGAATTATGACGATATTTTTGAACGTTTGAACGGCAGGTGAGCGATAAATAGGGGTTATCAAAATAACTTTTTATCGATGAAGGCTTGAAATATTTAGGGTTGCGAATCACTAGAGAACCCAATTATAAGTTATCAACAAAAACATTGGTGATAACTTGTTGAAAACTTTTTTTGGATTTATTTTTTATGGATAACAATTGTGACTATAGAAGTCCTCGTGCTTTGATTTCTAGGTACTTATTGATGGTATTCATGGTGAGGTTTTCTGGCTTCGTCAAGATGGTTTGAATGCCATATTTCTGTAGTTCTTTTTGCATCAGACGCTTTTCTAACGTAAATTTTTCGGCGATGGTCTTATGGTAGATAGTTTGTAAATCTTCAGCATCTTTCGAAATCAAAGTATCTAATTCTGTGTTTTCAAAGAAGATGACAACTAGTACATGTTTTTTAGAAATAGCACTCAAAAATGGAAGCTGCCTTTTTAAAGCTGAAATATGCTCAAAGTTGGTGTAAAGTAGTAATAAACTTCTTTGGTTAACCTTTCGTTTTATATGTGCGTAAAGCATCCCGAAATCGGCATCAGTAAATTCGGTATTGATGTTGTAGAGTTTTTCTAAAATGGTATTTAAATGCGTTATTTTTTGAACGGCAGGCACGAACGACTCTATTTTTTTTGAAAATGAAATCATTCCGGTTTTATCATTTCGCTTTAAAGCAACATTTGAAAAAGCCAAAGCAGAGTTTACTGCGTAATCGAGCAATTTTAATTCATTGAAAGGCATTTTCATTACTCGCCCAGTATCAATAATGGAATAAATGGGTTGCGAGCGTTCATCTTGGTATTGATTGACCATCAATTGGTTCTGTTTGGCCGTTGCTTTCCAATTAACGGTTCTAAAATCGTCCCCTTGTACGTATTCCTTTATCTGCTCAAATTCTTGAGTGTGCCCAATCCTGCGTATTTTTTTTAATCCAACTTCTGTAAGTCGGTTATTTATGGCTAGAAAGTCATATTGCTGCATTTGGATGATACTAGGATAAACCGGTACCATTTGGTCTTTTTGAAAAACAAATTTCCGTTTTACTATTTTTAAAGGCGATGATGCAAAAACGATTAAATTACCAAAAACATATTCTCCGCGATCAATAGGCCTTACGGTATAACTAAATTCTTTTTTATCGCCTTTTGACAAACTGGCTTTATGCTCAAAATCGCGTTTTTGGAATTGAACGGGAAGCTCATCTATAATCGCTACTTGTGTTATAAATGCGTAATGGCTTTCAAACTTTATTAGAATAGGATTAAGGTCGCTATTAGACAATTTCTTAGGAAGAATTCTAGAAGCGATTATTCCTTTGTTAGCTGCGTACAAAAGGTAGGTGTCAAACAAAAACAGGGCAATTAAGAGTAGACTCAGAAGCCAAGCGATAGGGTAGAGTACAGGTATCCAGTAGCTAAGGATAAAGCTGGCCGAAAGTATAGCTATATACCTAAAAAAAACATTGTGTATGTAGAACGATTTTAGAAACTGCATACTTATCTCGGTATTTCAACCGACTCTGTTATCATTTGAATTACACTTTCTGTGGTCATGCCTTCCATCTCACGTTCCGGGGTTAGAATTACCCGGTGGTTAAGAATGGGTACAAGTGTTTTTTTAATGTCTTCTGGGGTTACAAAATCTCTTCCGCTTATTGCTGCGTAGGCTTTTGACGCATTTAAGGTGGCAATAGAAGCTCTTGGTGAACCTCCCAAATATAGATGCGGATGGTTTCTTGTTTTTGAAATAATCTCAGCAATATATTTTATTATCTTTTCTTCTACTATCACGTCCTGAATATTGGCTTTATACTTCACTAATTGTTCAGGGGTTAGCACGCCGTTAATTAGTTCTTTAGCTATGGCACCTTTGCGTTCGTGATGCGTTTTTATAATTAATATTTCTTCCTCTACCGAAGGATAATCTACCTTTATCTTGAATAGAAACCGGTCTAACTGGGCTTCGGGCAGGGCGTAAGTGCCCTCTTGTTCAATTGGGTTCTGGGTGGCCAAAACCATAAACGGCGCTTTCATTTTATAGGTGGTTCCATCCATGGTGACTTGACGTTCTTCCATGGTTTCGAACATGGCCGCTTGGGTTTTTGCCGGTGCTCTGTTTATTTCATCAATTAAAACAATGTTTGAGAAAATGGGGCCTTTCTTATACTCAAACTCAGACGTTTTTACATTGAAAATAGAGGTTCCTAGAATATCGCTAGGCATAAGGTCAGGAGTGAATTGAATTCGACTAAAATCCGTCTTTAGGGTTTGGGCAAAAAGTTTTGCTGTAACTGTTTTTGCAATGCCCGGTACGCCTTCAATAAGCACATGCCCATCTACTAAAAGGGAAACAATAAGCAGTTCAATAAAGTTTTCTTGACCAATAATAACTTTAGAAAGTTCTCTTTTTATATCCTTAACGGCGTTCTTTAAATCTTCTAACGGAATACGATTGTTGAAGTTGAGGTCTTCATTTTGAATCTCATTATTTTCCATGTGATTTCTTTTTAAATTTTTCTATTGCCGTATTGAGCTTTTGTAGCTCCGTATCGGTCAAAATATCTTTTGCTTCCAGTTGTTCTATTAACGAAAAAAGTGTTTTAACTTCTTCTTTGCTATGGTTACTTCGTAAAGCAAGGTTTCCGAAGAACTCATCATCTTTTTTTAATGTATTTAAATAAAATCGTGAACGTATGTATTCTAGAAAGTGGGCAATCTTATGTTCAGTAATTTGCTTGCGTTCACCTTTTTCAAAATACATGTCAGCTATAGTACGGGTAAACGCCAGTGTTTGATTTTTAAGCGGAGTTATGATAGGTATGGCACGCTGCTTCCGTTTTCCTTCAAAAAACACGTAAATCACTACCCCTATCAGAGCTAAATAGTACGCCCATTTAAATTCTTTTGTATTTAAAAAGACGTACATAGGCGAGGTATAAACAGCTTTGCCGCTTTTATGATGGTTGTCCATGTAAATCGTCTGAGAGTCATCCAGATAAGATAGGAGGCCTGCCGTGTACTGTTTGTTGTTGTCCTTTAAAATAAAATAGTTGGTAAAGGCTTTCGGAAAAGTACTTAAAATGATTTCTCCTTTGCCGAATGAAGTTTTGACTACGTTGTTAACTTGCTCTTTTTCTATTTCCGTATTGGTCTTATTTATATTGGTTACCGTTCCCAAGATGGTCATAGCATCCGTTTTAAACTCTTGGAAGTAGGTGACATAGTCTTCCTTGTTAAAAAAGTAACCATCTTTAGATGCTAATTGCGGGTTGACCAATCTGTGTTTGTGCGAACGTATATTTTTCAGTCCGCTAAAAAGAGTGGCAGTATTTAGCTTAAGGGTGTCTAAAAGTTGCTCTTCGTAATTTTCAGAAGCAATGAAGAGTGTATTTCCTTTATCTACCCAATCTAAAAGAGAATGTAATTCTGATTCGCCAAAATTCACGTTGTTATTTACAAAAAAATAAGTGCCAGAAGCATCTTCGTTTGCTTTGAGAAATTCAAATGGAGGTATATGTACTTGTTGTGTTTTATTCTCAAAAAGATAATCCATTACGTCGTTCAGTACAAAAGTGCCGTAAGGAATTTTGTGTTTGGCTACATAGGAGTTGGTCCAGTTTATTTCTTTAGGACTGTTGTATTGCATCGCCATTAATAACGCAACGGTAGCGACGGCTATGATTATATATTGGAGTCCCTTTTTATCCATTTGAGTTAATTATTTTTTCTATGGATAAAAAAGCTTTCCTGGCTTTCTGATATTCTACTTCAGAAATATGAAAATCGCCATACCAAGTAAAGTCGTATAAACGAGTGATTGTTGTAAATGGTTTTTGGAGGTTAGTTTTTGAAATCTCTTGCAAATAATCGTCATTGGTTTTTTGCGGTTTCCAAGTAATCAATTCCTTCTCGCTCATTAATTTCAGTACATGCAAATACGAATAACGTACGGCTAAACGAAAATCGTTTTTGGTAAGAGCTTGTTTAATGAGGTCATGAATATTTTCATTCTTAATAATATGTTCTTCTTCGGATAAAGAAACTAAAGCTGTATTGTTTTGAGTTTGTTTTAACGAGCTGGCATTAATATTTAGAAAAAATCGAATGAGAATATAAATCAGTATTCCCAAGAGTATATAGGGAAAAATACGAATCACCAGAGCAAGAATACCTGAAGCTTCATCAACCCCAAAAATACCTTCAAAAAGACGGAGCATTATATTGGCGAGCCAACTCTTAAAATCGTCCCACCAGGTGCGTTCGGCCTCTGTAATTTCATACTGAAACGCATCATCTTCATAAAATTTGTTCAGTTCATCTTCGCTAATGGTTTTCACCTGAAGCGGCACAGTATCATATACAATTCTCAAAGAATCTTGTTGAGCAGAAGTAATTCCAACACAACACAAAATAAGTAGTAAAAGAAAATGCAGTTTCCGCATATTTATTCTTCGGTGTCTCCTCCTAGATTTTTTATGCGCTCAAAAGTACCTGTAAAGTTCTTTTTTTCATTCAAATCAAAGTAAATCAGAACACTTGCAACCACAGAAATGATATTTAATAGAAATTGGGCAAGTGTGCTAATAATACCTAAAATGATGGAAATTGGGTCTGCTGTAGTGAAATTCTCGGCGTCTATTTCGCCAGAAAGTATTCCCATTTTAGCATAAGTGTAGATAGTGGCTGGTAAGGCAAATGCATAACTGGTCACCATTACAATAATGCCCACTACAAAAAGGGAAGCGAAGGTTACCCACCAGTAGTCTTTTACCAAAGTAAAACTATCACTAAAAGCATCTGATACCCCTTTGCCATCAAAAGCCAAAATACTGAATGATAGGACGAGTGGTACATACAAATATATACCAGGGATAAGACAGAAAAGAAAACCAAAACCAACACAGATAGCTACTAAAAAACCAAGTCCAATGAACTTCCAGAATGAACCATACACATTTTCTTTGATTTCGGAAAAATCAATAGTTCCATTATTTTTTATATAAGATTTAATATAGAAAAGAGTAGTGGCTTGCGCCAAAACATATGTGGTTACCGTGGCAATTATAAAAACAAGTGCAATCATAAAAACGGCCATGCCGTTTATAAGTGATCCCGAACCTCCTAAACTAAGACTCATTAAATCGCCTACCTGGAGCATGTAAAACCCATAACTAATTAGCATAACTACCAAATACGGGGCAATGATCTTAAAAAACACGCCAAAAAATGATTTAAATTCATTGCGTAAGAAGCCGAAAGTATCAGATAAAATCTGGCTCATCTCTCGTTGTTTTTTAAACTCAATAAATTGCTTCATGGTGTAGGTCTTTTGTTTAGTCGATTAGGATATATAACGTAGTAAAATAGAATTAGTGCCAAAGAACCCGTAATTATCAGAATAGCCAATGCATCTGGCATTTCAGTATGGCGGGTTACAAAGCCTTCTAAAAAACCGGCAATTATGAAAAAAGGAACGGTACTCAGCATAATTTTTAGTCCGTTTTGAACACCTCTTTTAAAAGATTCAAGTCGGGTATACGTACCAGGAAATAAAATGCCGTTGGCAAGAACAAGTCCTGCGCAACCGGCAATAATAATAACCGATATTTCTATGGTACCGTGTATCCAAATGGTACGAACGGATTCCCAAAGTAACCCTTTTTCGTAGAAGAAATATTGGAAACTGCCTAGCATAATTCCATTTTGCATCATTACAAATAACGTTCCTATTCCTAATAAGATACCGTAGGCAAATGCCATTAATGCAACCCTAATGTTGTTAATGGTGATACCCAAAAACATATTAAACTCTCCCATTTGCTTATAAACAGCCATTGGGTCTCCTTTTTCAATATTCTCTAAGGTCATATTTACATAGCCATCGCCTAAAATAGAACGAACAAACGTACCTTCGTTAGCAGATGAAAATGCACCTACTAAGCTAAAAAAGAAGAAGACCAAAAAGGCAATTAAAAGTTCGCGTTGGTGGTGAAAGAACATTGTAGGAAATTCCGTTTTCCAGAATTCTAGAATGCGGTTTTTAGGTTCCCGTTTGGTCTTGTATATTTTTTGGTGTGCCTGTGAGGCCAAGGTATTTAGGTAGAACTCTGTATTGCTGCCCGCGTAAAAGGTTTTGGCGTAGCTTAAATGGTCCGTAATTTCAATATAGAGATCGGACAATTTATCAGGGGTCAAAGCCGTTTTGTTGGTCAGGGCATTTTCAAAAGTAGCCCATTTGTCTTTATTTTGCTTTACAAAGGCGGCTTCGCGCATTAACTTTTGGTTTATACCAAAGAAACGAAACTATGGAACAATTTCAAATAGAAACAGCCCAAAATATAACCATTAATCAGCATACGGCTCATCTTGGAGATCGTATGTTAGCTTATCTAATGGATAGTTTTATCATTTTAGCCTACACTATTCTAATGGTAATATTGTTACTTTCTTTAGACATAGAGTTTGGCGATATGTGGGCGCTTTATATGGTGGCGAGTTTACCTGCTTTTTTATACTATGTGCTTTTGGAAACCTTTATGGATGGGCAAACTGTAGGTAAAACTGTAATGAAAATACGCGTAGTGAAACTAGATGGCTCAAAACCTGGTTTTTCTAGCTATTTTGTACGGTGGATTTTACGAATCATAGATGTTGTTCTTACCACAGGTGGCGTAGCCGTGCTAACAATTTTGATTAGAGGTAACGGTCAAAGAGTGGGTGATATAGCTGCGGGAACGACCGTAATTAGCGAAAAAAAACATGTTTCTCTAAAAGATACGTTACTGCGTGATTTGCCACAAGATTATAAACCTCAATTTTCACAAGTAACTATTTTTAAGGATCGTGAAATGCAGACCATAAAAGAATTTTATGATGCTGCAAAACGCAATGGAAATCACAATGTAATTGTATCTTTGAGCGATCAAATTAAAAAAGTTACCAGTATAACTACGGATATGGCGCCTATTGATTTTGTAGATAGGATAATTAAGGATTATAGCTACTACACCCAAGAACTTTAAGTCATCTAGATATCTGTTTCTGAAACTTTAAGAGTCTGCGTAGATTTTTTTTAAACCCAAAATTAACCTTTCAACATGTTTTATTTTTTAATTGATATTCTAGGTACGATAGCATTTGCTATTTCTGGGGTCTTGGTGGCAATGGACAAAAAATTGGACCTGTTCGGTATTTTTATTATTTCATTCGTTACAGCAGTGGGAGGTGGAACGCTGCGAGATATGCTTATAGGTAACACGCCCGTATTGTGGATGCGTGAGCCTATCTATATAACTGTAATTGCTGGTGCTGTTGTCTTTTCGGTGATTTTTGCAAGACATTTAAAACATTTAAGGAGAACGTTGTTTTTGTTTGATACCATTGGTATTGGCCTTTTTACCATGTTGGGAATAGAAAAAGGATTGACGGTAGATCTATTACCGGTAATGTGTATTGCCTTGGGAACTATTACGGCTTGTTTTGGAGGTGTTATAAGGGATATGTTATGTAATGAGATTCCGGTAATATTCAGAACAAAGGAAGTTTACGCTACGGCATGTATTTTGGGCGGAACAAGTTATTTTATATTGATACTATTGCCCATAGACGGTGCTTACGCTTATATAGCGGCCATCTTAATCATTATTGTAACCCGTTTGTTGGCTGTGAAATTTAATATAGCTTTACCCAATATTTACAAGAAAATAGACGCTTAAAAGGTTTTTTATTCAATGACTTCTGCTTTTTGAATGTAGATGTTCTGCGATGGCCAATCGCCTTCACCTATTTTTACACTGTTTATTTTATCTACTACGTCCATACCTTCTATTACCTTTCCAAAAGGTGTAAACTCACCATCTAGATGATAAGATCCTGGTTTGGTCACTACAATAAAAAACTCATATGGTGATGCCAGCATATGCGGATTATCAATTTCACTACTGGGCATTGATATAACGCCTCTGTGATGTTTGTGACCTTTACGTGTGTCAGGAGGTAATAGGTAACGGCCTATTTCACTTCGTTTCCTACCTGTTTTTCTGTCATCTGAATTACCGCCCTGAATTATGAAATTCTTTACCACACGGTGAAACTGGGTCTCATTAAAATAGCCTTTTCGGGTTAAATAGATAAAATTGGCTTTGTGGTAAGGTACGTTGTCAAAAAGCTGAACCGTAAAACTCCCAAATCGTGTGGTAATCTTTACTTTATCTGCTTTTAAGTCTTTTTGATATTCAAAGAAAAAGTCGATGGCATTTTCTTCGGTCAGTACAAATTTTTCTTTTTCTTCTTTTTTTATTTCAGAAGAATCTATCTGAACAGAATCCTTTTTGACTTCCTCTTGTACAATAGATTTTTGCTTTTCTTTAGGACTTTCGCCGCAAGCAGCAAGAAAAATAAGTGGTAATATTGTTACTATAAAAGAATTTCTGATTGTCATGAATTTTGATGATTTCTCTATTCGAATCCCAAAAATAAAGAATCTGCCGTTACCGGGAGAGGCTTCACATTTAAAAATGGCACCTCAGTTTAGGTTAGAAGAGCTCAAAATGGCTCGTGAAAAACCTCAAATTACGAAGAAGGCCGCAGTTATGGCACTTTTTTATCCGGATGAGGCAAATTTAACTCGGCTTTTACTCATTTTACGAAAGAGCCATCCTAAAGACGTTCACTCCAATCAAATAGGTTTCCCAGGAGGACAGGTGGAGGTTGATGATACCAATATGATGGCCACTGCGCTACGGGAGACTTACGAAGAAGTTGGGGTAAAACCCAAGGAAATAGAAGTTGTAAAATCACTAACTGAAATTTACATTCCTCCTAGTAATTTTAATGTGTATCCTTTTATGGGACTTTATACCAATCCGCAACCTTTTTTACTGCAAGAAACTGAAGTAGAGGAATTGGTAGAGGTTCCATTAGTAGATTTTATGGATGATGGCAACATTTTTATAGAAGAAATGACTACTTCCTACGCATCAAATGTTCCCGTACCTGCCTTTAAATTAAATGGTTATACGGTTTGGGGAGCTACAGGAATGATGCTAAGTGAAATCAAGACCTTGTTACGACAGGTTTTATAGGGGTAAATTCGTATTTTTACCGCCTATGAGTATATTTAAGGAAAATCCGTTCGGACATATCTTGTTTCTAAAAAAGTGGCTTATCCGCCTTATTGGGATAGTTACACATTCTAGGTACAAGCGCTTTAATAGTCTAGAAATAGAAGGGTCAGACATTATCCGGTCACTACCGGAGAGGAAAGTACTTTTTGTTAGTAATCACCAAACTTATTTTGCAGATGTGGTTGCTATGTTTCATGTGTTCAATGCAAGTCTAAAAGGGCGTGACAATAACATTAAGAATGTAGGTTATATATGGAATCCTAAGTTGAACATGTATTATGTTGCTGCTGCAGAGACTATGAAAAAGAGTCTCTTGACCAAAATATTTGCTTACGCAGGCTCTGTAAGTGTAGAACGAACTTGGCGTGCAGAAGGAAAAGATGTCAACCGGCAAGTAAAAATGAGTGATATTTCTAGTATTGGAAAAGCTGTTAATGATGGTTGGGTAATTACTTTTCCCCAAGGAACTACTACACCGTGGAAACCACTAAGAAAGGGTACTGCACATATTATTAAAAAATATAAACCTGTTGTAGTTCCCGTAGTTATTGATGGTTTTAGACGTTCGTTTGATAAAAAAGGACTCCGTATCAAGAAAAAAGGTATTCTTCAATCTATCGTAATTAAAGAACCTTTGGATATAGATTATGAGAATGAATCTTTTGAGTCTATTATTGAAAAACTTGAATACGCTATTGAACAGCACCCATCTTTCTTAAAGGTAATTTCTAAAAAAGACTTATTGGCTTACGAAGAGGAAAACGAACTTCGTAGGTACCGCAATAGACATAAAATCTAGACTTCTAATTTCTTTAGCTCTTTATAGTTTTTCTTTAGTTTACGTAAAAGCAGACCATAGAGCAGGAAGTAAATACCACCAAAGAATGCTATCATAACTACACCTAGAATGGCCATAGATACCATTAACGTTGTTTTTAACTTTTCTGGCGAAACACCTTTTTCATCGCCGGCCATTTCCGTAAAATTGTCCATAAAACTATCATTTAGGTAAATACCTATAATGACTATGGCTATGAATACCAGAATGGTGGATAATGAAAATATGACATAATATTTAACAGTTCTTCTCGTCCTAATGATTTTTCGCATTAGACTTTTGGCACTATCCAATACTGAAATTTCTTTGTATCGCTTGTAAAATAGATACACAAAATAAAATACCACCAGATAGTAAATGACGGTCATACCTAAAAAGTATTGATCTACAATAGTATTTTCGTAGATACTCATACTTTTTCTAAAGGAAGGTATTAAGTACAAAAGGTTAGGTAGTGCTATTTCTAAAATGCTGATTATCAAAATCCATTTGACTATGGATGATGATTTTTTCCATGTCATTTTATGTATATCCGTATAGGTCAATTTAGGAAGTTGATCTCCCTTCTTTTGCCAATCTTTCTTTAAAAGTTCCAGTTCATCCATCATCTCAGCTCCTTAAGGATTCAATATGGTTCTTAATTTTGTTTTGATCCTGTTCATCTTCACACGTGCATTTACTTCGGTAATACCCAGTGTTTCACTAATTTCTCTGTAATCTTTATCTTCTAGGTATAAAAACACAAGGGCTTTATCTATATCGCCCAATTGTTTTACGGCCTTGTACATGAGTTTTAACTGCTCTTCTTGCGTAACATCATATTCGTCGGCTTTTATTTTAAAAATTACCGACTCATAATCTTGTGTCTGAACACGTCGCTTAGATTTTCTATACAGTGTAATTGCTGTATTCAGTGCTACTCGGTACATCCACGTGCTAAACTTAGATTCGCCCCTAAATTTTGGGTACGCTTTCCAGAGCTGAATTGTAATTTCTTGAAACAGGTCGTTGTGCGAATCTCTATCATTGGTATACAATGTACAGACCTTGTGAACAATGTTTTGATTGTTCTCAAGTTCCGTCACAAATTGATGTTCCAGTTCGTTATTCACGCAGGTGGTAGGTTGTTAGACTATAAGTAGCCCAAAAGGATTAATTGTTACAGACATATTTTAAATGAGTTGAGAATAAATATGAAATTATGAGCTGATATATTTTAATTATATTGATTTTCAGTAGATTATAATTTTATAAATCGAAGAAATGTCTTGAATTGCTTTTGCTTTATAAGTGTCTTACACTTTAAAATACAGGTAAAATTCACAAAACAATGAATTTTCTTACATTTTGAATGGCTTAAATATAATAAAACCTATAGTTTATCGGTTGGGGTACACAATGAATGTTTAATTTTGCCCATATTTTTTAGTCCATGTCAGATACAGATGCACTTAACTTACCAAAATCTAGCTTACCAAGAATTGTAATTGTTGGAGGTGGTTTTGGAGGGGTAGCTTTAGCGAAAAAATTGAGTAAAAAAGAAGTGCAAGTAGTACTTCTGGATAAGAACAATTACCATACGTTTCAGCCACTATTGTATCAGGTTTCTACAGGTGGCCTTGAGCCAGATTCTATAGCATACCCTATTAGAAAGATATTACAGGATTACAACAATTTTTTCTTTCGTTTGGCAGAAGTACAAAATGTAGAACCTCAATCAAAAACAGTTACCACCAATATTGGTAAATTAGGGTATGATTATTTGGTAATTGCAGCAGGTTCTACAACCAACTTTTTTGGTAATACAGAGATAGAGGCCAATGGTATGGCCATGAAAAGTATACCGCAATCCTTGAACCTTAGAAGTCTTATTCTTGAAAATTTTGAACAAGCTCTGTTAACGGATGACCTTCATGAGCGTGATGCCCTAATGAACTTTGTTATTGTTGGTGGAGGACCTACTGGTGTGGAGTTGGCAGGTGCTTTAGCGGAAATTAAAAAAGGGATACTTCCCAAGGATTATCCAGATTTAGATACGCGCAGGGCACAAATTAATTTAATTCAGTCTGGTGATCAGATTTTAAAGGGAATGAGTGATAATGCGTCTAAAAAAGCCGAAGATTTTCTAGAGAGTCTAGGTGTAAATATTTGGAAAAACACACGTGTTGTTAGCTATGATGGCAAAACGGCAAGCACCAAGACAGAGCTTGTCTTTGAGGCAGCAACCCTAGTCTGGGCCGCTGGTGTAAAAGGTGTGCCTATTGGTGGTTTGGATGCTGAAGAGTTTTTAGTTCCGGGTAACCGCCTTAAAGTAAATGAATTTAATCAAGTTTTGGGTCAAGATGCTATTTTTGCTATTGGTGATATTGCATGTATACAGACCGAAGATACGCCGCGTGGTCATCCAATGATGGCGCAACCTGCTATTCAGCAAGGGCGTAATTTAGGTGATAATTTGTTGCGATTGGTGCGTAAAGAAACCATGAAACCGTTTGTGTATAAGGACAAAGGAACTATGGCCACAGTAGGCAGAAATAAGGCCGTAGTAGATTTAAAAAATTATAGATTTCAAGGTGTTTTTGCCTGGTTTGTTTGGATGTTCGTTCATCTCTTCTTTTTAATAGGTTTCAGAAATAGAGTAGTGGTATTCGTAAATTGGGTGTATAATTACGTGCGTTTTGATAGGGAGGCACGATTGATCATACGTCCCTACCAACGCGATTATTCTTTATTTAAAGACAATCAGAAGACTTTATAAATTACCGCTTGATACGGGTTAAGTTCAAAACTGTGGTCTGTTTTGTGACTTTCAGCAGTATCGTTTGAAATAACTAGTTGTGCTTGGTTAAACTGCACTTCATCTAGGTCTACTAAACTTAATTCCGTGGAGAAGTTTAACAGCACTAAAAAGCGCTCTTCTTCCCATGTACGTAAATAGGCGTAAACCTTCTCGTTGTCCTTTAATAGTAGACGATATGAACCATATACGAGTCCAAGAGAGTCTTTACGTACTTGTACCATTTTTCTAAAGTAGTTGAGAACGGAATCCGTTTCCGCTTCTTGTTGGGCAACGTTAATTCCTTCCTTAAAATTTTCGTTTACTTTAAGCCATGATTTTTCTTCTGAAAAGCCTGAATTAATATCCGTGTTCCATTGCATTGGAGTTCTGGCATTGTCCCTTCCGGCTTTTTTTTCATCATTTATAAAAGCTTCTAAATCGCCACCTGCTTTTTTGATGCTTTTATAACGTGTTAGGGTATTGATATCTTGGTAATCTGTAATACTATCAAACTTTATATTGGTCATACCTATTTCTTCACCATAGAGAAAATATGGGGTGCCCCGCATAGAAAGTAAAAAGGTCTGCAATAAAGTTGCCGAGTTTTTCCAATGGGCCTTAGAGTCATTACCCCAGCGGCTTACACTTCGTGGAAAATCGTGATTGTTTAGATACAGGCTTCCCCACCCTTTTTGGGAAAAAGTATCATCCCAGTCAGAGAATATTTTTTTGAATTCCGTCAGTTTCCATGGTTCCTGGCTCATTTTGAAAGTTTCGCCAGGCTCTCTGTCCAATCCCATAAGGTCAAAATGAAAGAACATATTTAGTTCGTTTCGGTCTTCATCAACAAAATTCAAAGCCTGGTCTTTACTAACACCGGGAGCTTCGCCAACAGTCATTACATCATATTTACTCAGAACTTTTCGATTCATTTCTCGTAAATAATCATGCAAATTCGGGCCTTCTGCGTAATAGGTGATGAAATCCCCATTATACCTCACGGGAAGCTCAGGATAGTCAATGTCTTTGGATATGGAAGAAATAACGTCCATACGGAATCCGTCTATACCCTTATCGAACCAAAAGGTCATAAGGTCATATACCTCCTGGCGCACTTTAGGGTTTTCCCATTTTAGATCGGGTTGCTTGCCAGAGTAGTAGTGCAAATAGTAGGCATCTGTAGGCTTATCATATTTCCATGCATTACTGTCTATATCAAAATAGCTAAAACGTTTTGGAGGTGTACCTTTTTCCGCGGGCCACCAGTGGTAATAATCTCTATAAGGATTGTCTCTAGATTTTCTAGATTCTATAAACCATTGGTGTTCATCACTACTATGGTTTACCACAAGGTCCATTACCAAACGAAGGTTCCTTTTCTTCATTTCTGCCATAAGCTCATCTATATCTGCCATGGTACCAAACTCTGCCATAATATCTCTGTAGTTAGAAATATCGTATCCGTTATCGTCATTTGGAGAGGTATAAACAGGGTTAAGCCAAATAATGTCTACCCCCAGACTTTGTATGTAGTCCAGTCTTTTGATTATTCCTTGTAAATCGCCCACTCCATTGCCTGTAGTGTCTTGAAAACTTCTTGGATATATCTGGTAGACAACACCTTCTTTCCACCATTTTCGCTCGGAACTATTGCTCATATTCAACTATTTAGTTTTAAAGATAGAATTAGTAAATGAAAGAAAGAGCGGTTAAGGTATATGGGTTGAAACTACAACGTTTTCGGTTCATAAATTTCTTTGGACAATAGTTTTGGTGAGCTTAGAGTTGCAGTTTGATGTTTAATTAAAGAGTTAAATTTATCAGAAATAACCTACATAATTTTGAGTGATGCTTATATTTATCAAAACAAATCATAACTATGATTACGCTGGTACGAATCATATTTTTTCTTCTTTGTGTGGCAATGGGAAAAGCTCAAAACTCGGTTCCTGACCTCAATCTAGGGCAATATCGATTAGCTAAAGACTCTAAATTCTATACTAGTGGTTTTGCTTATCCTGTTTTTATGGATAACGAAATACATACACAAGCTACCATGGGTTACCAGTTTGATGATAATTTTACGATGGAACTTCAAAATTATTATGATACCTATAGGGCTCATGATTTACACCGTGCAGAATTGGAGTTGAAATATTACACAAATAACAAGCTGTATTTGTTTAGCGGGGTGGCCATGGAAAATGTATTGGAAAAATATGGTCAAAAAGCACCCAAACCTCAATTTATGTTAACAAATGGTGTGGGTTACGAAGTAAAAACGAATATGATGATGGAAACCAGATATGACCTGAACATCAACAAAAATAAAAATAAGGCCCCGGGAAAATCTAGTATGTTTAGTGTTTTAAGCAAATTTACGTTTTAGACGCGTAGAGGTAACCCTCGCCCTTTTCACTTATATTTTTTTAAAAGGTTAAACTTTTCAAAATCAGACCTTAGGCTCAGTGGCTATACTTATATTTAGGGAAGTAAATCCAAACTATGATTACCCTAGTTAGAATCCTATTTATTTTTCTCTGTATGATTGTAGGAAGGGCTCAAAACCCTCAAAAGTCAAGTGCGTTTGATCCACAAGTTGAAACTTCCAAACTCTCAATAGAAGCCTTTTCTTATCCTGTTTTTATGGATAATGAAATGCATTCACAATTTACATTGGGCTATAAGTTGGATGAAAAATTTGCGGTAGAACTTCAGAATTTTTATGACACTTATAGAACGTTTGATGTACAACGTGTAGAACTTAAACTAAAAAAATATTTTAGTGATAAACTATACTTCGTAAACGGGGTTGCAATGGAGCGAGAATTGGATAAACATGGATTTGATGCAGCCAAACCGCGCTATATAATGACCAACGGCGTTGGTTATGACATTAACAAAAATGTTATGATGGAAGTTAATCACGACTTGAATTTCAATACATCCAACATAGGCACTTATGGAATGCCAAGCCTATTCTCTGTAAAGAGTAAAATAAAATTTTAATTTCTCTATTTTCTTGGGTGAAACTTGTTCATGACCTCCGTAAGGTGCGTGCGATCTACATGAATATACACTTCGGTAGTTGTAATACTTTCATGACCCAACATTTGCTGAATTGCTCTTAGGTCTGCTCCATTCTGTAATAAGTGCGTTGCAAAAGAATGTCTAAAGGTGTGCGGACTAATACTCTTTTTTAAGTCTATTTCTACGGCGAGTCTTTTTATAATCGTAAAAATCATTGCCCTGGTCAATTGTCGACCTCGGCGGTTTAAGAACAGGATATCCTCAAAACCTTTTTTAACATCTTGGTGTACCCGTATTTCTTTACGGTAAATGGTAATGTATTTTTTATTTACCTCACTAATGGGTACAAAGCGCTGTTTATCTCCTTTACCGGTTACCTTTATAAAATCTTCTTCAAAAAATAAATCGGAAATTTTTAAAGCTACTAGTTCTGAAACCCGAAGTCCACATCCATAAAGCGTTTCCAACATGGCTCGGTTACGTTCACCTTCAGCTTTTGAAAGGTCTATGGCACCAATTATGTCGTTAATTTCATCTTCGGATAAGGTGTCCGGTAGTTTTCGCCCTATTTTGGGGGATTCTATTAAATCCATAGGGTTATCTTCCCTGTAATCTTCAAATACTAGATAATTGAAAAAACTTTTCAGCCCTGATATAATGCGTGCTTGAGACCTTGGATTCATGGTCTTTGCCACTTCATAAATAAATTGCTGAAGGGTTTCTTTTTGTATTTGTTTAGGGGTGTCGTTTAATGCATTGTTGCTAAGAAAGTCTATGAGTTTGGTAATATCCCAACTATAATTTTTAATAGAATTGTCCGATAGTCCTCGTTCTATTCTTAAATAATGCCCGTAGTCTTGAAGCGCTTGGTTCCAATTCATAATGTAAAGTTAACCATTGCTAGGATTGTGGCAATTCAATTATAATAGGATGATGAAGATTTTAAGTGAAATTTCAGCTAAAGAATTGACGCTAAGTAAAGTTTTCTATCTTTGATTATGATATAACTATGAATCAAGTCTAATTTTGTTTGTTGTTTCCTCCTCCTTAAAGCCTGTGTGTATTGTTAAAATAGTGAGTTATGACAAATTAAAGTAGGATTCGTAAAAACAACTGTAATCATGAAAATTAAGTTTTGCGCTATTATAGCGTTTGTTTTTTTTGGAGTTCAAAGTAGTATTGCACAAACCGTGATACAGGGCACTGGCCCTTCAAGTGGATTTAATACTAGTGATATTAAATTTGGAGGCAAAGCAGGGCTTAACTTTACTACTTGGCTTGGAAATGATTTTGATGGTGTTTCGGCCAAAGTGGGTGCCTATTTTGGAGGTATTGTAGAAATACCTGTTATGGAAAATTTTTATGTGCAACCCGAATTAATATTTGCATTGCAAGGTGCAGATTTGGGGCCGTCTAATGTAAATTTGGCTTACATTCAACTACCTGTTATGGGGAAATATCATATAACAGATGAGTTTGCTGTAGAGTTGGGGCCTCAAATAGGATTTCTTTTGGCAGATAACTGGGAAGAAGACTTGCAATTTCAGGATACAAAGTCAATTGATTTGGGGGTTAATCTGGGAGGTGGTTACCGTATGGATGAAAACTTCTACTTTCAGTTACGAATAGGCGTTGGCCTTTCCAAGGTTTTGGATATCACCAACGCACGTAATGGAGCTGTATCCGTAGGTGCGGTGTACTTCTTGTAAGGATAGAATAAAATATAGAATGAAACGGCCGCCCAGTGCGGTCGTTTTTTGTTGGTAGCATCTAATATCGCCGTAAAAAGTTTATTTTTGAAACATGAAATTAATCATAATCAATGGTCCTAATCTTAATCTATTAGGAAAGCGTGAGCCCGAAGTCTACGGAAACAAAACTTTTGAAGATTATTTTGCTGATTTGCAGTTTAAGTTCAAAGATGTTCAATTGGAATATTATCAGTCTAATATAGAAGGCGAGCTTATAGGTAAAATACAAGAAGTAGGTTTTTCGTATGATGGTATTGTTTTAAATGCAGCGGCCTACACCCATACTTCTGTGGGTATTGGCGATGCTATAAAAGCAGTAACGACACCGGTCATTGAAGTTCATATTTCAAATACACACAAACGCGAAGAGTTTAGGCATGTATCCTATATTTCTCCTGTGGCAAAAGGTGTGATTCTAGGTTTTGGTCTTCAGAGTTACGATTTGGCAATTCAGAGTTTTTTGAAGTAGTTAAAACCTAGGTATAAGTGGGTATTCGGGTTTAAAAAATGGTTTTAAGGGTGTTAGCTTACCTGTCGCACATCGATTTTTGATTTGTAGCTACAACAAAAAGGCAATGAATTTCGTTTAGCCTTTAGTTTTACCAAACAACCAGCACAAACCAAATTTTAATTGCCATGACCAAATCATTTTGTTTATTTTTGACTCTGACCTTTACATGTATTTCACTATTTGCCCAAGAGGGATTTAAAATTGGCGCACATGCCGGTATGCCTCTTGGAGAGTATAATGATTATGTTAGTGTTGTTATAGGTGCAGATGTGGGCTATATGTGGGCTCCCAATAAAGCTTTTGACCTAGGAATAAAAGCTGGTATAATTCACGGTTTTGCCGAAACTTTTACGGGACAGAATGTTACCGTTGACTACCCAAGTGTTCAGTTTTTACCCCTTGCTGCCTCTGTTAGGCTTTGGCCGTCAAAAACTTTTTCTATTGGTGGAGATATAGGAAATGCCTTTGGTTTAAACGAAGGAAATGATGGTGGACTTTACTACCGCCCTCAAATAGGATTCCAAGTAGGTCCAAAATCCGAACTTAACTTTTCATATACCGGTATTACCATAAATGATAGTACTTGGTCTACGGTTACTATGGGTTTTGTCTATACCTTTTTATCGGCTAGACATTTCAGATAATTTAGTTATAGAAGGTTTTAAGCTAGAGTAGCTTCTTTTGTTAAGTATTTCTTTTCCACATAAAAAGTGGCAAAAGGCAAAAGAGATGCAATGAGTATAAAGAATGCTTTTTTAATATTCCATTTTTGTTCCATCCAAAGAACAACGGCTAATATGATATAAGCAATAAAAAGCACGCCATGCGCGTACCCAACATACTTATTGGGCATGGGTAAATCTGCTAAATATTTTAACGGCATAGTAACGGCAAATAGGGCCAAATAAGAAATACCTTCTAAAATTGCAGTAACCCGAAAAAGACTTAGCATACGGAATGGATTTTAATGTGTTCGTTTTAAGATAAAGTAATGGGCCTATGAGATGTGTTTTGATAACAATCTTATAGGCCCATATATAATTTAATCTAATTTTAATTATTACAAGTGTATCACTTCATCATAAGCAGCTGCTACAGCTTCCATAACAGCTTCACTCATGGTTGGGTGAGGGTGAACCGCTTTTAAGATTTCATGACCTGTAGTTTCTAGTTTTCTAGCAACAACGGCTTCGGCAATCATATCCGTAACACCGGCTCCGATCATATGGCAACCTAACCATTCGCCATATTTGGCATCAAAAATAACTTTAACAAAACCATCTGGAGTGCCAGCAGCTTTTGCTTTACCACTAGCGGAGAAAGGAAATTTACCAACTTTGATATCCAATCCTTTTTCTTTGGCTTGTTTTTCGGTAAGACCTACAGATGCAATCTCAGGCGTACAGTACGTACATCCAGGAATGTTGCCGTAATCTAAAGGCTCAACATGCATGTCTGCTATTTTTTCAACACAAAGAATACCTTCGGCAGAAGCAACGTGTGCTAAAGCTTGACCAGGAGTTACATCACCAATAGCATAGTAACCCGGTATGTTGGTCTGGTAGTAACTGTTTACTAATATTTTATCTCTGTCAGTAGAAATACCAACATTTTCAAGACCTATATTTTCAATATTGGTTTTGATACCAACGGCAGAAAGTACAATATCTGCTTCTAGAATCTCTTCGCCTTTAGCAGTTTTTACAGTTGCTTTAACGCCTTCACCAGAAGTGTCAACAGAAGTAACCTCTGCAGAAGTTTTGATTTTTATACCTACTTTCTTTAAGCTGCGCTCTAGTTGTTTGGAGATATCTTCGTCCTCTACCGGTACAATGCTAGGCAAGTACTCAACTACGGTTACTTCCGTACCCATAGCGTTATAGAAATAAGCAAATTCAATACCAATAGCACCACTACCCACAACAACCATTTTCTTTGGTTGTTCCTTTAAGGTCATAGCTTCACGGTATCCAATAATTTTTTTACCGTCTTGTGGTAAACTAGGTAATTCACGACTACGTGCTCCAGTGGCAATGATAATGTGATCAGCACTGTATTCAGTTTCTTTACCATCGGCATCCTTAACAGAAACCTTTTTTCCTGCTTGTAGCGTACCATATCCATTAAGAACTTCAATTTTGTTCTTTTTCATCAAAAACTGAACACCTTTGCTCATACCATCGGCAACACTACGGCTTCTTTTTACTACGGCATCAAAATCTTTGTCTACATTTTCAGCAGAAAGACCATAGTCACCGGCATGCTTCAGATATTCAAAAACCTGAGCCGATTTCAAAAGTGCCTTGGTAGGTATACACCCCCAATTTAAACATACACCGCCTAAATTTTCTTTCTCGATTATGGCCGTTTTAAAGCCCAATTGTGAGGCTCTAATAGCGGTAACATATCCTCCGGGCCCGCTACCCAAAACAATAACATCGAAATTGCTCATATTTTTTATTTTTTTTGCTGTTGTAAATTAAAATGCCCGCCGTAGCTAAGCAGCTGCAAAAGTACAAAACCAAATGCAAAGATTAATACCAAAATTGAAGTCTGAAGCTAAAAAGGCAAGTTGAGTGTTGCTTAAAACTAAAATTTTGTGGTATTAGTAACAAATTACCTCTTAAAGAGGTCTTTATTAAAGCGTTCAGACTCGCCTTTTGGAATGGAAAGAGACGTCCATTTGTCTGCTTTAATCATCTTTCCTAATAATACAATTTGCCCTACATGGCTACTATAATGTGCTAACTGTCTGTGTACAGCTTGGACAATAGAGTGCTCTTCGTTTCTTATTTTTATTATGGTGTTGAAATTCTCTGGAGATACAGAATTTAATGCATTAAATAAACATTGCCAACCGGCTTCCCATGCAATTAGCATTTCTTCTTTGGACTGGTAGGGTTGTACAAATTCGTTTTCACGATTACGCCATAATTTTTCTCCGTCTTCAGTTAAGAAATTCGTCCACCGGCTTAGCATATTACCAGACATGTGCTTTACAATTAAAGCAATAGAATTGTCGCTTTCGCTCAGTTTCCAGTGTATATCACTTTCATTGAGCTGAAGGAAAGTTTTATTGCCCATGGTTTTATAACGGTCAAATTCAAAAAGTACACTTTTAATAAATGAATTAGGGTATTCCATATTCGTGATATAATTACGAATATAAAATTATTGAATTACCGCCTTAATCGCACTATTCCGCCGCTACAAAATCTAAAGCCACCCCATTTATGCAATGTCTTAGTCCTGTAGGCTCGGGGCCATCTTCAAAAACATGACCTAAATGCCCTCCGCAAGTAGCGCAGTGTTCTTCGGTTCTTTTGTAGCCAATTTTATAATCAACATCATAGGCTACATTTCCCTTTATTTCTTCATAGAAACTTGGCCATCCCGTACCGGACTTAAATTTGGTGTTACTTTTAAAAAGTCCTGTACCACAAGCAGCACAGACATAGGTACCTTCTTTTTTGTTGTCCAATAGGTCAGATGTAAAAGGGTTTTCTGTGGCCGCTTTACGAAGTACATAAAACTCTTCAGGAGTAAGTTCCTTTTGCCATTCAGCTTCGGTTTTTACAACACTAAAGTTCGTTTCTTTCTTCTCGGTTGTTTCTTGTGCTATTTTCTTTTTTTGAGAATTTCCTTGGCAGCCTACAAGGGCAAATCCAATGGCAATAAGTATATTTTTGTACATAGCTTTTTTAATTTTTCAGTTCTGTATTAGACGGAGGAGAAGTGGACTCCTTTCAAATTTAACTGTATTTACGATACTTTTAAGAAACGGTTTTAATTTCGACTTAAAAACGAACACCCCACTCAAATAGGAGTAGGGTGCTTATTTTATTTTTAAGAGGATTATATTATTTAAGAGATACTTTTTTAACATCAGCTTCGGTAACTCCAATACTATTCATAACAGCTGAAATATTGCTTTTATCCATTTTTGCAGCAGCAGAAACCCCTGGTAGGATTACAAATCTAAATATCTGCCCTTGGGTAATATCTGGGCTTAAGTTTGAAAGGTCAAAGTTACCAGTAATAAGAATCTCTACATCTCTGGTAGTATGACCTGGAACAAACTGAACGGTTCCTTCATCATAAAAAAAGGTTTGAGGTATCAAATTCCAAACATCGTTCACTACGTCGTCATTAAATTCAACTGTTCTATCATATTGATAAACCAAAACAGCATCGTTAGCTTCTACGGGAAAACTGGTGAAATCTTCAAAATTTAATATGGTTTCATATAAATTATTTTCTGCTATATAAGTAAAGTCTACGTCTTCTACTTCAAAAACTTGGCCTTGTATGCCGTCTGCGCCATCCTGTCCAGGTTGACCGTCGCGTCCATCAGAACCATCACACGAAATAAAAAGAATTGTAAAAAGCGTACCGAGTAAAAGAAGTGTCCTCTTCATAATATTGATTTTATAATTGAAATTTCTAAACATATTTAAGATTCTTTTTTCAAAAAGCGTTCCATTTTTGAATTATTCGTATCTTTTATTTGTAACATTGAAATGCTGATCTAAAGTTAATTAACAAATATGTAAGCTTTTTTATAAAGTTCCTTAGATTTGTCAGCATCACCTAACTAATCGAACACTATGCCACAAGTAACCGTTTTTAGTCTTTTCTCCGAATTTGATATTGACCTTTTTAAATCAGGAAAACATTTTAGATTATATGAAAAGCTAGGTTCTCACCCAATGGAATTGAATGGAATAAAGGGAACCTATTTTGCCGTTTGGGCGCCGTCTGCTCGGGCAGTATCGGTAATCGGTAACTTTAATGAATGGAACGATAGCCAACACATGCTTAATGTTAGATGGGATGGTAGCGGTATATGGGAAGGCTTTATTCCAGAAGTTGGGGTAGGTGAAATTTATAAGTATAAGATCTATTCTAATAATCACGGAGCCGTAACCGAAAAGGCTGATCCATTTGCAAGGTATTGTGAGCATCCGCCAAAAACTGCTTCTATTATTTGGAAGGCAGATTATAAATGGGAGGATAAAAAATGGATGGAAACGCGAAAAGCAAAAAATGCTTTAGACGCACCTTTTTCTGTCTACGAAGTGCATTTAGGTTCTTGGAAGCGAGATAAAGATGGAAATTTCCTTACATATGAGCAATTAGCTAAGGATTTGGTAGCTTATGTAAAGGAGATGGGCTTTACACATATAGAGTTTATGCCCATAATGGAGTATCCTTATGATCCTTCATGGGGGTACCAACTTACGGGGTATTTTGCGCCAACGTCAAGATTTGGAGATCCTGAAGGCTTTAAATTATTGGTAGATGCATTGCACCAAGCAGAGATAGGCGTTATCTTGGATTGGGTTCCTTCTCATTTTCCGGAAGACGCACATGGTCTAGGCTTTTTTGATGGATCTCACCTTTACGAACATCCAGATAGAAGAAGAGGGTATCATCCAGATTGGAAGAGCTTAATTTTTAACTACGGAAGAAATGAGGTCCGTGCCTTCTTAATTAGCAATGCTATTTTCTGGTTGGATCAATATCACGCAGATGCGTTACGTGTAGATGCGGTTGCTTCAATGCTTTACCTAGATTATTCTAGAGAAGAAGGGGAGTGGGAAGCAAACATGTACGGAAATAATGAAAACCTTGAAGCTCTATCTTTTATTAGAGAGTTTAACGAAGCAGTATATGGAAGCTTTCCGGATGTGCAGACTATAGCAGAAGAATCTACTGCGTTTTCGGGAGTTTCAAAACCAGTGATGTATGGGGGCTTAGGCTTTGGAATGAAGTGGATGATGGGTTGGATGCATGATACCTTAGAGTACTTCAAAAAAGAAGCCGTCTATAGAAAACACCACCAGAACGACCTTACGTTTAGTGCTACTTATGCCTTTACAGAGAACTTTATGTTACCATTTTCTCATGATGAGGTGGTGTACGGTAAGCAATCATTGGTATACCGCATGCCAGGCGATGAGTGGCAGCGTTTTGCCAACCTTCGGTTGATGTTTGGTTATATGTTTACGCACCCTGGTACTAATCTTATTTTCATGGGAGGTGAATTTGGACAGACTAGTGAATGGAATTTTCAACAAAGTTTAGATTGGCATCTTACAGAGTATGATGTGCATAGTGGTGTACAAGAGCTTATAAAAGACTTAAATGCCATTTATAAAAAATTTCCGGCTTTATTTCAAAAGCAGTTTAGCCCTGATGGTTTTCAGTGGATAGATTATGGAGACCATGAAAATTCTGTATTAACGTATATAAGAAGAGGTCATGATACAGAAGATGATATATTTATTGCATGTAACTTCACTCCGGTCCCAAGAGAAAAATATAAAGTAGGTATTCCTAAGAGTTCTGGTAAGATGAAAATCATCTTAAATAGTGATGATAAAAAATATGGAGGTTCCGGTACGGATCCGAAAGTTTCGAGTATCAAGAAAAAAGCTTGGCATGGTCGCGAACAATCGGTAGAATTAACGATTCCGCCTTTAAGTATTGTTATTTTTCAGTAGGTTAGTGTGGTATAATCATAATAGTTGGTAAATGTTGTCAAATCATTTCGTTTTTAATGTTTAAAGTCTTTTTTTTGCAAGTCTTTAAATATCAAACAAATGATAACCAATACAGAACTAGAATATAAAGGAAACTTATACCCCAATCATATTGTAGATTATGTAAGGGATAAGGATAAGTTTTATTTTACTACCGATAACGGTGTAATTTTAGAAGTCACCGTAATTCAAGATAGAACCATACGGTTCCGTTATGCCACTGAACATGCATTTCAGCCAGATTTTTCATATGCTATTGACCCTAATGCAAGTAGGGGATATAGTCACTTAGACTGTTTAGAAACAAAAACGGAATACATAATAGAGACCTCAAAACTGCAGGTCTTAGTTGATAAAAAAACATTACGCACCCAGATATCCGATTTAAACGGTAATATCATAATGGAAGACGAACTTGGTTTTCATTGGGAAGAAAACTATGAGCACGGTGGTAATACCGTAAAAATGAGTAAAATCACCCAAAATACCGAAAGTTTTTACGGTATGGGAGATAAAGCCACCCACAGTAACCTTAAAGGAAAAAGGGTAAACAACTGGGTAACCGATCAATACGCTTACGGCAAAGACCAAGACCCGCTTTATAAGGCAATTCCTTTTTATATTGGTTTGCACAGTGGTCAAGCCTATGGTGTTTTCTTTGATAATAGTTTTAGAACCCATTTTGATTTTGCACATGAACGTCGTTCTACCACTAGTTTTTGGGGAGATGGTGGAGAAATGAACTATTATTTCTTCTACGGGCCAGAAATGCACAAAGTAGTTAGAGCCTACACCAATTTGACCGGAGCCCCAGAATTACCACCATTATGGGCATTGGGGTATCATCAGTCAAAATGGAGTTATTTCCCAGAAAGTAATGTAAAGGAAATAGCTAAGCAGTTCCGAGACCTAAAAATACCATGTGATGCCATTTATTTGGATATTGATTATATGGATGGTTTTAGATGTTTTACATGGGATAAAAAGAGATTTCCAGAGCCTAAACGCATGATTGACGAATTGTTTGAAGACGGCTTTAAGACCGTAGTCATGATCGATCCAGGTATTAAGGTAGATAAAGATTATTGGATTTATCAAGAAGCAGTAGAAAATGATTACTTCTGTAAACGAGCAGATGGTCCAAGAATGAAAGGAAAAGTATGGCCAGGAGAATGTAACTTCCCTGATTTTACCAATCCAGAAGTACGTGAGTGGTGGGCGGAACTTTATAAGGAGTTCATGGCCGAGATAGGTGTACATGCCGTTTGGAACGATATGAATGAACCAGCGGTAATGGAAGTACCTACTAAAACGGCTCCGTTAGATACACGTCATGATTATGACGGTCACCCTAGTAGCCACAGAAAAGCGCATAACATTTATGGTATGCAAATGGTAAGGGCAACTTATGAAGGTGTAAAAAGATATGTATATCCTAAAAGACCGTTAGTAATAACAAGAGCTGCTTATGCAGGTACACAACGTTTTGCTTCAACCTGGACAGGAGATAATGTTGCTACTTGGGAGCATTTATGGATAGCCAATGTTCAAATGCAACGTATGTGTATGAGCGGTTATTCTTTTGTTGGTTCTGATATTGGAGGTTTTGCAGAACAGCCTAACGGTGAGCTTTTTGCAAGATGGATTCAATTGGGTATTTTTCATCCTTTTTGCAGGGTGCATTCAAGTGGAGATCATGGTGCGCAAGAACCTTGGTCTTTTGGAAAAGAAGTTACAGATATCGTTAGGAAGTTTATAGAACTACGTTACGAGTTATTGCCTTATCTCTATACCATGTTTTGGAGGTATTCTAAGGAGGGGACACCTATGTTATTACCTATAGTTTGTTATGATCAAGAAGATACACAAACACATTTTAGAACAGATGAATTCATTTTTGGAGAACAGATTTTAGTATGTCCAATACAAGAACCAAATGCTAAAGGGCGTAGAATGTATATTCCTAGAGGTGATTGGTATAATTATTGGAATGATGAAATTGTAGAAGGCGGAAAAGAAAAATGGGTAGTTGCAGATATTGATAAGATTCCATTGTTTATAAAGGCAGGTGCTATTATTCCAAAATACCCTGTGCAGCAGTATGTGGGTGAGTTGGAGATTAAGGAGTTGATATTGGATGTTTATTTTACCGAAGGAGCAGAAAACTCTACCGTTTATGAGGATGCCGAAGATGGGTATGCTTACGAAAACGGGAAATACAGTTTAAGAAACTTTAAACTTTTAGGTAAAAAGGGTGAACTGAAAATACAACAATTTAAAGATGGTGCTTTTATAACGAGCTATGAAACTTTCAAAATTAAATTGCACGGTCTTCCTTTTAAAATAGGAAAAGTGCAGGTAGATAATGAGAAGGTAGCTATAAAGGATATCATGCCAAATGGAGATAACACGGTGCATGTAAGCAAAGATTTTACTCAATTGCGCATTACTGCCGAATAACTTTTTTCGTATTTTACAGGTCTAAACATAACCGTAATGAAAAAGATAATTTTAGTTTTAGCCCTATTCTTGGGTGTAGCTGCGTGTAAAACAAATCCGTTTACAGGCAAAAAAGTATTAAATTTTTATCCAAATAGTCAAGTTTTTCCAACTGCATTTGCACAGTATGATCAATTCTTAACAGAAAACAAAGTAGTTGAGAATACAGTAGACGCAAGAATGATTATTAAGGTAGGACAGCGTATTTCTTCTGCTGCAGAAAAGTGGTTAAATGCTAATGGCTATGCCGGATATCTTAAGGATTACAAATGGGAATACAACCTAGTAGATGACAAAACAGTAAACGCATGGTGTATGCCAGGTGGTAAAATTGTCTTTTATACAGGTATTTTGCCTATTTGTGCAGGAGAAAGAGGTGTTGCAGTTGTTATGGGTCATGAGGTGGCACATGCTTTGGCAGATCACGGGGCGCAACGTATGAGTGCAGGAACTCTGCAGCAGTTAGGAGCTGTAGCCGGTAATGTTGCTATTCAGGATCCACAGAAAAGAGAGATGTTCAATCAGGCCTATGGTGTAGGTTCTCAAGTAGGAGTCATGTTGCCATTTAGTAGAAGTCATGAAACCGAGGCCGATCGTATTGGTTTACAGATTATGGCAATAGCAGGTTATGACCCTACGGAAGCTGCAGAATTGTGGAAACGTATGAAAGCAAATAGTGGGGGAGAAGCGCCACCAGAATTTATGAGTACGCACCCTTCTAACGATACAAGAATCAATAACTTAACGGAATGGGCACCAGCGGCGAGAGCAGAAGCTAAGAAGTTTGGAGTAACCAGCTTTCAATAGATCTTACAATTATTGTATATTTAAAACCGTTCTTAAAAAGAACGGTTTTTTTATACCATTATGTCAGAAACCAACCTTCCAAAAGGAAGTAAAAAACTCCTGAATGCTTGGGCATTCTATGATTGGGCCAATTCAGTTTACAACCTTGTAATCTCATCTGCCATTTTTCCTATTTTTTATGGTGCACTTACCTTAGTGAAAGATGAAAATGGTAAAGTTTTGGACGATACCGTTCACTTCTTGGGTGTCGATTTTAATAATGACACTTTAATTAGTTATGTAACGGCAGCGGCATTTTTGGTAGTGTCTTTTCTAAGTCCATTTTTAAGCGGAATAGCAGATTATGTAGGGAATAAGAAAATCTTCATGAAGTTCTTTTGTTATTTAGGAGCTATGTCCTGTATTGGCCTCTATTGGTTTAGTATGGATTTTCTTTGGTTTGGATTACTGTGTTACTTTACGGCGCTGATAGGTTTTTGGTCTAGCCTAGTTTTTTATAATTCGTATTTGCCAGATATAGCCTTTCCGGAACAACAAGATGCTATTAGTGCCAAAGGGTATTCTTTAGGGTACATAGGTAGCGTAATTCTTTTGATTATTTGTTTGGCTATGATTTTAAAGTTCGATTCGTTTGGTTTTGAAGACGAATCTACCCCAACCCGACTTTCTTTTGTGCTAACCGGACTATGGTGGATTGGTTTTAGTCAATATAGCTATTATCACTTACCAAAGGGCAACAAAAAAGAAGCGTTTACTAAAGATATTCTATTTAATGGGTTTAAAGAGTTGAAGCTGATTTGGTCAAAAATTAAGCTCAACATACCATTGAAACGATACTTGGGAGCGTTTTTTGTCTATAGTATGGCCGTACAGACTATTATGCTAATTGCTACCTATTTTGGAATAGAAGAGCTAGATTGGGGTACAACAGATTCAACTACGGGACTAATAGTAAGTATTTTGTTGATTCAGATAGTAGCGGTCTTAGGTGCGTTTGTGACTTCACGTTGTTCAATGAGATTTGGAAACATTAATACGTTAATAGTTTTAAACCTAATTTGGATTTTCATCTGTATTTTTGCTTATACCATTACAACACCTATGGAGTTTTACGTCACTGCTGCGGCAGTTGGTCTTGTAATGGGAGGTATACAGTCGTTATCACGCTCTACGTATTCTAAACTTTTACCTGAGGATGCAGTTGATACCACATCTTATTTTAGTTTTTATGATGTCTCTGAAAAAATAGGAATCGTAATTGGAATGTTAAGTTACGGGTACATTGCACAGATAACCGGCAGCATCAGATATTCAATTATTTTCTTGGGGCTGTTTTTTTTGATAGGAATGTTCCTTTTGACGCGAGTCAATAAAATAGCCCCTATAAAAGAGGCTTAATTTGATGACTATAGTATTCGCTTTTTGATGTATTAATAACTTGAGACGTCTCCTGAACCCGATGTTTTTGTGTCCACCTTTTTAGGATTGCCACGGTAGTTAATGTCTCCTGATCCTGATACCCTAGCTTTTAATTTTTCGTTTGCTGTAACCTTAATATCGGCCGAACCGGAAACTGTAGCTTCCACATTATCGGCAATTAAATCGTAAGCTTTAATATCTCCCGAACCTGAAATGGTAGCTTCAAAATCACGGGTGTTTCCGCTGAGGTTCATATCGCCTGATCCAGACATGGTAGCTACCATCGTATCCGTATCAACATCTAAAGTAATATCTCCTGAACCGGACATTGAGGTTTTTAAACGAGGAGTTTTTAGCGTAGTACGCCCCACAATATCACCAGAACCAGATAGGCTAAGTGCATCTATGCTTTCTACGGGTACTTTAATAAGTATGCTATTATTACGTAAAGAAGGTTTTAAGTTCACCCCTTTTTGTACTTTGATGACCAATTTTCCATTTTCTACTTCGGTAATAATATACTCCAAGAGATTTTCTTCGCCCTTTATGGTCAATTCACCTTCACTACCGCTAACTAAATCAATATCAAGCCAACCAGATACCGCAATGGCTTCGTAATCTTCAACATTACGTTCTAAACTTACTACATTTCCATTTCCTCTAATGGACTTTCCCCATTGCGCGGAACAAGAACAGGTTACTAATACTAAACTTAATACGATAAAATTTTTCATGACTGATTGTTTTAATTGATTTTGATGATGATTTAATTTTTATAAAATGACACACCTCCATAGTCGCTAGAAATGGAAACTGAATTCCCGCTATTTGCTGAACCATGAAAGCCTTTGTAATAAGTACTTGTATTCTTTTCTTGACTTATGTTGATTTCAAAATCGTCTTTACCGCTCACTCCCGAATACGAAGTATTGATTTCAAAATTAAAATGGTAATCTGGTGAATACCCAATTTTTATACCTGTGTAGTCAGTTTTCAATTGCATGTTTCCTGCATCACCGGCCATGTTTTCTATTTTTAGAGAGCCATAGTCGGCATTTATGTCTACGTTGCCATGAACAGTTCCCAGTCGTACGGTAATATAGTTTCCATCGCCCTGTATGTTTTCAACTTCGCCAATCTCAATTTTACCATAGTCACTAGAGTATTGTAAATTTTCCATCTCTTCTACAGCGCTGTTGGTATAATCTGCACTAATGATAAGGTTTCCGGCTTTTTCAATTTCAAAACCAGAATAATCCGCTGAAATTTTACCACTCTTAATATATGAAATCGTTGATTTTGTTGTGTAATCAAAACTTAATTGGTTGTTGCGGCCTCTGAGTTCTCCTATGTCTAACCTTCCATAATCACAACTTATTTTAGCATGTCCGTCTACACGGTCAATACTAATACTGCCGTAATCATTGTCTAGATCAATATTGCTCTTTACGGGCAGTTTAATTGTATAGTTGATTTGCATATTTACATTGTTACTGCTGCCCCAATTCCAGCCCCATTTGCTTTTATTCGCATTGAAAACAGTTCTAGCGGATACTGAACTTTTGCTAGCATCAAAATCTACCGTAATTTCATCTAGTTTGTCCTGAGCTTTTTCCTCATTATTACTATTGGTAGTAATGTGAACCTCAATTAGGATACGGTTCTCATTCCAAGAAATGATGTTCAGGTTTCCGTAGCTATTTTGCACATCTAAGAGCGCATCACTATTTACCTGGAACTCTTTTTTAATAGTCTTCTCTTTAGTATATCTGCCTTTTGGTAACCCATCGTTTGCAGATAAGACTATGGGAAGCATAAATAAAAGAACCGTGAAAGGGTTATATAGTAGTTTTTGCATTATCGTAATTTTTTAAGTTTTTTATAGATTCAATAGTATTGAGAACATCTTGTAAAAGGTCAATACGAGTTTGAAAATTGGTTATCATAGCGCTTAAAATAAGTTTGCTATTTCCTCCATTGATAAGGTCTTGTTCCAATTTGGTATAATTGGTTTCCAACTTTTTAAGCTGCACCATGGTATCGTCAACAATCTTTTTAGTTTCAGGCGTACTCTCGTTTTTAAGTTCATTAACCTGCTTCTCAATAAGGTTGGCAAAATAAAATTCGGTACGTGATACTTCCGGTGAGATTTCTGCAACCTGTTCCTCTAAAGAGGGTTGGGAATTGTAAATGCTAAAAGTAATTGTGCATAGAATGGCAATTGAAGCTGCTACGGATAAAGGCTTCCACCAAGTTCTATTTTTAGTGCTTAAAGTTTTAACTTCCTGTTGAGCATTCAGCCGCTCTAAAAATCGTTGTTGATGACCGTGAGCGGGGGATTCAAGGTCAAAAGAATCTTCTAATTTTTGGAATAGGTCGTCTATATTATCTTTTTGCATCTTACGCTACCTTTAGTTTATTTCGTAGGCTTTCTTTTGCCCTAGAAATAGTAGTTCTACAATTTGAGTAACTAATATTCATAATCTCACATATCTCTTCATAATCGTACCCTTCAATAAGATGTAAGGTCAAAGAAATTCTATAATTGTCTTTTAATTGCTTCATGGTTTCCATCACTTTTTGAGCCTTCGGTTCTGTAAACGCATGAGAATCGGCAACACCTATTTCATTATCTTCGACCTTGTACAGTACATCTTCCAAAGCAACTTCGTTTTTTTTCTGCTGCTTTCTGTAATGATAGATACTGTTATTTATTACAATGCGTTTCAACCAAGAACCAAATGCAACCTCGCCTTTAAACGTATGAAGTTTCGTGAACGCGTTAAGAAACGATTCTTGCATAACGTCTTCGGCTTCGTCCCTCGTTTTTACAATCCGTACGGCCGTGTTGTACATGGCTTTGTAATACCGATTGTAAACTTCTAGCTGGGCACTTTGCTTTCCGTCTAGACACAATTGTAATAATGCATCAATATGTTCTCTTTCTTGGCTCAAAAAGTGAATGGTTTCTTTATAGATGATGTAAGTTATGGATTGTTACAGTTGGGAAGAGAAAAAATATACACACTAGCTTTTCATCGAATTTAAAAGCCCTTAAACGATAACTGAAATAGCAGTCTTTTTACATAGTTTAGTTTTGTTCAGCTTCCCCCTCCAATATTTTTTGCAAGTTTTAAAGACGTTTTTATAACGTTGTTAAGTATGTAGTTTATTTATGTATTTATCGAATTTAAATTAAAGACCTTTTCAAACAAAAGCTAAGAATACAGGGATTAGTTCATCAATGTTAAACCATACCCAACCAACCAAAATAAGATGATTAATAGAGTGTATCTGTTTTTGTCAAGTAAAATCTTCTTTTTCTTACTTGTATTAAATTCTAGTATTAACGTTTATAGTCAAGTATCAGTTACAGGAATAGCAATTGTTCCTGATAGTTTAGAAATAGTGGAAGGTTTTGATGCGATGTTAACGGCATCCATATTTCCAGAAGACGCAGATGATAAAGGAATAAGCTGGTCCACGGATTCCCCTTCAGTTGTTTCGGTGGATTCTTTGGGGATGGTGACGGCACTTACCGTGGGAACGGCCTTGATTACGGCAACCACAGATGATGGAGGATTTGCTTCTAGTTCTTATATTGAAGTTCAGAGCGCACCTATACAGGTTACAGGAATAGAAATCGTTCCTGACAGTTTAAAAATAGTGGAAGGATTTGATGCGACGTTAACGGCAACCATATTTCCAGAAGATGCGGATGAAAAAGGTGTAATCTGGTCCACGGATTCCCCATCTATCGTTACGGTGGATTCCTTGGGAACGCTCACGGCACTTACCGTGGGAACGGCCTTGGTCACTGTAACTACGGATGATGGCGGGTTCACTTCCAGTGCTTTTGTAGAAGTTTTAAGAGCCCCAATACGGGTATCGGGAATAGAAATCGTTCCTGACAGTTTAGAAATAGTGGAAGGATTTGATGCGATGTTAACGGCAACCATATTTCCAGAAGACGCAGATGATAAAGGAATAATCTGGTCCACGGATTCCCCTTCAGTTGTTTCGGTGGATTCTTTGGGGATGGTGACGGCACTTACCGTGGGAACGGCCTTGATTACGGCAACCACAGATGATGGAGGATTTGCTTCTAGTTCTTATATTGAAGTTCAGAGCGCACCTATACAGGTTACAGGAATAGCAATTGTTCCTGACAGTTTAAAAATAGTGGAAGGATTTGATGCGACGTTAACGGCAACCATATTTCCAGAAGACGCAGATGATAAAGGAATAATCTGGTCCACGGATTCCCCTTCAGTTGTTTCGGTGGATTCTTTGGGGATGGTGACGGCACTTACCGTGGGAACGGCCTTGGTCACTGTAACTACGGATGATGGCGGGTTCACTTCCAGTGCTTTTGTAGAAGTTTTAAGAGCCCCAATACGGGTAACGGGAATAGAAATCGTTCCTGACAGTTTAGAAATAGTGGAAGGATTTGATGCGATGTTAACGGCAACCATATTTCCAGAAGATGCGGATGAAAAAGGTGTAATCTGGTCCACGGATTCCCCTTCAGTTGTTTCGGTGGATTCTTTGGGGATGGTGACGGCACTTACCGTGGGAACGGCCTTGGTCACTGTAACTACGGATGATGGCGGGTTCACTTCCAGTGCTTTTGTAGAAGTTTTAAGAGCCCCAATACGGGTAACGGGAATAGAAATCGTTCCTGACAGTTTAGAAATAGTGGAAGGATTTGATGCGATGTTAACGGCAACCATATTTCCAGAAGACGCAGATGATAAAGGAATAATCTGGTCCACGGATTCCCCTTCAGTTGTTTCGGTGGATTCTTTGGGGATGGTGACGGCACTTACCGTGGGAACGGCCTTGGTCACTGTAACTACGGATGATGGCGGGTTCACTTCCAGTGCTTTTGTAGAAGTTTTAAGAGCCCCAATACGGGTAACGGGAATAGAAATCGTTCCTGACAGTTTAGAAATAGTGGAAGGATTTGATGCGATGTTAACGGCAACCATATTTCCAGAAGACGCAGATGATAAAGGAATAAGCTGGTCCACGGATTCCCCTTCAGTTGTTTCGGTGGATTCTTTGGGGATGGTGACGGCATTAACTGCAGGTATAGCCAAAGTAACGGCTACGACTAATGACGGAGGATTTATATTTAATGTGGCAATTACTGTAAAAAGGCCTTTGAATGAAATAGGTAAGTGGAGCGAGCCCATACCTTTTGGAATAGTTCCAGTAGCAGTTGCTAATCTTCCTGATGGGAAATTAGTGGCATGGTCCTCAAAATATAAAGATTATTTTGGTGGCGCCGACGGCTTTACTTATACTGAAATATTTGACCCATTTGCGGGAGAGAATGGAATGCCCATGGGAGAAAAAGTAACGACAACTAACCATGATATGTTTTGTCCAGGTGTAAATAATTTAGGAAACGGACAGATATTGGTAACGGGAGGCTCTTCGAACCCTAAAGCCACTTTATATGATTTTACTACGGATACATGGATACCTATGGACAATATGAATATAGGAAGAGGTTATCATGGAGCGGTAACTTTGTCAGATGGTTCCGCAATGGTAATTGGGGGGTCATGGAGTGGAGGGTTGGCTCCGAACGGAGAAAAAATCGCAGAGTTATGGAGAGAGGAAAGAGGCTGGAAAATTTTACCAGGTTTGAAGAGCGATATTTTATTTAATTCAAACGATCTAGCTTTTGAAAAAGAAGGGGTATACAGAGCAGATAACCACTCTTGGTTGTGGGCAGCGCCAAATGGGAAAATTTTTCATGCAGGCCCTGGTGAAGACATGCATTGGATCGATGTAAATGGCGAAGGGTCCTTTACAGATGCAGGAAAAAGATTGAATGACACCTATTCTATGAAAGGGAATACGGTAATGTTTGACGTAGGAAAATTACTAAAAACAGGAGGGGCTACCTCTTATGCAAGTGGGGATGCTGCAAAAGATAACTCTTTTGTAATAGATATTAATGACGAGAATAATGTTACGGTTACACCAACCATAAATAATTTGTCTTTTAGTAGAACCATGCAAAATAGTGTGGTACTACCCAATGGAGAAGTTTTGGTTACTGGTGGGCTTAGTACGGCCCGGGTTTTTACCGATGATGGTGCAAGATTAGATGCTGAAATCTTTAATCCTGAAACAAACGGTTGGAGAACCTTAGCCGGTATGCATGTGCCACGTACCTATCATAGTGTTGCAATTTTGCAAGCTGACGGAAGGGTGTTTGTTGGAGGTGGAGGATTATGTAATAGTTGCTCGAATCACTTGGACGCAGAGATATTCACTCCTCCTTATTTATTTGATGCTAATGGTGATTTAGCAGATAGGCCCACAATAGATGCTCCAGAATCTGCAGATTATAATAGTGTAATTCAAGTTTCGGGAAGTGAAGGAATAGCAAAGTTTAGCCTAATTAGAATGTCATCTTCTACCCATAGTACAAATAATGAGCAGAGAAGAATACCTGTCAGTTTTAGTGGTGATGGAAATTATACTTTAAATATTCCTGATAGAAATATTTTACCTCCTGGCTATTACATGTTGTTTGCTTTAAATGTTGATGGAGTTCCTTCAGTAGCAGAGTCAGTTTTGGTTGGTATGCCTATAGTTCTAACTTCAGGAGTGGTGCTGTCAGAAGAAGCTGTTGAACTAGATATTGGTGATGAGCAAGAACTTATAGCAACAGTAGTGCCCGGAAATGCGGAGAATACTCTGGTTACATGGTCAACCAATAATCCATCTGTTGCAACTGTAAACTTAAATGGTCAAGTTACAGCTATATCTACAGGAACTGCTATGATAACAGCTACAACTGATGATGGGGCATTTACTGCAAGAACTAATATTGTGGTAGATGGCGGATGTACTTTTTCTAACGTAGCATTGGGAGGAACAGCAGTTCAATCTAGTACATATGGAAATGGTAAAGCACTTGTAGCTATTGATGGAATAACGGCAGGGAATTCTCCATGGGTGCCAAATGTTCAGCATACAGCAAATGAAGATTCAGCATGGTGGGAGTTAGATTTGGGGTCGGATTATATAATTGAAGAAATTAAAATTTTTAATAGAGGAGGTGGATTAGAATCCAGACTGAATAATTTCTACGTTTTTGTGTCAAAAAGGCCATTCTCTTCAAGAGCGACATTAGAAAGTCTAAAGAGTAATGGAAATATAGAAGAATACTATTTTGAAGGAGAAGCTGGTTTGAAAGAGGTAATCTCTTTAAATACAGACGGCAGATATATTCGCATTCAACTATCGAATAGTGGAATTCTAAATTTAGTAGAAGTTGAGGTACAGGGGTGCTTTTTGGGTAGTTCAAAATGTGAAGGTGTTCTTCCTCCAATTATACTTCCTTCAGGTCCTTTTATAGCTTATGATTCAATTCAAACACTGGAGGCAACCCCTTTAGGAGGAGTTTGGTCCGGAGCAAGTACTGATGGAACATTTGACCCAAGTAAAGGTCCTGGTAAGTATTCAGTTACCTATACTTCTGATAATGGGAATGGTTGTGTTCAATCATATACCCGAGATATAATGGTTAACAGTTCTTGTACGGGTATAGACCCTCCAAATATCATAGCAAGTGGACCGTACTTGGATACGGATGGAATCCAAACCCTTAAAGCAATGCCTGCTGGCGGAACTTGGTCAGGGATGAGCACAGATGGGACTTTTGACCCAAGTGTTGGTGAAGGTATTTATTCAGTTACCTATACTTACGATAATGGAAAGGGGTGTATACAAACTGAAACGGCGGATATTAGGGTGAATACATTAGGGAGTAGAGGATGCGTACTGTCAAATATAGCCCTTAATGGCTTGGCTACTCAGTCTAGTACATACGGTAATGGAGTAGCTTCAGTTGCTATAGATGGTAATACGGAAGGTACTTCTCCTTGGTCCGGTAGCCTTCAACATACCCTGAATGAGAATAATCCTTGGTGGGAACTAGATTTGGGAGTTAATGCGGTTATAGAAGAATTGCGTATTTATAATCGTACAAATGGACTTGAAGGTAGATTAAATAATTTTTATGTTTTTGTATCAAACATACCTTTCACGCCTGAAGTTACACTGGAGTCATTAAGGCAAGATGATTCTATTTATGAGTACTATTTTAATGATGAAGCGGGTCTTCAGGAAAATTTAAAATTTGATGCAGAAGGGCAGTATTTGCGTATTCAACTTTCTTCTTTTGGAATTTTACATATGTCAGAAGTAGAGGTAATGGGCTGTATATTGGATACTTCGCAATGTGCTGATAATCCAGAAATAGTTATAGAAAATATAGGACCTTTTGCAAATACAGATGAGATACAAACTTTAGTAGCTAGTATTGACGGTGGTACCTGGTCAGGAGCAACTACAGATGGTATTTTTGACCCTTCTGTCGGTCCTGGAGTGTATTCAATAACTTATTCACACAATAGTGGTGAGGGGTGTTTTCGGTCAAAAACTATAGAGGTAGAGGTCAATCTTTTAAGCGATTCTGGGTGTGCTATATCTAATATAGCTATAAACGGAAGAGCTATACAATCTAGTACGTATGGTAATGGACATGCTTCAGCTGCTATTGATGGAAATACTCAAGGAATATCTCCATGGTCTGGAGATCTTCAACATACAACAAATGAGAGTAATCCTTGGTGGCAATTAGATTTAGGGGTTGAAAGGGAAATTGAAGAATTACGTATTTATAATCGTGCAAGTGGTTTGGAGGATCGCTTAAATAATTTTTATATTTTAATATCCAAGACGCAATATGAATCTGACGCTACTTTAGAGTCTTTAATAGAAGATGAGACTGTTTTTCAATATTATTTTGAGGGAAGTGCTAGCCTCAAGGAAACTTTAAAGGTGATAGTAGAAGGCAGGTATATTCGTATACAGTTATCGGGTAATGGAATACTTCATTTATCTGAAGTAGAAGTTATGTCATGTAAATTGCAAGCAAACACTACTTCTTTAAAAGCTTATATAGATTCTTCCAACATTTTACCGGATTATGGGAATGAAGATGGTATTGTTTTGGCTCCGAACCCAGTGTCATCTAAATTAAAGATTATGGGTGTTTCGATGGAGATGGTTTCTAAAATCTTGATATATGACATGGAGGGTAGGCTCGTCTTGAACTTAAAAAACAAAGAACTAAATACGGGTTATAACATGCAATCATTCGATGTTTCAAGACTTGTAAAAGGAGTATATCAATTGAATGTAACGTTGAGAAATGGAAAAACACACACAAAACAGTTTTTAAAAAAGTGATTTAAAACTAAATTATAAAACAATAGAGCCCCTTTTTAGGGGCTCTATTGTTTTATTGGCGGTTTATTTTGATTAATGAGAATCATTAATTTCAAAGAAGAAAATTTATGATTCTAGAGGTTGAGTAACTTTTTAAAGATAGGAATGTGGTGTGGCATAAGAATTGCCAATACAGCACCGATAGAAAAGGTGCTACACTTGTATGCTGTACTGATACTAGCACTTTAGATGAATATGATGTTAATAGATAACTAAGGGTTTTGTCATTAAAATGACAGAATGACCGCAATTGATACTATGGGAGATTCTAAATTCACGAATTTTGACAATATGTCGCTACAGTCCATCGATGAGGATGCTGAGCTTATACCTCTTTTGACCGCAGAAGATGAGGAGGAAATGAATAACGAGGCCCTGCCTGAGACACTACCAATACTTCCTTTACGTAATACCGTTTTGTTTCCTGGCGTGGTAATTCCGATTACAGCCGGTAGAGATTCGTCCATCAATTTAATAAAAGATGCAAATAATGGGTCTAAAGTAATTGGTGTTGTTTCTCAAAAAGACAAAGAAACCGAAAACCCAACGGTAAATGATATAAATGTACTAGGTACTGTTGCGCGTATTTTACGTGTATTAAAAATGCCTGATGGAAATACAACAGTAATTCTTCAGGGTAAGAAGCGTTTTGAGGTAGCAGAAATGCTTACGGAAGAACCTTACATGACCGCGACCGTTAGAGATACAAACGAGCAAAGGCCGGATCAAGCAGAACCAGAATTTTTGGCGATTATTGAGTCGATAAAAGACTTGGCGCTAAAAATTATACGTGATAACCCGAATATACCAAGTGAGGCTTCCTTTGCAATTAAGAATATTCAGAGCAACTCGTTCTTAATCAATTTTGTTTCATCTAATCTTAACCTTGGGGTTACTGAGAAGCAAGAGTTGTTAGAGATTAACAATCTACAAGAACGTGCCCTTGCTACTTTAAAGCATATGAATCTAGAGCTTCAGAAACTGGAGTTAAAGAATGATATACAGTCCAAGGTTCGTAATGATATGGACCAACAGCAGCGCGAATATTTCTTGCATCAGCAAATGAAAACCATTCAGGAGGAATTGGGTGGCGTTTCTCATGATGATGAGATTTTTGAAATGCGCAAGAAGGCTAAAAAGAAAAAATGGGATGACAAGGTAAAAGAACATTTTGACAAGGAATTGGCTAAAATGCAGCGTATGAATCCGCAAGTGGCGGAGTATTCCATCCAGAGAAATTATTTAGACCTTTTTCTAGATTTGCCATGGAACGAATTTTCAAAAGATAAGTTTGATTTAAAACGCGCTCAAAAAATTCTAGATAGAGACCATTACGGACTTGAGGATGTGAAGCGCCGTATTATTGAGTATTTGGCAGTCCTGAAGTTAAGAAACGATATGAAATCGCCTATTTTATGTCTTTATGGACCTCCGGGAGTTGGTAAAACTTCTTTGGGAAAATCTGTTGCTGAGGCGCTAGGAAGAGAATATGTGAGAATTTCTTTAGGAGGTTTAAGAGATGAAGCAGAAATACGTGGGCATCGAAAAACCTATATAGGTGCTATGCCGGGTAGAATCGTTCAAAGTCTTAAAAAGGCAGGAAAATCAAATCCTGTTTTCATCCTTGATGAAATAGATAAATTATCTAGTAGTAGCCAAGGAGATCCTTCTTCTGCGATGCTGGAAGTTTTAGACCCTGAGCAGAACAGTGAATTTTATGATAATTTCTTAGAGATGGGGTATGACCTTTCTAAGGTGATGTTTATTGCAACGGCCAATAATCTAAGTACAATTCAGCCAGCGCTTCGTGATCGTATGGAAATCATTAATGTTACGGGCTATACTATTGAAGAGAAAGTAGAGATTGCGAAACGACACTTGTTGCCCAAGCAATTAAAGGAGCATGGTCTTACCTCAAAAGATTTGACAATTGGAAAACCTCAATTAGAGAAAATCGTTGAAGGCTACACCCGTGAATCCGGAGTACGCTCTCTAGAAAAGCAGATAGCAAAAATGGTGCGTTATGCGGCAAAGAATATTGCAACCGAAGAAGAGTACATTGTTAAGGTTACGAATGAGGTGGTAGAAAAGGTTTTAGGACCTGCAAGGTTAGAAAGGGATAAATACGAGAATAACGATGTTGCTGGAGTTGTTACGGGGCTTGCATGGACAAGCGTTGGTGGTGATATTCTTTTTATAGAATCTATTTTGTCCAAAGGAAAAGGTTCATTGAATATTACAGGAAACCTTGGTAAAGTAATGAAAGAATCAGCTACTATTGCCATGGAGTATATTAAGTCTAATGCAGAACGATTTGATATAAATCCTGAAGTATTTGATAAATATAACGTTCATATACACGTGCCTGAAGGTGCTACTCCTAAAGACGGACCTAGTGCGGGTATTACCATGTTAACGTCATTAGTTTCTTTATTCACCCAAAAGAAAGTGAAGAAGAGTTTAGCAATGACAGGTGAAATAACGCTAAGAGGTAAAGTATTGCCGGTTGGTGGAATTAAAGAAAAAATTCTTGCGGCCAAAAGAGCTCGGATTAAAGAATTAATTCTTTGCAAAGACAATGAAAGAGATATCTTAGAGATAAAAAAAGAGTATCTTAAGGGTCTTAAATTTCATTATGTTACAGACATGCACGAGGTGGTAGATATAGCCATTACGGGGCAAAAAGTTAAGAACGCTAAAAAACTCTAATGTCTAAGATTACAATTGCGATAGATGGATTTTCCTCAACGGGAAAAAGTACTTTGGCCAAACAATTGGCCAAAGAGTTGGGCTATGTTTATGTAGACACAGGTGCTATGTACCGTGCTATAACATTGTTTGCTATGCGTAATAATTTTATTGGAAACGGAGAAGAAAGGTTAGAAGATTTGGTCAAAGTTTTGCCTAAGATTAAATTGCGTTTTGTGCCCAATGCCGAGCTTGGTTTTTCCGAAATGTATCTGAATGATGAGAATGTAGAGAAAGAGATACGGACAATGGAAGTGTCTAAACGTGTAAGTAGAGTTGCAGAAATTGAGCAGGTGCGCTACAAGCTAGTCGAGATGCAAAAGGCAATGGGTAAAGAAAAGGGTATTGTTATGGACGGTAGAGATATTGGTACAGTAGTTTTTCCTGATGCCGAGCTTAAAGTATTTATGACCGCTTCTCCAAAAGCAAGAGCAACAAGAAGATATAAAGAGTTGTTAGATAGGGGAGAAGAAGTCTCTTATGAAGATGTTCTAGAAAATGTGCAAAACCGTGATTTTATAGATTCGCACCGTGAGTTTTCTCCACTTAGAAAGGCCCCAGATTCAATTGAGTTTGATAATAGTGATATGGGGCTTAAAGAGCAGTTTGAAAGGCTGTTGAGCATTGCAGATCGCTGTATTGAAAAGGTAAAATAAACCACTATTGTTAATAGTGGTTTATTTCTGATTGCAGGTTACCTATGGTAATCAAATACAACTTACTTACTACTTCAACATTTTAGATTTTCAATCCCTTACTTAATAGGTAGTTATAAAGTAATAACTTTTGAAAATTTCGCAGAACTAGGGTGCTTTTAAAGCTCGCCTATTTTTCTATTTATAAAGTTTACTGGCATTACCTTAAAATAGCTTTTGGCCTAATTATAGATATTACCATCAATTTATTAGAGGAGCATTATATGTAATCTTATATGAATCAATAGTATATGCTTTCATAACAGATGTTATCTGTAGTATTCAATTATTTTATATTTTTCCTTCATATTATTTGTAATATTTTTCCTAACTTTAGTATTACTTTTTTCAAACAAATGATAAGTATGTCATGATTTTTATAAAATTTGGTCTTACTTAAAAAAGAGTATGTCTTAATTAAAGGAAGAGTAGGCAGTATGCACATATTAATTTAGTTATAAACTTCCCCAAATGAGTAAGGTCAAAACAGCCGAAGTGGTTGATAGTGAAATTGAGCAGCAGGATTATGAAAGCAGAGTTATTGCTATAGGTGCAAGTGCAGGGGGGTTAGAGGCATTAAAAGAGTTTTTTAATCATGTACCTCATGATTGTCAGCATAGCTTTGTTATTGTTCAACATTTGAGTCCTGATTATAAGTCCTTAATGGCTGAGTTACTTGCTAAGAATACCATTTTACCAATTCAAGAGGTTAAAAATAACATGGTTATTGAAAAAGGTAGTGTATACTTGATTCCGCCTAAAAAAAACATGACCGTTATTCAGGGTAAGTTACACCTAGTAAATAAACCCAAAGGGCATGATTTAAATCTGCCAATAGATATCTTCTTTAGGTCTATTGCGCAAGAATATAAAGAAAAATCGATTTGTTTAGTACTTAGTGGTACTGGTAGTGATGGAACAAGTGGCGCCCGAGAAATCAAAGAATTCGGGGGTATGGTTATGGTTCAGGACCCAGAACAGGCAAAGTTTGATGGCATGCCAAGAAGTGCTATAAATACTGGGCTTGTGGATTACACTTTACCCGTGGAATCAATGGCAGGGGAGCTGTTGAATTATATAGAGCACCCTACAACAAGTCATGATTCAGTTGAGCAAATAGAAGAAGATGAAGATACAATTCTAAATATTCTTAAAGTATTAAGAAAGGAAACAACTATAGATTTTGAACAATACAAACGTCCTACATTGGTACGTCGTATTGCACGTAGAATTAGCGTTAATAAATTACATAACCAAAGAGAGTATTTAGAATTTATTAGAGATAATAGAGTTGAATCTGACATTTTAGCACGTGAGTTTCTGATAGGGGTAACCAATTTTTTTCGCGATTTATACATGTGGGAAAAACTAGAGTCTCGTATCATTACTCAATTGGTGGCAGAAAAAAAGGAAAACGAAGTATTTAAAGTTTGGTGTGTTGGTTCCAGTTCAGGAGAAGAAGCCTATAGTATTGCAATGTTAATCTCTGAGGAGGTAAAAAGGCAGGATAAAAAAATTCAAATAAAAATTTTCGCTACTGATTTAGCTGCCAATCACCTTGATATTGGGAGTAAGGGAATATATCCGGAAAGTATTGTAGCTAATGTTTCCCCACTTCGATTAAGAAAGTTTTTTGTACAAAGAGGTGATGATTATCAGGTTAGTGATAGTCTAAGAAAAATGGTGATTTTAGTCAGCATAATATACTAAAGGATCCGCCTTTTAATAAGATGGACCTTACTTTATGTCGAAATTTACTTATTTACATGCAGCTGCCTGCACAACGAAAAATAATAGGTTTACTACATTATTCACTTAACCTAAAAGGAATTTTAGTTTTAGGTAGTAGTGAATCTCTAGGAGACTATTCTAGTGTTTTAAATGAGATTGACCGTAAGTGTAAAATTTATGAAAATATAAAGCGTGCTAAGGCTAGAGGACTGGAACCATTGAATTATCCCGATGCTCAAAAAATAGCTTCTTTTAATAATTTGGCAAGTAGTAAATCGCGTACCGAGATCAAAATGGCTGATGTAATGAACGATACTGTTGCGGAAGAATTAGGTTTAGCAGGCGTATATATTGACGAAACCTATAATATTTTACACGCTATAGGAGAGTTCAGAAAGTTCGTAGATTTACCTGAAAGAGGTTTTAGTATCAATCTTCTTAAAATGTTGCCTCCTAGTGTTTCTATTTCATTGGCAGCGGCCGTTCGAAAAGCTTTTGATAAAAACGAAAAAGTATTACATAAGTCAATCACCCCAAGAGGAAGGGTGAAAGGTATACCCTTTGATCTTTTGGTGAACCCTTTTGAGATGAACAACATTAATCGTTCAAAAGGATGTTTACTGCTTTTTATTCCTAATAAAGAGCAGTTAGGTACTGCTAAATTGGTTACTTATACCAGTCATGCTGAAGCCACTGAAATGCGAATTGTTCAGCTAGAAGGGGAGTTAAGGGAATCTCGTGAAAGTTTAAATAACGTTGTTGAACAGGTAGAGACTAGTAATGAAGAATTACAGGCAACTAACGAGGAACTTTTGGCGGCCAACGAGGAATTACAAAGTACCAATGAAGAGTTACAGAGTGTTAACGAGGAGTTACATACGGTAAATGCAGAAGTACAGCAGAAGAATGAGGATCTCACATCAATGAACAGTGATATGGATAATCTTTTTAAAAGTACTGACATAGGTACTGTCTTTCTAGATACTGATATGCTTATTAGAAAGTTTACCCCTTCAGTAAGTGATCATTTTAATCTACGTCCTACAGATATTGGTAGGCCAATAAGTCATTTTGCAAATAGTTTTGGAACGGGTTCAGGTACGCTTGAAAGGGTTCAACAAGTTCTGAATACGGGTAAGATGTTGTCTAGAGAGCTTCAGTCGCATAATGGTAAGTGGTTTTTAAAACGCATTACTCCTTATTTTAACAATGATAATAGGATCAATGGTGCTGTTTTGAGTTTTGTTGATATTGATGAATTAAAGAAATCAGAAGCTTTGATTAAAAAGAGTAGAGAAGAATTTAAACTACTCTATGATAATGCCCCGGACATGTTCGCGTCATTTGACCGAAAGGGAATTTTACTAAATTGTAATCTGCGAATGGTTAAGGATTTAGGGTATGAAGATGCGTCAGAATTAATAGGTTTGTCCTTTATGGACTTGTATTCCAAAGATGAACAGGTAGATGGCAAGGAAAGGTTTAAACAGTTTAAAGAAACGGGTAAATTAACCAATGCAATACGGAAATTTACTAAAAAGGATGGAACTGAAATTAATATAAGTGCAAATGCGCAAATGTTGTATAATGAAAATGGAGAAGAATTATATTCTATTTGTTCTTTTAGAGATGTATCTGACTTAGCATTGGCGGAAAAGAAATATCAAGATAAAAACAGGGCGTTTGAACAATTATTGGAAGGGACTACGGCTGGTTTTTGGGATGCTAAAATTCAAGAAGGTACTGAGTACCTTAGTCCTAGTTACAAGGCTATGTTTGGGTATAAAGACCATGAGATAGCAAATACTACAGAATCATGGAAGAAAATAATACACCCGGATGATCTAGGTTTTGTTCAAAATTTGTTTATTGAACATAAAGCTTCTAAAGGAGAAAAACCATTTATCTACCAAGCCCGTTTTTACCACAAAAATGGTAGCATTGTATGGGTTCATTGTAATGCTAAAATCATTGAATGGGATGATGAAATAAAACCTATAAGGATTGTTGGGAGCCATGTAGATATAACACCGTTAAAGACTATTGAATTAGAATTGTACCGCAGTAATAGAGAATTAGAGCAATTCGCCTATGTTGCAAGTCATGATTTACAGGAACCGCTCAATACAATTACATCTTTTGTAGGTCTCTTGGACGAAGAGTATGTGTCCGAACTTGATGATAACGCTCAAAGTTATATTCAATTTATAATTGAGGCTTCGGCTAGAATGAGAAGTTTAGTTAAAAGTGTTTTAAGCTATTCAAAAATTGGAAAAAACCCGGAAATGAGCCTGGTAGATTGCAATACTTTTATAAAAGACTTAAAAATAGACTTAAAGAAGCGAATTACAGAAACCGAAGCTAGAATTACGTGTAATAATCTTCCTAAAATAAATGGATATAGAACTGAATTGTATTCACTTTTCTTAAACCTTGTATCAAATGCCATTAAATTTAAAAGAAAAGGTCATTCTCCCCAAATAGATATAGCAGCAGAAGATTTAGATGTGTATTGGAAGTTTACGATAAGAGACAACGGTATAGGTATTTCTAAAAGCGATCAAGAACGGGTATTCAATATTTTTCAGCGCTTAAATAATGATGATAGTTATGCGGGTACTGGTATTGGACTTGCACAGTGTAAGAAAATAGTTGAATTGCATCAAGGAGAAATATGGATAGATAAAAGTTCTAAATCAGGCACGGAATTTTGTTTTACACTTAAAAAATTATACTAATTAACTAAACCTTACCCCTATGGACAAGAAGTTAAAATCAATTTTATTGTTAGACGATAATTTATCCACTAATTTTTTTCATAAGAAAATAATTGAAAAATCCAATGTTGCCGACTTAGTCCTGGAATTTAGAAGTGGAACGAATGCATTAAAATATTTAAGTCAAGAAGGGATTGAGCAACCTGAGCTTATTTTGGTTGATATTAATATGCCTGTTATGAACGCTTGGGTGTTTTTGGATAAATTTAGTAAGCTAAAAAATGACTCTAAAATAAAAACAACGATTATTCTACTTTCCACCTCGCTTAGTCCGGCAGATAAAGAAAGGGCAGATGCGATTCCACTCATAGAACATGTGCTGCTTAAGCCATTAACAAAAGAGTCGATTTTAAAAGTAATAGAAAATATTATTGAAAAAAAAACCGATGAACGGTCAATTAAAATTTAGCAAACCACAAAAAAAAGATTTTTCACAACAGGATTTGGAACCTAGGCAACAAAATAGTTTTTAGCTACAATATTACGTTGAAATTTACTACATATGTAATTTAAAAACCTACTCATGGCCATTTCAAAATCTACTTTATCCGATTCAAATCCGCAAATTGATAACTATTTTTGGTTAAAGCAATTACCGTCAATTACAGCTTTGTTAGATAAGGATTTTAATTTGGTAGGTGTATCTGATCAGTGGAAACGAAAACTCTTTTTTCAAGATTCAGAGATAATTGGTAAATCGATTTTTGAGATTTTTCCAAATATTTCGGAAGATATGCAAGTTCAATTAAATATTGCTGTTGAAGGTTTAAAAGAAATTCAGGTACGTGATGAAATTAATCTCTTAGATGGTAGTATAAAGAAGATAGTTTGGCATCTTAGTGCTTGGAAAAATAGTTCATTAAACGTTGTAGGTGTAATGTTATCCGTGGAAGACATTACTATAATTAAAGAGCTAGAATTTAATCTTTTAAAAGCAAAAAAACGGTTAACTGAAAAAGGTGAAATAGCAAAAATTGGAAGTTGGGAATATGATGTAGAAAATGAACAGCTTACTTTATCTGATATAACCAAGAAAATATTTAAAATAAAGGAAGATTCTAAAATATCTATTAAAAATCTAATAGGTTTTTGTGGTCAAAAAGACACTGAAGATATTATTAAAAATTCACTTTACAACGCTATTGAAAAGGGCAGACCTTGGGAGGTAAGCCTTCCTATTGTTCTAGGAGGCAATAGCAATGTTGTAAAGACTATAGGGCGGCCTAAATTTAAAAACGGAAAATGTAAAAGAATTGTTGGGACCGTTCAAATATTAAGCAGAGATTTAGAAAACATAATTGAGTTGAAGGACTTAGAAACGGAGCATTTGGCATCTTGTTTTATCAATGCTCCTGGTGCTATGGCTGTAATTGAGTTCTCAACTGGAGATATTTTAGATACCAACGTGGAACTTAATGAGGCAATTGGCATTGAGAGTCTACGTTTAGCAATTAAAAAAAATCTCAAAACCTTGCAAAAAAGCATTCTGAAAATAGGTTCATCAGGCCCTGCATCTAATAAAACGGATTTATGTAGTACTAAATTATCTATTTTAGACACAAATGGGAAAAGAAAGACGTTTGGTTTAAAAGCAAGATTGCTTAATGACAAAACTCAATTTTTATGTTTATTCGATGATATTACGGGGCAACTTTCTGAAACTTCTAACTTAAAAAAAGCCATCCAAAACAATGATTTACGTGTTGAGAAATTAGTAAATTTTACACATGTCATCTGCCATAATCTTAAAGGGCAAGCTATTAATTATGGTCTAATGCTTGATTACTTCGGAAATATCACTAATGAGAGTGAAAAATCACAAGCTTTGGAAGTTTTAAAATATAGCACAGAAAATTTGTCTGCAAATATCAATAATCTTAGAGAAATGGTAGGTATTCGTAAAGAAGTGAAAACCAAAAAAGAACGTTTAATTATCAATGACTTTATTTTTAAGGCAGAACAAAATTTATCGGGTGAGCTCAAAGAATCTAAAACTAAAATATTCAATGAAATTTCTGATTCTCAGAAAATCAAGGCATATCCTATGTTTTTAGAGAATTTAATGACCAATTGTATTTCCAATGCAATAAAATTCAGAAAACTAAATAAACCTTTAGTCATATCTATTTCTACAGAAATAACAAAAGAATATACAGTGTTGTTTATTGAAGATAATGGTATTGGTATGGATTTAGAGAAAAAGGGGGAAAAACTATTTCAAATAGGTTCATCTCTTGGTAATGATCAAGATTCAAGAGGAATGGGCCTTTATCTAGCAAAGTATCAAATGGATATGATGAATGGTAAAATTGAGGCAGAAAGTAAGTTAGGTGAGGGGTCTGTCTTTAAAATTTTCTTCCCGCATTGTTAATGTTTATTCATGATAATTGTAACCACCTTAGTAAATTACTATTAAGTATAGCGTCCTAGATTAGATAAGTTAGTTATATAAAGCAGCACTATTTCAGGACGGGACACATAAATAAATAAAAACCTGCAAGATTTTAATCTTGCAGGTTTTTTATTTCTATCTGAATCTAGAATTCCTTATAAATTTGGAATAACCAAAACCTGATCCGGCTGAATGACATCTGGGTTACTTAATATTCCAGTGTTAGCAGCAAAAATTTGCTTGTATTTCATAGGGTCACCATAATATTCTTTGGCAATCTTGCTAAGGGACTCGCCACTTTTCACGGTGTGTCTATGATAGATTGAAGAATCTGTAACGGTAATATTCGCTTTAACGTCAGAAGGGCTTTCGCCACCTAACTGCTTAATTTTATCCCAAAGCAAGTTTTTTTCATATGGGGTTCCGGCTTCACCTTTAATTTTTAGCACACCGTTTTCTTCGGAAACGTCTCCGTTTTTTATACCCAATTGTTCACCAAGATTTAAAACTTCTTGATATTTTGCTTTAACGCTCATACTTATACTTTTTAATGGTTAATATTCTTGACCCCAAGATAACGATAAAACCACTGTGTTACGTATAAAATGGAGTAAAAAAAGGGATTAAAAAGATTGCAATTGTAAGAAGGTTGGAAAACTGGCAAAAAAGATGTATTTTTGCACTCCTTTTTTACAAATTCATCAAGAGCGAAAAGGAAAGATAAATTTTTACATATAACTACTTCTACGGTCATTGTTTAACTCTTGTAACATCGTAGAATACAAATTTAAGATCAGCAATGGCTGAAGAAAAAACAACAGCTCAGGTAGAAGAAACTGCTGCCGAGGTAAAACAAGAAGTAAAAGAACAAGCTCCTAAGCAAGATCCAAAAGAATTTTTGGAAAACTTTAATTGGGAGAAGTACGAAGAAGGTATTGAAAGAGTAGATGACTCTAAATTAGAGGAATTCGAAAAATTAGTAGCTGAAAATTTCGTAGATACTGCCGATGAAGAGGTAGTAGAAGGTAAGGTAGTTTATTTGACCGACCGTGAGGCGATCATAGACATCAATGCTAAATCTGAAGGTGTTATTTCTTTGAACGAATTCCGTTACAACCCTAACTTAAAAGTAGGTGATAAGGTTGAAGTTCTTATTGATATCCGTGAAGATAAGAGTGGTCAATTGGTTCTTTCTCACAGAAAGGCTAGAACCATTATGGCTTGGGATCGTGTAAATGCGGCCCATGATAAAGAAGAAATTGTTAGTGGTTTCGTTAAGTGTAGAACTAAAGGTGGTATGATTGTAGATGTTTTTGGCATCGAAGCTTTCTTGCCAGGTTCTCAAATTGATGTGAAGCCTATTCGTGATTACGATCAGTATGTTGGTAAAACAATGGAATTCAAAGTGGTTAAAATTAACCATGAATTCAAAAACGTTGTAGTATCTCACAAAGCGTTGATCGAAGCAGATATCGAAGAGCAGAAAAAAGAAATCATCAGCCAATTAGAAAAAGGACAGGTGTTAGAAGGTGTTGTGAAAAACATTACTTCTTACGGTGTGTTTGTTGATCTTGGTGGTGTTGATGGTTTAGTACACATTACGGATCTTTCTTGGAGCCGTATCAACCATCCGAACGAGGTTGTAGAATTGGATCAGAAAATCAACGTTGTTATACTTGATTTTGATGAAAACAAATCTAGAATCCAGTTGGGTATGAAGCAATTGGAGAAACATCCTTGGGATGCTTTGAGCGACGAAATCAAAATTGGAGACAAAGTAAAAGGTAAGGTAGTTGTAATCGCTGATTACGGTGCATTTATCGAAGTTGTTGAAGGTGTTGAAGGGTTGATCCACGTTTCTGAAATGTCTTGGTCTACGCACTTGCGTTCAGCTCAGGATTTCGTGAAAGTTGGTGATGAAGTAGAAGCTGTTGTGTTGACATTGGATCGTGAAGATCGTAAAATGTCTCTTGGTATCAAGCAATTGACTCCAGACCCATGGACAGATATTACTACTAAATACCCAGTTGCTTCTAAGCATTCAGGTATCGTAAGAAACTTTACCAACTTCGGTGTCTTTGTTGAGATGGAAGAAGGTATTGATGGTCTTATCTATATCTCTGATCTTTCTTGGACTAAGAAAATCAAGCACCCATCTGAGTTTGTTTCCGTAGGAGACAAAATGGAAGTTGAAGTGTTAGAGTTGGATGTTGAAGGTCGTAAGCTTAGCTTAGGTCACAAACAGACTACTGAGAATCCTTGGGATAAGTATGAAGCTGAATTTGCTGTAGATACCGTTCATAAAGCTACTATTACCGATATCGTTGATAAAGGTGCCACAATAGACTTTAACGAAGATATCACTGCTTTCATTCCGCAACGTCATTTAGAGAAAGAAGATGGTAAGAAATTAGGTAAAGGAGACGAAGCCGAATTTAAGATCATTGAATTCAATAAAGATTTCAAACGTGTTGTTGCAAGTCACACTGCTATTTTCCGTGAGGAAGAGCAGCGTAACGTTAAAGCAGCACAGAAGAAAGCTGCTGCATCTGCAGACGAGGCTAAACCTACATTAGGTGATGCTAACGAAGCGTTGCAAGCGTTGAAAGATAAAATGGAAGGTAAGGGTTAAGTCTAATCATCTATTATAAACTTAAAAATCCCCATAGCCTTTTGGTTATGAGGATTTTTTTTGGTTTACAATCTGATTATGAATGTTATTTTTTATTAATAACAACTCTTTCGTTGGTGGTCACCACCTCTCCATTTTCTAATTCTACTTCAAGAACGAATCTTTCTCCATCTTCAACTTCGTCAGTTATCTGATATGTTATATATGTAGAAACACCTGGTTCAAAGTTATCTGAATTGATATTACAAGCAATTCTGCGATTGGTATCGTAATTTACTAAGTAGAGCTTACTTATTTTGCTGTTAGAAAAGTAGCGATTAAAAGCATCGTTATCTATGGTTGATGAGTTTCCAAGAATTTCTCCACTAAAGAATATTTTCTTTTTTACAACACGTACAGTAAACTCATCGGTTGCTCCTGATTCAGATGTAACTGTGAAGGTTACATCGTTTGTGAAATCTATAGATTCATCTATACTGGGGCTAATAGTAGCACCCATCGGAAAAAAACTTGTACTTACACTTATATTGCTCAAGTCTTGGTTCTCTAAGGTGTAGTATATTAAATTACCGGTTGGTAGGCCTTCTCTATCGGATTCAGGAGCTTGCCTTGATGGTGATCCTCCAGTTTTAAACCCTGTCATATCTAAATAGAATTGTCCTAAAGTTTTACCTATGTTTAAAAATCTCACGGTATAAACAGTATTAGTCTCATCTATTATAGTTGAAATTGATTCAAGGGAAAGGTCTATAAAATCACTTTGCTTCGGTTCGGTTACAACTTCACCTATTGTAATAATTTCAATTTGGACAATTACGTTTTCTTGTAGCAAATATTCTTTTGAAACTTCAAAGATTACGGTTTTATTCTCTTCATCGATTTTCCCTACATACTTCCCTGTTTTAGTTTCGCCATCTAATTCTTGGGTGTATATTACATTGATTTCTTGTATTCCTTTTGCGAATACCGGTGTTATGGTGTATTCTACGCTAGAACCATCTTCTGCTGTAACTGTTATTTTTTCAGGTTCTTCTAGATTTATAGTGCCAAAAGGAAGGCTGAAATTAGCTTTGGTAGAAACTTCTATCCGTGGACTTAGGGAACTGGATAAATCAGCAGAAGGAGGAACGTGAATAAGAATGTTGGTTCCCTGTATTTCAGTGGTAAGTCCGGAGATTTCAAAGCTGGTAATTTGTTTTTCAGAGGATAGCGTTACGGCTTCTTCAGAGTCTGAGCAGGATGTCATTATTAAAATAAATAAGACACTCAATAATTGAATTCTTTTCACCATTTTAGATTTGAGTTTTGTGAAAAGTAAAAACGTTTGCTCCTGTTGTTTATTGTAACTGACCGATTTAGCGAGTACACTGATCCTATGAAATTTTTATTACTTCCCAAGAAAACCATATACATTTAGGATGGCGCTTTTTTTCTAAGTAGAATTCCCTATTTTTGTGAAGCTAAACCACTAAAGCAGTATGAGTCAAAAGGTACTTCTTTCTGAAAAGGAAATAAACATCATACTTCACCGTTTGGCATGTCAACTCCTCGAAAATCACCTGGATTTTAAAGATACCGTTCTTATTGGCATTCAGCCAAGAGGTACTTTTGTAGCTGATAGGTTGACAAAAATCTTGAAAGAGGAATATGGTGTAAAAGAAATTAAATTAGGTTTTCTAGACATTACCTTTTACCGAGACGATTTTAGAAGGGGAGATAAAACTCTGGAAGCGACCAAAACTAAAATAGACTTTTTAATAGAGGATAAAAAAGTAGTGCTTGTAGATGATGTGCTCTATACGGGCCGTAGTATACGATCGGCACTAACGGCAATACAATCTTTTGGAAGGCCTTCCGAAATAGAGTTGCTGACGCTTATAGACAGACGGTTTAGTAGACATCTACCTATTCAACCCAATTACAGAGGTAGGCAGGTAGATGCAATCAACAATGAAAAAGTCAAGGTTCTTTGGAAAGAGAACGATGGTGAAGACGTGATATATTTGATAAATAAATAACAATGGCGGAACTGAGTGTAAAACACTTATTAGGGATCAAATATTTAAATGAGAATGACATTCAGCTCATTTTCGAAACCGCCGATCATTTTAAGGAAGTTATCAATCGTTCTATCAAAAAGGTTCCTTCCTTGCGTGATATTACAATTGCCAATATCTTCTTTGAAAATAGTACGCGAACTAAATTATCGTTTGAACTTGCAGAAAAGAGGCTATCCGCAGATGTCATTAATTTTTCTGCAGCCCAATCTTCAGTAAAAAAAGGAGAGACCTTAATAGATACGGTTAACAATATCCTTTCCATGAAGGTAGATATGGTGGTCATGCGCCATCCTAACCCTGGCGCGGGAATATTTTTGTCCAAACATGTTAATGCATCAATTGTTAATGCAGGAGATGGAGCTCATGAGCATCCTACACAAGCATTGTTGGATTCCTATTCTATTAGGGAAAAGTTGGGGGATGTAGCTGGTAAAAATGTGGTAATTGTGGGTGATATTTTGCATTCCCGTGTAGCGTTATCGAACATTTTTGCTTTAAAATTACAGGGAGCGAATGTAAAAGTTTGTGGACCAAAGACTTTATTACCTAAACATATAGAATCATTGGGGGTAGAAGTGGAGACCGATCTAAGAAAGGCGTTGAACTGGTGCGATGTAGCTAATATGTTACGTATTCAGAATGAAAGACTGGATATTAGCTACTTCCCCACAACACGGGAGTATACCCAGCAATTTGGAGTCAATAAAAAGTTGCTAAATAGTTTGGACAAAGAGATTGTAATTATGCATCCCGGACCCATTAACCGAGGGGTTGAAATTACGAGCGATGTAGCAGATTCAAAGCAGTCTATTATATTAAATCAAGTAGAAAATGGCGTAGCCATTCGTATGGCAGTAATTTATTTACTAGCTTCAAAAATAAAATAATAAAAGTATGATTTTTGATTCAGACGGTTCTACAACTATCGTTTCTCAAGAAAATGCGACGCTTTCTATTTTCTTGAAAAACTTGAATGACGCTTATCCAAAAATAAAAAATGACAATATTGTCGTAAACCTTTTTTCCTTTTCAAAGCTAAAGGCAGATGATGTTCTTGAGTTTTTGCAAATATCCGACTTGCATAAAAAATCTAAGAAGTCGTTTGTTTTGGTGACCAATAAGGTTTCTTATGATGAGGTGCCAGATGCCATAATGGTTGTACCCACAATTCAAGAGGCTCAGGATGTTATAGAAATGGAAGAAATAGAACGTGATTTAGAAATATGAGTAACCACCACCTATCTCAAGTAAACATTGCTAAAATGTTAGCCCCTATAGACAGTCCTGTAATGGCGGATTTTGTCAAAGATTTAGACCGTATAAATGCCATAGCAGATAAAAGTACGGGGTTTGTTTGGAGGTTAAAAGGTGATGAAAATAATGCTACCGCATTACGTGTTTTTGAAGATGATTTTTTAATTATTAACATGTCTGTTTGGGAGTCTAAAGAGGCGTTGTTCAATTTTACTTATGCCTCGCAGCATGCTGGGGTGATGATGAGAAAGAAAGAGTGGTTTCATAACATGTCTGACATGCATATGTGTCTCTGGTATACAAAAGAAGGGCATGAGCCAACTCCTGAAGAAGCAAAGGAAAGACTAAAATATATTAATGAGCATGGCGAGTCGCCTTATGCTTTTAGTTTTAAAGGGCAGTTTACAGTTGAAGAAGCGCTAAACTATTCTCCTAAGAATTAGAAACATGAAATTGCATATTTTAGGTTGCTATGCAGCAACACCAAGAACGCTTACCAATCCTACTTCTCAGGTATTGGAAGTCAAGAATCATATGTTTTTAATTGATTGTGGTGAGGGTACACAAGTACAGCTTCGAAAGCATAAAATTAAGTTTTCACGTATCAATCATATTTTTATATCCCATTTACATGGTGATCATTTTTTTGGTTTGTCAGGTTTGGTATCTACTTTTAGATTATTGGGTAGGGAAAAAGAATTACATATTTACGGCCCCAAAGGAATTAAAGAGGCAATAACCCTTTTGTTGAAGCTTGGTGATTCATGGACCAACTATCAATTGTATTTTCATGAACTGACCAATAAAGGGCCTGAGGTTATTTTTGAAGACGATAAAATTACCGTAGAGACCATTCGCTTAAACCATAGAATATATACAAACGGTTTTCTGTTTAAGGAAAAACTGGGCGAACGTAAGCTGAATGTAGAAGCAGTAGCAAAACATAAGGTTGATAAAGCCTATTTTCAAAATATTAAGAATGGGAGAGATGTGGTTTTGGATAACGGTACGGTAATTCCTAATGCAGATTTAAGTTTTGACCCTCCAACTCCAAAAAGCTATGCCTATTGTAGTGATACGGCTTACAAACCAGATATAGTAGAACAAATAACAAATGCTACGGCCTTGTATCATGAGTCTACCTTCTTAGAATCTGAGGTTCATTTAGCAGTAAGAACAAAGCACTCCACAGCTAAGGAAGCAGCAGCAATTGCTAAGGCGGCCAATGTAGGACAACTTATCTTGGGTCATTATTCTACACGTTATAAATCTATAGATCTTTTTAAGGAAGAGGCTTTAGAGGTCTTTCCAAATGTAGAGCTTGCGGATGACGGTAAGTTTTTTGATTTTTAGTCCCTTTACAGCTTTTACATTACCATTCTTTTGCTGAACTTTGGTTAAAAGGATTTTAGCAAGAAGACTATGCAAAAAGATTTAGGAGATTACCGAAAATCATACGAAAAAAGTGCCCTTCTAGAAGGTGCTATTTCAGACAACCCAATGGAGTTATTTCAGAAGTGGTTCTATGAAACCGAAGCTTCTGATGGGGTTGAAGAGCCTAATGCAATGACGGTTTCCACCATTGGGTTAGATGGTTTTCCTAAAAGTAGGGTAGTATTGTTAAAAAAGTTTACTCATGAAGGATTCATCTTTTACACAAATTACCATAGTGAAAAAGGTAGGGCTATTGCTGCCAATCCCAATGTATGTGTATCTTTCTTTTGGCCTAATTTGGAAAGGCAAATTATTATAAAAGGCAAGGCTGAAAAAATTGCCGAGAATTTGTCGGATGGTTATTTTGAATCTCGTCCTGATGGAAGTAAGCTTGGTGCTATTGTTTCTGAACAAAGTTCCGTGATATTTTCTAGAGAAGTGCTAGAAGATAAGCTCAAGTCTCTTGAAAAGGAATTTGAAAACAAAGAAATTCTACGACCAAAGAATTGGGGTGGTTATATTGTGAAACCGCAGTCTATTGAGTTTTGGCAGGGTAGACCAAACCGGTTGCATGATCGTATCAGATATTCCTTAATAGATAATTTAGATTGGAAAATGGAGCGTTTGGCTCCATAGTTCATTCTCTTAGTGCCAATAGGGCTTTTTTGAATATTTTTAAAACTTTAAATCTTGGTTAAATGAAAACGTTGATAATGGTCAGGCATGGTAAATCTTCTTGGGATTATTCGGTGAGCGACCGAGATAGACCTTTGCAAGAAAGAGGAATTAATGATGCGCTTTTAGTCTCGGACAAATTCAAATCAAAAGGGAACAGAATAGATGCTGTTTTCTCAAGTACTGCAAATAGGGCGCTTCATACCTGTATGATTTTTGTACGACAATTACAGGTTCCGTTAACATCTGTTCATTTAACGAACAACCTCTACGATTTTTCAGGGGAATCGGTTTTTGATTTTATAGCAACACTTGATGATTCCTTGGATACGGTAATGATTTTTGGTCATAATCATGCTTTTACGCATGTTGCCAATTCTTTGGGAAATACTTATATTGACAACGTTTCCACCAGTGGGTTGGTGCATCTTGTTTTTGATGTAGATAGCTGGAGTTTAGTTGAGAAAGGAACCACAAAACAAACAATTTTCCCGAAAGACTTAAGATAAATGATAAAGACAAAACCGAAGTACATAAATAGAGAAATAAGTTGGCTACGTTTTAATGAAAGAGTACTTCAAGAGTGTGAAGATGAAAATGTACCATTAATTGAGCGCCTTCGTTTTTTAGGTATTTTTTCAAATAATTTGGACGAATTTTTTAAGGTTCGTTATGCTACGGTAAAACGAATTTTTGAAGCAGGAAAATCAGGTAAAAGTGTACTTGGTGGTGAGAAAGCCAAAGATTTGCTCGAAGAGATAACCAAGTTTGTAATAGAGCAACAACGTAAGAGTGTTGAGATTCTTAAGAATATTGAAAATGAACTTGAGGCTCAAGATGTCTACTTGTTAAACGAAACAGAACTTTCTGAAAAACAAGGTGAATTTGCTAAAAAGTATTTCATACAAAAAGTGAGCCCGCAACTCATGACTATTATATTAAATGATTTGGCGGAGTTTCCAATGCTTAAGGATACTGCAGCTTATTTGGCAGTTAAGATGGTCTTGAAGAGTGATGATCGTACCAAGAGTACATATGAGAAAAAAGAGAAGCGCTATGCGTTAATTGAGATTCCTAAAGGTATTGATCGTTTTGTGGTTTTACCAAAGGAGGGGAATAAAAATTATGTCATTATTTTAGATGATATTATTCGCTATTGTATGGATAGTGTTTTCCCTATGTTCGATTACAAGTCCATATCCTCACATATGATTAAGATTACTCGTGATGCCGAACTTGATATCGATAATGATTTAAGTAAGAGTTTTATCGAGAAAATATACTCTAGTGTAGAGCATAGAAAAATTAGTGATCCAGTTCGTTTTGTGTATGATAAAAATATAGAAACGGACACACTGGATTTTTTAAAGGAAAAGATGGGTATTGAAGACGCAGACAGCGTCATACCAGGAGGTAGATATCACAATAAAAGAGATTATATGGGCTTCCCTAGTTTGGGAAGGGAAGATTTAATGTATGACAAGATAGCTCCATTACCGGTAAAAGGGCTAAGCCTTGAGGGGAGTTTATTGGAACAAATAGCAGAGAAAGATTTCTTGCAATATACGCCCTATCACACGTTTTCTTATATATTAAAGTTTTTAAGAGAAGCAGCTCTTGATCCTAAAGTAAAAGCGATTAAAATAACCGTCTATCGTTTGGCTAATGATTCACAAGTAGCAGCATGTCTTTCTAATGCTGTAAAGAACGGAAAACAGGTAACTTTACAAATAGAGCTTCGTGCCCGTTTTGATGAACAGGCGAATATTAGATATGCCGAAGAACTTCAGGCGGAAGGTGTAAAACTTATTTTTGGCGTACCTGGTTTAAAAGTGCATAGTAAAATATGTATGATCGATCGCGAGGAGAATGGCGTTATGAAGCGCTATGGCTTTATTAGTACCGGTAACTTTAATGAGTCTACCGCCAGAATTTACACAGATTACACCTTGTTTACGGCTAAAGAGCCTATATTAAAGGAGTTGAACAAAGTGTTTGACTTTTTTGAGACTACCTATAAAATCAATAAATACAAGCATTTAATTGTATCTCCTCATTATACCAAGTCTTTCTTTATAAAGCTGATAGATAAGGAAATTTTAAATGCCAAAGCGGGTAAAGAAGCTTTTATCAAAATTAAGATGAATAGCTTCACCTCTTACAAGATGATAGATAAATTGTATGAGGCCAGTAATGCAGGGGTTAAAATACAATTGATTGTCCGAGGTATTTGCTGTTTAATTCCGGGTGTTGAAGGAATGAGCGAAAACATTGAAGCGATTAGCATTGTAGATAAATTCTTGGAACATCCACGTATGTTTATTTTCTGTAACGCAGGAGACACACGCGTGTTTATTTCATCTGCAGATTTTATGACCCGTAATCTTGAAAATAGAGTAGAGGTGGGTTGCCCTATTTATGATGAGGATGTAAGAGAGGAATTAATAGATACGTTTGAAATCTCTTGGAATGATAATGTTAAGGCAAGAGTTTTCAATGAAGAACAGGATAATGCATATCGCATAAATAATAAGCCTAAATTGCGCTCACAATTTGCTACGTATGATTATTATCTAGATAAATTAGGTTCTGATATTCCTACTACGGAATAAGGAATAAGGAATAATTTATGTTTCAAGTTTTAGGTATTATTTGATTTTACCTAAAACTTGAAATTTTATCCGTGAATACTTTCTTTGCTGCCTAAGTTTTTCATTATTTCGGCTTCAAAATCTAATAGGGACTGCCATTTTTTATCCACTTCTGCGCGGTCACCATATTGTCTAGCAAACTTTAAGAACATGGTATAATGTCCTGCTTCACTCACCATAAGTTTATGGTAGAAATCTGCAAGTTCCTTATCTTCAAGTTCTTCGGAGAGAAGTCTAAAGCGTTCACAACTTCTGGCTTCAATTAATGCGGCATACAAAAGACGATGTACCAATTGGGTAGTACGGCTTCCACCTTTTGGAAAGAACTTTATTAATTGAAGAACATACTCATCTTTTCGGTCACGTCCTAAGCTTTGGCCTCTTGCTGTAATTCGGTCATGGACCATTTTAAAATGGGCCATTTCCTCTCGGGAAAGTGCTATCATTTCTTCCACCAACTCCGTGTATTCCGGAAAACTAATAATTAAAGATATGGCCGTGCTTGCTGCTTTTTGCTCACAATACGCATGATCGGTCAAAATTTCATCTATATTTTTCTCAACAATATTTACCCATCTTGGGTCAGTTGGCAACTTTAAACCTAGCATAATTCAATTTTTCGTAAAATTAGCAAGAATCTTTGTAAACTATAACTTGAATTTAGCATCTTAAATATCATGTTTACCCAAAGAATAATTAGTTTTGTAGATAGTTGTTTTTTATAATACCGAAAGGCGAAAGAAAACAGGGTTGTTACCACTTGTTAAGAAACCCGAATAACAGAATATGGAATTAACCAAATTAGACCAAGAACTTCAGTCTTTGTTGAGCAGTAATTTAGACCCTGATACAAATTCATGGTTGCATTCAAAACTAGAGCAAATAATTAGTTCAAGTTCTACAAAAGATCTGTACATGACCTATAGCCTGTTGGCTAGTAAAATAGATTCAGACACTATTCTGAATTTAAGTTCGGATACGGATGAAGTAACTGAGTATTTACGTAAACAGAATGCTACAACACTTCAAATAGCCCGTATTTATCTTTTATTGAAGGTGTTGAAGGCAGATGGAAATTTCTTCGTTCCCAAAGTGGCCAATCTTATTCAAGTAGCAGATATTGGAGAACTAGAAACCTTCTTAAAATTTCTGATTCTGTTACCCGATGCTGAAAATTATAAGCAGACTGCAGTTGAGGCTTTGCGAACAAATATTTCTACCATATTTGAGGCTATAAGCATGCAGAATCCGTATCCTGCAAAATACTTTAATGATCAGCAATGGAACCAAATGTTCCTTAAAGCTGCTTTTATGCAGTTGGACCTATCTGCTATTTTAAGTATTGATGAGCGAGCGAATAAGGATTTAACACGAATTATATCTGATTACGCACATGAAAGGTGGGCGGCGTCCCGGGAAATAGAGCCTTTGTTTTGGCGGCCTGTGGCAGCATTTTTAGATGAAACCTTGTTGAAAGATATGGAGCGCTTGTTCGCAAGTGATAATCTTGTTGAAAATAAAGTAGCGGCAATGTGTTGTTATAATTCTAAAGAGCCAAAAGCCAAAGAGTTATTGGCCCAACACCCCAATTTAAAGGCTCAAGTAACGAATAAAGAAATTACCTGGAAAAATATAAAAGCTTAATATGGAAGATAAAATGATGATAATAGATCCGCATGTACACATGTCATCTAGAACTACGGACGATTATGAAGCGATGGCCGCGGCCGGAGTTGTTGCGGTAATAGAGCCTTCTTTTTGGATGGGACAGCCAAGGACTCAGGTAGGTTCTTTTCAAGATTATTACAGCAGTTTAGTAGGTTGGGAGCCGTTTAGAGCTAGTCAGTTTGGTATTCAGCATTATTGTACCATCGGTTTAAATTCCAAAGAAGCAAATAATGAGGCTTTAGCGGAACAGGTTATTGAGCTTTTACCTCTATACCTGCACAAACAGAATGTGGTGGCCATAGGTGAGATAGGTTATGATGATCAAACTCCGGCAGAGGATAAATACTTCCGTATGCAGCTGGAAATGGCCAAGGAATTGGATATGGTGGTTCAGGTACACACACCACATCGTGATAAAAAGGCGGGTACGCTTAAAAGTATGGAAGTTTGTCTGGAACATGGCCTAGACCCTGCAAAGGTAGTTATTGACCACAATAACGAAGAAACCGTAAAAGAGGTTTTGGACAAAGGTTTTATTGCTGCATTTACCATCTACCCAAAAACAAAAATGGGTAATGAACGTATGGTTGAGGTGGTACGTAAATTCGGAAGCACTAATATTATTGTAGATAGTTCTGCGGATTGGGGTGTTAGTGACCCTTTGGCCGTACCAAAAACAGCAAATCTTATGCTGAAAAGAGGTATTGCAAAAGAAGACGTTGTAAAAACCTGTTACCAAAATGCATTGGACATTTTTGGTTCTAACGGTAAAATGAAAGAGGAGCACTGGCTGAAACCTAAAGGAGTGAATCAAGCTCAACTTTTTAATGATAACAGCGTGTTAAGAGGGCAAGAGCCAAGGATAGATTCTGATCAGATTACATAATGAATTCCACATTTCTTGGATATGCGCGATTGGCAAGACCTGCTAACTTACCGACTGCAGCAGCCGATATTTTGGCTGGTGTAGCCATTGGTGGTGTTTTTGTGGCTGGTGTTACATTAGGCTTTTTAGGTTCGGAAATGTTTACGCATATACTGTACCTAGTGTTTTCGTCCGTTTTTTTATATGCCGGCGGGGTTATTCTTAATGATGTTTTTGATTTTAAGTTAGATCAAGTAGAACGACCGGAACGGCCTATACCTAGTGGGGTTGTGTCGCTAACCGCTGCAACTCTGTATGGTTCGGTTGCATTGGTTATAGGGGTGTTGTTGGCCTTTTTGGTGTCCAATATTTCGGGTGTTGTAGCAGTTGCTCTCGCTTTGGCTATACTTTTGTATGATGGGATTGCTAAAAAATATGATTTTTTTGGTCCATTGAGTATGGGGCTGTGCAGAGGTATAAATCTCTTGCTTGGAATGTCCATATTAGGAGATTTCAATTACTGGTTTATGGCTATTATTCCTATCGTCTATATCTTTGCTATCACGCTGATTAGTAGGGGGGAGGTGCATGGCGAAAACAAAAACCATATTGTATTGGCAGGTGTCCTTTATGGCATGGTAATTTTGGCCGTAGCATCAATAGCTATTTTATATACGGATGCCTTAATATTTTCGTTATTGTTTCTAGTAGTGTTTGCGTTCACGGTCTTTAGGCCTTTGGTCAAAGCCCATTCCGTAAACTCTCCTGAGAATATTAAAAAAGCGGTTATGGCAGGAGTTATATCGCTTATATTATTGGATTCGTCTATCGCTGTTGTCTTTTCAGATTGGTGGTATGGATTGATAATATTGGCATTGTTGCCGGTTTCTAAAGGCTTATCAAAACTATTTGCCGTTACTTAAGGCCAATTGTATTGGCGTTCAAAACAAATTCGATGTTTAAAACAATAGAACAGAAATTTGAGGTTTCATATCAGTATGGCCTCCACTTTACCGAAAACTTGTTCGGTGTAAAAAACACCTTGTTCAGGGATGTTATCAAAGCTTATAAAAATGAGCGTGTAAAGTTACTCTTTGTGATTGATGATGGTGTGGCCGAAGCTCATCCGGAGTTAATAAAAAACATTAAAACCTATTGTTTGCAGTATCAGGAGAATTTGGTACATACAAAAAGTATGGTGGTACAAGGTGGTGAGGCCTGTAAGAATGATGAGAGTCAGGTTGAGGCTATTCTAAAGGGGGTTAGTGAATACGCTATTTGCCGGCATTCTTTTGTAGTCGTAATTGGCGGCGGTGCGGTTATTGATATGGCAGGTTATGCCGCGGCAATTGCCCATAGAGGTGTTAAATTGATACGCATACCAACAACGGTATTATCTCAAGATGATTCTGCGGTAGGGGTTAAGAATAGTGTGAATGCTTTTGGGAAGAAGAATTTTATTGGAACTTTCGCCCCTCCATTTGCTATTATCAATGATACCGATTTTCTGAAGACTTTAGAACAGCGGGATTGGATTTCCGGTATTTCGGAGGCTCTAAAAGTAGCTCTGATTAAAGATGATGTCTTTTTTGAGTATCTAGAGAAAAACGCTCATTTATTAAAAGATAGAAATATTGAAGCTATGCAGTACACCATCTATAGGTGTGCCGAAATGCATATGCATCACATAGCACAGGGCGGAGACCCGTTTGAAAGTGGTTCTTCCAGACCTTTGGATTTTGGACATTGGGCTGCCCATAAATTAGAATACATGACCAATTATGCACTGCGTCATGGTGAAGCGGTGGCAAAAGGAATTGTTCTAGATGTTGCCTATGCGCATTTAATCGGTTTGATAAGTGAGACCGATTTAAATCGTGTGGTATGTGTTTTTCAGAATATAGGTTTTGATTTGAGTTTTCCTTTTGCCTCAGAGAAGGAAGTAACTGAATTACTAAACGGAATAGAAGAATTTCGAGAGCATTTAGGAGGGGAGCTTACGATAACTCTTATTTCAGATATTGGAGTAAAACATGACGTTCACGAAATTGATAGAGGAACGATGAAAAATGCATTGAACTTGGTAAACGAAATTTCAAAACTTAAAGTAGAGTAGCTTGCGCATAGATAAAAATTTTCAACTTACGTATTGTACCAATATCCACCCAGGATTTGATTGGAAGACCACTTTTGATAGTCTTAAGAATCATGTTCCGCAGATTAAGCAAAAAGTATCTCCTAATGCCCCTTTTGGGTTGGGTTTACGATTGTCTAATAAAGCGAGTGAAGAACTTGTCTTGAATGGAAATTTAGATGAATTTCAGCAATGGTTAAGTGAGAATCAGGTATATGTCTTTACCATGAACGGTTTTCCCTATGGTAATTTTCATAACGAACGTGTAAAAGATGATGTGCATGCACCAGATTGGACCACCCCAGAGCGATTGATTTATACGAAACGAATGTTTGATCAATTGGCATCTTTGCTTCCGGAAGGTAATACAGGTGGAATTTCTACCTCTCCTGTAAGTTATAAATATTGGCACGCTACGGAAGAGGCAACAAAATCGGCTTTTGAAACGGGTGCTAAAAGTATGGTCGAAGTCGCTATTCATCTACATAAAATAGAAAAGGAAACAGGAAAATATCTACATCTCGATATTGAGCCAGAACCGGACGGTATGTTGGAAAATAGCGATGAGGTTCTTCAATTTTTCACTGATTATTTATTGCCTATTGGTGAGACCGTGATAGGTGATGCATTAGGTTTGGATGTAGAAGATGCGAAGAAATTAATTTACCGTTATCTTACGGTTTGTTATGATATCTGCCATTTTTCATTGGCTTATGAGGAGCCAACGGAGACTTTTAAAAAATTTGAAAAAGCAGGAATTGCAATAGGTAAAATTCAAGTAAGTGCCGCTTTAAAAATTCTTTCAAATCCATCTGGTAATGAGGAAATATGGAAAGCTTTGGCACTTTTTGATGAGCCTACCTATTTACATCAAGTTACTAAAAAGGTAGATGGCAAGGTGAAAACCTATAATGACTTGCCTATTGTTCTTGAGCATAAAAAAGAGTTTGAAGAGTTACGGGCACATTTTCATGTGCCTATATTTTTAGAACGTTTTGGAGCGTTAGATTCAACACAAGACCATATTTTAAAAGTGATAAAATATTTAAAAGAACACCCTGTTTCTGAACATTTGGAGATTGAGACCTATACTTGGGACGTTCTCCCATCTGCTCTAAAAAAAGACCTTTCCGAGTCTATTATTAGGGAGATTGATTGGTTTGTAGAAAAGTTTTAGAAGATGAAGAAAACGCTAGTGATTAATGTGGTGGGCTTGACCCAGCGTCTTATTGGGGAGCATACCCCATTTATAGAATCCTTTCTAAAAAAAGGAAAATCGGCTTATATAAGTCCTGTTTTGCCTGCAGTAACCTGTTCTGCACAGTCCACCTATTTAACAGGGAAAACTCCTGAGGAGCATGGTATTGTTGGGAACGGTTGGTACTTTAAAGATGAGTGTGAGGTGAAATTCTGGCGGCAGTCTAATAAATTAGTTCAGTCCGATAAACTTTGGGACGAACTTAAAAAAGAAGATGAACATTTTACTGTGGCGAACCATTTTTGGTGGTATAATATGTATTCTTCCGTAGATTATAGTTTAACGCCCAGACCTAATTATTTGGCCGATGGCAGAAAAATACCGGATGTGTATTCATATCCTCCTGAGTTGAGAGATACGTTGCAGGATGAATTGGGTACTTTTCCATTGTTTCAGTTTTGGGGTCCTAAAACCTCTATAAAATCGAGTAAATGGATTGCTGATGCAGCTATTCGGACAGACGAGATGCATAATCCCACTTTATCATTGGTATACCTTCCTCATTTGGATTATAACTTGCAACGTCATGGATTGGATTTTGACAAGATTAAAAAAGACCTTAAAGAGATTGATAAGGTAGTGGAGCAGTTGGTAAAGCATTTCCAGGAGCGTAATGCACAAATTGTTTTGCTTTCCGAGTATGGTATAACGGATGTAAACAACCCTATACATTTAAACAGAATCTTGCGCTCTAAAGGTTATATAGCTATACGAGAAGAGCGTGGATTGGAACTTTTGGACGCTGGTCAGAGTAAGGCTTTTGCAGTTGCCGATCATCAAATTGCACATATTTATTTAAATGACCCTTCCGTAAAGCTAGAGGTAAAGGCTTTGTTAGAATCCATTTCTGGCGTGGAAAAAGTATTGACGGGCGATGAACTGCAAAAAGCGAATCTGAGTCATGAAAGAAGCGGAGACCTTGTTGTGGTTGCCGATGCTGATTCTTGGTTTACCTATTATTTCTGGTTGGATGATGCTAAGGCGCCAGATTATGCGCGTATGGTAGATATTCATAAAAAACCGGGCTATGATCCCGTAGAGATGTTGACGGATCCTAAGGATAAATTAGTGATGGCCAAGGTTGTAGCTATGTTGTTGAAGAAAAAAATGGGATTCAGAACGGTAATGAACATCATTCCTTTGGATGCAACTTTGGTTAAAGGTTCACACGGGAGGATACCGGAAGATAAAGCGGATTTTCCTATCCTAATAACCAATCAAGTCAATGCAAATTTTAATGATGATGTGGAGGCTACAGACGTATATGCAATTCTAAAGGACCATATAACGGAGTAAGTATGAAAATTTTCTTCAAAATAACGGGTGTTGTATTTGCAATTCTTTTTGCTTGGGGAGCTCTTGTACAGTATAACGACCCGGACGCCACGATCTGGTATGTAATCTACGGCTTGGCGGCTTTGGTTTCAATTCTGTTCGTGGTAAATCGTTTGAGTTTTAAAGTCGCTATTTTCTTCTGTTTATTGTCTATTATAGGGGCTTTCAAACAGTGGCCCGTTCAATTTGAAGGATTTACAATAGGTGAAGGTGAGATAGAAAATATAGAACGCGGAAGGGAAGCCTGTGGTTTGCTAATTATAGCAATAGTAATGCTTATGTATGCGCTTAGAATCCGTTTTGATAAGCGTGTGCAGCATTAAAGGTCTAGGTCGAAAGTTTGTCTGAGAAGGTCTATAGCCGGGTTTTTCTCCCTTAGTTTTTCGTATTTTTCCTCAGGAGTAAATGCGAATTTTTTAGCTATTTTTTCGTTTACGGTAATTTTAAGCTCAATAAAGTAGTTGTTGAGGTTGCTTCTTAGATGCTCCATCAAATCATATTGCTCACGCTCAATTTCCTTTTTCATGGTACCGTTAGGTAATTCAATCCAAATAGTTTTTTCTTGAATTAACTTAGGTATATCTACATTGAGGTTGGATGCTAAAATTTTTCTTCCGTCTAAATCGATTTTATGAACAAAATCGGCCCAATGTTTTTGCATTGCCTCTTCGGTGAAAGGTTCTTTCGGGAGTTTACTTTCGTCAATAGTATCGTCTTTGCGACTAAGCTCGTGTTCTTTTTTTGCTTTTAAACTAGAAATAGAAAGTCCGGATATTCGTTTTCCTCCGCCTATATTTATTTTTTTTGCTGGTGAGGCTTCGGGTTGAGGAGTGTTGGTTTCTTCTATCCTAGGTTCAGCAACAGCTCTGGTGCTAGGTGCATTTGTGGCTACTTCTTCTTGGTACTGTTGATTTTCCTGTTTTTCAACTGTAGCAGTTGTTTCAGGGGTAGTGGTTTTTGGTTGCTCCTGATTAGCGGTTGTGGCAGTTTGTGCCGGAGCTTTTTCGGGGTTACTATTTCCCTTAAAAAAGGAAGCAGGTGCTATAAAATCGATAGTGGAACCGTCTAGGACGTCAGATTCAGAATTTTTTTTTTCTGCCTCAAATCCAATTGAAGCTAATTTCATTAAGGTAAGTTCTACCAGCAGCCGTTGGTTTTTACTGGTTTTATACTTTAAATCGCAGTCATTGGCTATGTTTAAAGCTTGAAGTAAAAACTGCATACCGGTCTTTTTTGACTGCTCCAGGTAATTCTGCTTGGCTACATCACCAACTTCTAGTAAGTTAATGGTATCTTGATGTTGACAGACCATTAAATCCCTAAAATGAGAAGCTAAACCACTTATAAAGTGATGACCGTCAAAACCAAGTGATAAGGTTTTATTGAACAAAAGGAGTAACTGCGGAATGTTATGCTCAAGGATTAAATCTGTTGCCGAGAAATAGGTATCATAATCAAGAACATTAAGATTCTCCGTAACTGCTTTTCTAGTTAGTTCCTTTCCGGAAAAACTAACAACCCTGTCAAAAATAGAAAGGGCGTCTCTCATAGCTCCATCAGCCTTTTGAGCTATAATATGCAAAGCGTCATCATCAGCGACAATACCTTGATTTTCAGCAATATATTTCAAATATTCAGCAGCGTCTTTAACTGTAATTCGCTTAAAATCAAATATTTGACAACGAGAAAGTATCGTAGGTATGATTTTGTGTTTTTCCGTGGTGGCCAATATAAAAATGGCATGCTTTGGTGGTTCTTCCAACGTTTTTAGAAAAGCGTTGAAGGCCGATTGTGAGAGCATGTGCACCTCATCTATAATATATACTTTGTATTTACCAACTTGGGGTGGTATGCGTACCTGGTCAATAAGGTTACGAATATCATCTACAGAGTTGTTTGAAGCGGCATCGAGCTCAAAAATATTAAAAGCAAAGTCTTCACCTTCTTTTTCGGTACCATCAGAATTAATCTGTTTGGCTAAGATTCTGGCGCATGTAGTCTTGCCAACCCCACGTGGACCACAGAACAAAAGAGCCTGCGCCAAGTGATTGTGTTCAATGGCGTTAGTCAGGGTATTGGTAATGGCCTGCTGCCCCACAACATCTCTAAATGTTTGAGGTCTGTACTTACGTGCCGATACAATAAAGGGTTCCAAAAAAACTTGCGGTTTAGAATTTACTTTAACTCAATACTACAAATATAAAATAAGGAATGATAAGTGCCTTTTATTTCGATGGGATAAAGTCTTTATTTATCAACAATTGTACTAATTTAGCACGTTAAGCAGGCCGCCTTATCGCTGCCGTGAAAACGGGAGAGGAAAGTCCGGACACCATAGTGCAGCATAGCGGGTAACGCCCGTCGTCCGTTTTACGGAAAGGACAAGTGCAGCAGAAAGTATGTACAGGTAATGCTGTAGTGAAACCAGGTAAACTCTATGCGGTGAAACGTCATGTAAATCGGTGCTTGAGGGCTGCACGCCCGAGCCGAAGGGTAGGCGGTTTGAGACTAATAGTAATGTTAGTACTAGATAAATGATAGGGAGGTCTTTAGGGACTCAACAGAATCCGGCTTATGGCCTGCTTAATTTTTTTTGGTAATTGTTAGTCTTGGTTTGGAGCCTCAAAAAAACTAAAAACACTACTGCCGTATTTTCGTTTTTCAGAAAAATTATGGACGTGAGATAAGTCCATATGACTGGCGTGTTCAATTATGACTGCACCGTTGTTATGTAATAGCCCATTTTTAAATACCATTTCAGGTATTTTTTCAAAAGATTCTAATGGCAAATCGTATGGTGGATCTGCAAATATGATGGTTGCTTTTTCTTTTGATTTTTCAAGATAGGTAAAGACATCACTTTTAAAGGCTACAATACCCATATCAAGAGCTTCCGAAGTTTCGGTAATGAATTTTACACACCCATAATCCGCATCAACTGCGCTAATTTGTTCCGTTCCTCTAGAGGCAAACTCGTAACTGATGTTGCCCGTTCCGGCAAATAGATCAAGTACAATAAGCTCATCAAAATAATAGCGATTATTGAGGATATTGAACAGGGCTTCTTTGGCCATGTCGGTTGTTGGGCGAACTGGTAATTTTTTAGGAGCCGTTAGTCGTTTTCCTTTATGTATACCTGATATGATGCGCATTAAAAAGCATTTATTACGGTGAAATCAATAGTGTCCTCTGGTTTGTCTATGCCAGGGTGTTCTGTAAAGGACGGATAAAACATAGAAACATCCTTTACATAGTTGTAGCATAAATCATAGATATCATCATCTTTTTCAATATCACCAAACAATTTAATAGAAACTGATTCCGCATCAAGTTCTAACTGTTCCAAGGTAAAAAGGAGATAGTAGAGAAAATCTTCTTTAGTGACAAAATTAAAACTATTGAAGAGTAACAGTTTTTTTGATGCAATAATAGTCACGTCCATTTGGCGCTGAGAAGTGTGTATATAGCACACGGCATTTTTACTGATAGTTTGACCGTTCATTAATGCTTCTACCATAACAGTGCCGTTATGCTTAAAGGTAAACTCACCAAAAAGGTCGTAGATGTAGTTATTGATGTTTACAAAAGGGACATAAACATTGTTGATTTCAAAACTTTCAAGTTCATCAAAAGCTAAGTGATCGTTAGCTAATATTTTAGTATTGAACTTAAGGTAATTGGCTAGTTCGTCTTCGTTGAACAGGGTTTTGGGAACAAGACCAAATAAGTTGTTTCTGTGTACTACTACAATTTCAGAATACTGCTCTTGCTCTATTTTATGTGAAGAAAAAAGAAGTTTTAAGCGTTTTAATATTTCATAAGGAGTGAGTTCTTTTGCAAAAACCACTTTTTCAACTTCTAAAATACTATTGGCTATTGTGTCAAAAACACAAAAAGAAAGTCCATTCAAGCTAACTTGAATGGACAGTTTTTTAAAATTTTCCACTGGTTCCCCAGTATTATTTATTGTCACTTTTTTTGTCATATATAGGAGGCCAGTTTCCGGCAGTACTAACTTCACTTAAAGAACCAACTTTAACAAATGCTCCGTTTACTTCTTCAACGCCAATCTCTGCTTTTTCTTTCTTTAAAAGAGTAGGTTGCTGATCGTATAAAACAACTGACTTATCAACTTTAGCTTCAAAAACGGGAGCCTTGTAATTTCCTTTAGTAAGAACATCAGACTTCATTTCAAACTTCTCGCCATTCTTGGCGAAAGGCACCTCCATAAGGGTTTTGTAGCGATTATCATTCTTGAAAAGTGAATCTTTTACAGAAACAGTACCTAAGGTATCTATGATTTTTACTTCTTTCAATAAATCAATTTGGTATGTTTTATCGAACTCCATATAAGATGAATCTCTTTGCTGAGTAATAGTGTACTCTGCAGTATCGATAAACTTAATCAAACTGTTGAAATCTTTAGCATATCTTCTGTTGACCGTTTTATAGGCCTCTTGAGCATTTCTAATATCTTTCAATTTAGCAATAACTTGCCCGAAACGTTGTTCTTTAACTTCGTTGAATTGGATAGGGCCTGTAACTGATTGATATATAAGGTATGCCAAACCTACACAAGCAACCCACAGTACAATTTGAATTATGGTCTTCATTTCTCTAGTGTTAATTATATTTTAGTGGTTGTCACAAATCTACAATTTTTTTTCAATCGCAAAAGTTTTTCGCCTAAAAATCCTGTTTATCTTTGATACCTATGACAACGTTGAACGATGCATCTTTTTATAAAATTTTAAAGGAGAAATTTCCACACGAGCCTACGCTTAAGCAAGCGCTAGCATTACAGAAACTAGCAACGTATATACTTTCTGACAGAAAGGACGATGTGTTCTTGTTAAAAGGTTTTGCCGGTACAGGTAAAACAACTTTGGTTGGAACGTTGGTAAGTAGTTTGTGGAAGACTAGAATGAAAGCTGTTTTGATGGCTCCTACGGGGAGAGCAGCAAAGGTGATGTCTAACTATGCGAATACGCAATCTTTTACTATTCATAGAAAGATTTACTTTCCTAAAAAGCAAGGTGGGGGAGGTATTCAGTTTGTTTTGGCACCTAATAAGCATAGAAATACAATTTTTATCGTTGATGAAGCATCTATGATACCAGATGCACCAACAGATTCTAAGCTCTTTGGTAACGGGTCTCTTTTAGATGATTTAATTCAGTTTGTGTATGGTGGTCATAATTGTAAACTGATTTTAATTGGTGATACCGCTCAGTTGCCACCTGTACATTTGAATTTGAGTCCCGCATTAGATCCAGATAAATTAGCCCTGAATTATGATAAGGAGGTGGTACGGCTAGAATTGGACGAAGTAGTTCGTCAGGCCGAAGACTCTGGTATATTGGTTAATGCAACTTTACTGCGGGAGCAATTACAAAGTAGTTTTGTAGATGAATTTAAGTTTCTCCTGAGAAATTTTAAAGATATTATAAGGCTTGTTGATGGATATGAAATACAAGAGGCAATAGACACGAGTTATTCTGAAAACGGAAAAGAAGAAACTGCTTTTATAGTAAGGTCAAATAAAAGGGCAAACCTCTATAATGAGAATATCCGTAGTCGGATTTTGTTTTTAGAAAACGAGATTTCCGTAGGAGATTATATGATGGTAGTCAAGAATAATTATTTTTGGTTATCTCCGAATACAGAGGCCGGTTTTATTGCAAATGGTGATATTATAGAGGTGCTTGAGTTGTTTGCAATTAAAGAATTGTACGGTTTTAGGTTTGCTGAGGTAAAAGTACAAATGGTAGATTATCCTAACCAAAAACCCTTTGAAACAGTGTTGTTATTGGATACCATAAAGGCTGAAACACCCTCACTTCCATATGAAGAAGGAAACCGACTTTATCAGGAGGTAATGAAGGATTTTGTTGATGAATCTTCCAAATACAAGAAGTTTCTGGGCGTGAAGAACAACAAGTATTTTAACGCTTTGCAAGTAAAATTTTCATACGCTATTACGTGTCATAAATCTCAAGGGGGACAATGGAACACGGTTTTTGTAGAACAGCCGTATTTGCCTAACGGAGTGGATAGAGAGTACCTGCGTTGGTTGTACACTGCTGTTACCAGGGCAAAAAAACAACTGTATCTCATTGGTTTTAAGGATGATTTTTTTGTTGGTTCGGAATAGGCTAAATTGCGACCATGAAAAGTGTGGGATAGAATCGGTTTTTTTCGTTTAAGAAGTTTTCCATTTCAATCTCACACTCGCCAGAAAATAATTCAATACTATCATGACATTAGAAACTATTACCAGTATTTTTTTGGGTATAGGTTTGGCCGCTTCGGTGGGTTTTCGTGTATTCTTGCCTCTCTTTGCATTGAGTCTTGCCTCTTACACAGGTGTATGGGAATTGAATGAAAGTTGGCAATGGATAGGTAGTTTGGCTGCTTTGGTTACATTAGGCGCCGCTACTTTTGTAGAAATTTTCGCATATTTCATACCTTGGATAGATAATGTTTTGGATAGCTTTGCAGTGCCTTTGGCGGCAATAGCAGGTACCGCAGTAATGGTGTCCACGGTTGCGGATTTGGACCCTGTAGTCACTTGGTCTTTGGCAATTATAGCGGGCGGAGGAACGGCAACGGCCATTAAAGGGGCAGGAGCAACCAGTAGGTTGGCGTCAACGGCTACAACTGGTGGACTTGCAAATCCACTAGTATCAACTGTAGAGACAGGTACGGCGGTAGTTGTAACAACAGCTTCTATATTTGCACCGATTCTTGCAGTAGTTTTAGTTATAATTATATTGGTTGTTATTTTTCGTATTTACCGAAAATTAAGACCAAAACGGAATGAATCAGCTTAATAGTTCAGTTTTTGAATGCCGTTTTCATCCGTAAAAAAAAAGAATAGTTAACGATAATCAATACAGAGTGAAAATAATAGCCATGATACCGGCCCGTTATGCGGCATCTAGATTTCCTGCAAAATTAATGCAAGACCTTTCTGGGAAGCCCGTAATTCTACGTACCTATGAAGCAGCGATTAACACCAAATTGTTTGATGAAGTATATGTAGTAACGGATAGTGAAGTCATTTTTGATACCATAACTAATGCAGGAGGACAGGCTTTAATGAGTCAAAAAGAGCATGACTGCGGAAGTGACCGAATTGCAGAGGCGGTTACTGATATGGACGTAGATATTATCGTAAACGTTCAAGGTGATGAACCTTTTACGGATAGAGAGAGCTTAGCGAGCGTCTTAGAGGTATTTAAAAAGGATCCAGAGAAAGAAATAGACCTAGCTTCTTTAATGGTTAGAATTACGGATGAAGAAGAAATAAGTAACCCTAATACGGTTAAAGTCATTGTAGATAACCGTAATTTTGCGCTGTACTTTTCCCGTTCACCAATTCCTTATCCTAGAAATAAAGAAATAGAAAGTGTTTATTATAAGCACAAAGGCATATATGCCTTTAGGAAAAGTGCTTTAATGGCTTTTCAGCAACTGCCTATGTCGCCGTTAGAGGCAATAGAGAAGATTGAGGCCATTCGCTATTTAGAGTATGGTAAAAAAATTAAAATGGTAGAAACTACCATTTCTGGAATTGAGATTGATACCCCGGAAGATTTGAAAAGAGCGCAACAAGCATGGAGGTAGATTATAGTAAAATTAAAGTTATTGGCTTTGATGCCGATGATACTTTGTGGGTTAATGAGACCTATTTTAGAGAAGCAGAGGAAAAATTTAGTGAACTTCTAGAAGGGTACGAGACTAAAAATAAAATTGACCAAGAATTATTCAAAATGGAAATTAAAAACCTTGAGCTGTATGGTTACGGTGTAAAAGGTTTTATGCTCTCTATGGTAGAATCTGCTTTAGAGCTGTCTAATAATCAGGTTTCACAGCAGACTATTGAAAGTATTTTAGATCTTGGTAAAGAAATGTTACGGCAACCAGTAGAATTATTAGATGGCGTAAGAAAAGTTTTACGTAAATTAAGCGGTAATTATCGCTTAATAGTTTTGACTAAAGGCGACCTTTTAGATCAAGAACGAAAACTTGAGAAGTCAGGGCTTTCAGAATTTTTTCATCATGTGGAGGTTTTAAGTGATAAGAAAGAAGAGAATTATCAACATTTGCTGGATCATCTAGAAATTGATGTGAAGGAGTTTTTGATGATAGGAAATTCATTGAAATCTGATGTTTTGCCATTAATTGAAATTGGGGCACAAGCCGTTCATGTTCCGTTTCATACAACGTGGGAACATGAACAAGTGAAGATTAATGATGGGGATTATAATTATCTGAAAATAAATAAATTATCAGATATATTAGAGTATTTGAAATAGGATATGGAGGTAAAGAAAGATATGCAAGTAAAACAGGTAGCTGTAGGTCAGAAAACGGAATTTAAGAACTTTCCGATGGTACCTAGAGTGGTTTTTGGCAAGGGAAGTTTTGATCAGTTGGGAGATGTTTTAATGCCCAAGCGGAAGCATTCTGAAGCACCTTTCATTTTTTTGGTTGATGATGTTTTTGAAAATACGGAATTGGCTAAAAGAATTCCTTTAATCTTCAATGATCAAATTATTTTTATTTCGGCGGAAGAAGAACCCAAAACGGTTCAAGTTGATGCCTTAGTGGATAAAATTAAAAATGAATATCAAGATTTACCTTCTGGTATAGTTGGTATTGGAGGTGGTACTTTACTAGACCTAGCAAAAGCAGTTGCTATTTTATTGACCAATAATGGTAGCTCTTCGGAATACCAAGGGTGGGATTTAGTTCAAAAGCCATCAATTTTTCACGTAGGTATACCAACCATAAGTGGAACAGGGGCTGAAGTTTCTAGAACTACCGTTTTATTGGGGCCGGAGAAAAAGTTGGGAATCAATTCAGATTATACCACGTTCGGCCAGGTTCTTTTAGACCCAGATTTAACAAAAGGGGTTTCAAAAGAGCAATGGTTTTATACCGGTATGGATTGTTATATTCACTGTATTGAATCGTTAACAGGTACATATTTGAATGCTTTTAGCCAAAGTTATGGTGAGAAAGCACTAGACTTATGTAAAGAGGTGTATTTAGGTGATTTATCGGAAGAAGAATCTAGAGATAAATTAATGATGGCATCTTGGCATGGAGGTATGAGTATTGCCTATTCTCAAGTAGGTGTGGCGCATGCTATGAGTTACGGTCTTGGTTATCTGTTGGGGGTTAAGCATGGTATTGGTAATTGCCTGGTTTTTCAACATCTTGAAGAGTTTTATCCAGAAGGTGTAGCACTTTTTAATAAAATGAAAGATAAACATGGTATTGAGTTGCCTACGGGAATTTGCTCTCAATTAAGTGAAGCGGAGTTTGATACAATGATTAAAGTTGCTATGAACATGGTTCCACTATGGGAAAATGCTTTAGGTAAGAATTGGAGAGATACTATTACTCCAGAGAAATTAGAGTCCATCTATAGAAAAATATAGATTTACCCATTTTGGTAAGTGAAGTGCTGATTTTACAGGTACTGTAAGGTGTTTACCTTATTCCAACTTTAAAGTAATTCTCCTATGCAAAAACTGGCAAGTTTTATATATTTCAAGGTGATGGGCTGGAAAATGGTGGGTGAATTCCCGAGCCATTTAAATAAATTCGTCATTGCTGTGGTGCCTCACACCAGTTATGTTGATTTTTTTCTTGGATTGCTTATCCGAAAAGTATGGGATGAGCAAATCAACTTTGTAGGTAAGAAAAGCCTTTTTACATTTCCTTTCGGTTATATTTTTAGACGTTTAGGAGGTGAGCCTATAGATCGTAGCAAGAATAATGATATGGTTTCGGCCACGGTAAAGGTTTTTCAAAAGCGGGAGAAATTTAGATTAACAATTGCTCCTGAAGGCACCCGGAAGAAAGTTGATAAATGGAAAACGGGTTTTTACTATATAGCCAAAGGAGCTCAGGTACCTATTGTTTTAGTCGCTTTTGACTTTGGGAAAAAGCAAGTCAAAATTTCAGAACCATTATTTACTACCGCAGATAAAGAGGCCGATTTTGCAGTCTATCAAGAATTTTTTAAAGGGGTAGAAGGTAAAGTCTCCAGATAGTTTTTTCGTTTTAATTATCTGGTAGTTATTATGTTATATTCAGTCTTCAACTTTTAACATTTTTTTTAAAACCATCTTGTTCATTCCTCGTAGGTATAGTTAAATATAAAAACGAACAGATGAAAAAAAATGCAATACAACTCGGTTTAGCAATCACAATAGGTTCTTTCTTAATGGTTTCATGTGATAGTGATGACGATACAGTTGAAATGGACCAGCAAGATGAACAACAAGTGCAATTATTCGCTTCCAACAATAGTAACGGAAACGTTACGGTCTATGATATGACCAGTGGAGAGGTGAGTACTTTGACTACAACTTCTACTGCTGCGGAAGGTATTTATTATGATGATGATACAGATGAAATCATTCAAGCGTCAAGGTCTTCTAATCAATTGAACGCATTTGCGGATGTTTCTACTTTTTTGGTAGATGCTACAATTACAGCCTCTATTTCTAGCTCTGCGGATTTAGAAAGTCCAAGAGATATTGCTGTTGACGACGATTACATTGTAGTTGCCGATAATGCCGATGTAGATGGTAATGCAGACACACCAGATGGAAGATTATTTATCTATACTAGAAGTAACGGAGAAATTAGTTTGAGGAACGTAGTTACTACGGATTTTGCCCTTTGGGGAATTGAAATAGTGGGCGATGATTTATATGCGGTAGTCGATAAGACAAACGAGTTAGCTGTTTATACTGACTTTGTAGCTACAAATACGACTACTACAGCAATTAGCGCATCAAAACGTATTGCTATAGAAGGAATCGTGCGTACGCATGGTTTAGCTTATGATAATGGAACAATGATTCTTACAGATGTTGGAGATGCCGCATCTGATTCTGATGGAGCGTTTCATATTATTTCGGATTTTGATTCCAAATTTGGCGCTGTAGCAAATGGAGAAACTATGGTGGTAGCCAATAACCAAATTAGAGTTGCTGGTGCAAGTACCTTTTTGGGGAATCCGGTAGCAGCTGAGTACGATGCTGATTCAAAAATGGTCTTTATAGCTGAAGCAGCTAATGGAGGTGGTCGTGTATTGGCTTTCTCAAATGCAAACGCTGGCGGAGATATTGCACCTTCAGTGAACAATAGTTTAGCTTCTGCTTCTTCACTTTACTTCTACTCAAGTAAGTAAGACTAAAACAAATGATAAGTATAAAAAAGCGACCATTTCTGGTCGCTTTTTTGCTTTATAAACAAAGAGTTACACTACTCTTGCATGGTGTGATATACGTTTTGTACATCATCATCTTCTTCAATTTTTTCTAAAAGCTTCTCAACGTCGGCAGCTTCTTCTTCCGTAAGTTGTTTGGTTACTTGTGGAATACGCTCAAATCCGGAAGATAGAATTTCAATCTCTCTGTTTTCCAATTCTTTTTGAATAGCTCCAAAGCTTTCAAAAGGGGCGTAAATCAAGATTCCATCATCATCAACAAAAACCTCTTCTGCACCAAAATCTATAAGTTCCAATTCTAGTTCTTCAGGGTCAATACCTTCCGCTGGAATTCTGAAATTACAGGTATGGTCAAACATAAATTCTACCGAACCAGATGTTCCTAAACTACCATCGCATTTATTAAAGTAACTACGAACATTGGCAACGGTTCTTGTATTATTATCCGTTGCGGTTTCAACCAATATAGCAATGCCATGCGGTGCGTAACCTTCAAAAAGCACTTCTTTATAATCACCAAGACTTTTGTCAGAAGCTCTTTTAATAGCACGTTCTACATTGTCCTTAGGCATGTTAACAGATTTGGCATTCTGTATAACCGCTCTTAATTTGGCATTAGAATCTGGGTCTGGTCCACCCTCTTTTACTGCCATTACAATGTCCTTGCCTATACGCGTAAAAGCTTTGGACATTGCTGACCATCGCTTCATTTTACGTGCTTTTCTAAATTCAAAAGCTCTTCCCATAATTTGTAACTAAATATTTGTTGAAGGTAGCAAATTTAATAAAAATGGTAACGGTTGCAAGTAACTGAACTGTATCAACTCAAAAGACATCCGATTCGTGAGAATTTTAGAGGCCTTTATTCGCTTTCAATTATCTTTTCAATGCTGTGGGCGAGATTAAAATCTTTTTCGGTTATACCCTCGGCATCATGAGTGTTAAGTCTAATGTTTAGGGAGTTGTAAACATTGCTCCAATCAGGATGATGCCCTTGAGCCTCACATTCAAAGGCAATTCGTGTCATGACGGAAAAAGCATCTTTAAAATCTTTAAATTCAAAAGAGGTTTCAATAGCACCATCTACATATTCCCAACCACTAAGTTTCGCAAGTTTACTTTCGATTTCTTGTTCCGATAGTTTTTTCATAGTATTCAGATTAAGGTTTTAACATAATTATAATAATCATCAAATTACATAAATCAAATCTCTTAAAGGTCTGGAAAGCGATTGTTTTTAATGCTATCGCATTACGTGATGATCAATAATATCTTGATAACCGTACTGTAAATTTTTAGGTAATTTATTGTCTTTAGGAAGTACAGCAAGATAGCGCTCTTCATTTGTTGTAAATACCCGTTTGTAGATAGGTGTGAACTCGCCAATGCGATCAACTACTTCTTTTATAAAATCTTCGTGATGTACAAGGTCTTTACTGCCTAAATGGAAAATTCCAGTTTTATTTCTATTGATGAGGTAATGAATTTGTTGAGTTAGCTTATCATCATTGGTAACGTTCAAAACTAGATTCGGAAAAACTTCAACAGGTTCATTGTCCCAGATGTATTTTTTTATATCCTTTATTCGTGGAGAGCTATTACCAAAAACCATAGGCACGCGTAGTATACCCATTTTCTTTTGGGGCAACCTTAGCAACATGTTCTCTATTTTTATCTTGAACCTTCCATACACACTTTCGGAAAGGGTTTTGTCATGCTCGTAAGATGGGTATTTTCTATAGGCGTCAAAAACATTGGCCGAAGAAATAAAGTATAAACGACAATCATTAGCCTTTAGATATTCTACAATATGTTGGTGTGCTGTAATTTGAGCGGCAAAATTGCCTCGAACTGCAGAGATAATAATTTGCGGCTTTAGATTTTCGAGGATGCTATATATGTCATCCTCTTCCATATCATACTTTAAGAATTGCTGATTTTTATCAAACGACCTTCTTGCAGAATTATAGGTGCCAAACGTATTAAAATAAGGGTATAGTTCCTTATAAATAGCGTTACCTAAAAAGCCGCTTCCGCCAAGTATTAAAATTTTTTTTATCTCCAATCCTTAAAAAATTGAGTGTCCTGTTTTGGTAGTTAGTTCTTCGAGGGCGGCCATACCTAATTTAGAATTTCCTTTGGCATTCAAACCAGGGGACCAAGTAGCAACACAATACGTGTTGGGAAGTAAAGCTACGATACCACCGCCTACACCACTTTTACCGGGTAACCCTACTTCAAAAGCGAACTCACCTGCTTCATCGTAAAAGCCACACGTTAACATTAACGCATTTATACGCTTTACCTGATTTGTGGTAAGGTATATTTTTCCTCTTTGGCATTTACCATGGTTCATGAAGATATAAAATGCACTGGTGAGCTGTTGGCAGTTCATCTCTAATGAGCATTGATAGAAATAAAAGTCAAGAACAGATTCAACATCGTTATGTAGATTTCCGTAGGATTTCAATAAACTTGCTGCTGCGTAATTTTTATACCCCGTTCTTTTTTCCGACAATGCAACCTTTTCATTATAACGAATGGAAGAATCATTTGTTAGCTCTTGTATAAAACTTAGAAATTCTTCTTTAGGTTTTTTTAATCTAGATACCAGTATATCTGCAATAACTATGGCCCCTGCATTTATAAAAGGGTTTCTGGGAATGCCATTTTCTTGTTCTAAAAGCGATAAGTGATTAAACGGGTCACCAGAAGGCTCAACATCTACTCTTTTCCACAATTCATCGCCTACTAAACCAAAAGAAAAGGCAAGTGTAAGTACTTTAGAAATACTTTGAATAGAGAAACCCTCCAACGCCTCTCCAGAACTATAACTCTTCTTGTTAGCATCAAGAATATAAATACCGAATTTCTGAGAACTTACATTAGCTAGTTCTGGTATATAAGAAGCTACGATGCCTCTGTTGGTTGCTTCTTTAGAATGAGTTACAATTGTATCTATTATGGATTGATAATCTATCATGCCTTGTAAAACGGGGGCTTAACAACAGTTGCAGGTATCGCTTTTTTGCGTACTTGAATGTTTATTTTAGAGCCAGATTCAGCGAAAACTTGTGGCACATAGCCTAAACCAATTCCTTTTCCTAAAGATGGAGACATAGTACCCGAAGTAACAACCCCTATTTTATTTCCTTGTCCGTCTACAATATCATACCCTTGTCTAGGTATACCTCTTTCATCTAGTTCAAAACCTATAAGTTTACGTTCTGGAGTGTGCGCTTTTATCTTGGCTAACTCTTCGCTGTTAACGAATTTCTTGGTGAATTTGGTAATCCAACCTAAACCCGCCTCAAAAGGAGAAGTACTATCATCTATATCGTTTCCGTAAAGACAATACCCCATTTCAAGGCGTAGTGTGTCTCTAGCGGCAAGACCAATAGGTTTTATACCGTAATCCGCACCAGCTTCAAAAACCTTGTCCCAAACTTGTAACACTTCAGTGTTTTTGCAATAGATTTCAAATCCACCAGAACCGGTATATCCAGTTGCCGATATGATAACATTTTCAATACCTGCAAAATCTGCAACAACAAAATTGTAGAATTTAATACTTGCTAAATCTACCGACGTCAACGATTGCATAGCTTCAATAGCTTTCGGGCCTTGAATGGCCAAAAGAGAGAATGCGTCTGAAATATTGCGCATAGAAGCACCTATTTCCTCATTGTACTTTGAAATATGATTCCAGTCCTTATCAATGTTTGATGCGTTAACTACCAAAAGATAAGTTTCTTCCTTCACGCGATATATGATAAGGTCATCCACAATTCCATCTGTCTCATTGGGTAGGCAACTGTACTGAGCCTTGCCAATAGTAAGTTTTGAAGCATCGTTAGAAGATACTTTTTGAATTAAATCTAAAGCATTTGGCCCTTCGATTAAAAACTCCCCCATATGAGAAACATCAAAAACACCTACGCCTTTACGTACAGTCTCGTGTTCTACATTGACACCTTCATAAGAAACAGGCATATTATAGCCTGCAAAAGGTACTATCTTTGCACCTAAGGCTTCATGGGTCTGGGTTAACGCAGTATTTTTCATTGCACTTCTATTTTTAGGATTACAAAGCTATTGAAATATTTAACTATTGTATAATTGCGGTTTGTTATGTTTTACCCAATCTTTGTAAATTACCTAATACTATAATCAACTTTCTAAAAATAAATACCATGATAAGATTACTTTATTTCATAGTAGCGTTGTTATTGGCACCTTTAACAATTATAGCGCAAGATCAACCATCCGATTTTCTTTCGGCAGATTTTCACAAAGGCAGAAGAGATGAAGTTAGAAAAATGATGCCGGCAAATAGTGTGGCCGTGATATTTGCAAATGCGGTTAGAAACCGAGCTAATGATGTGGACTATGTGTACCATCAAGACCCTAACTTTTATTATCTGACCGGTTACAATGAGCCCAATGCAGTACTGCTTATTTTTTCTGAAGACCAGACCACAAAGGGGGTTGAAGGTAACGAGTTAATATATGTGCAAGAAAGAAACCCTAAGGCGGAGCAATGGAACGGAAAAAGATTAGGAATTGAAGGAGTAAAAAGTAAACTCGGTTTTAAGACAGCTTTTAACGGAAGTGCTTTTGAGGATATTCCAGTGAACTTTCAGGAATTTGACAAAGTATTGTTTTTTGATTTCGAAAACGATTATCGGGATTCAAGTGATGAAGCGGATTTGTATAATTTGATTCAAACCTTTAAAACGAAAGTTGATTACCCTGCTGATTTTGATAGTTCTAAAGACAGGTTCTATTCTATGATTACATCTACGGATGTCGAGAATAGCGCCAATGTGGCGCAAATTTTAGGGAGATACCTTAACAGGGATGAAAAACTTCAGGAAGATGAACTTATAAGTGGTTTTGTAAATGCCGAAGATGATAAATTAAGAAGTGAAATAAAGGAGAAGGTAAGTCTAAAGCTAGATGCCAATAATTTAAACTCTTCCATGTTGAATGAAATTTTAGCTTCATTACGGGAAACCAAATTGGCGGAAGAAATGGTCTTGTTAAAAAGGGCAATTGAAATTTCGGCAGTGGGCCAAGTTGAAGTAATGAAAGCCATGCACCCAAATATGTCAGAGACCGAGATTCAAGGAGTACACGAATATGTATATAAAAAGTACGGTGCAGAATATGAGGGTTATCCGTCCATAGTGGGAGGTGGTCATAACGGGTGTATTTTGCATTATATTGAAAACAACAAACCAGAAGTAGGGAATGATTTGGTGTTGATGGATTTAGGTGCGGAATACCACGGTTACACGGCGGATGTTACGAGAACGATACCTGCTAATGGAAAATTTTCAAAGGAACAGAAACAGATATACGACATTGTTTACGATGCGCAGGAAGCCGGGATTAAGGCAAGTACCCTTGGAGCACCGTTTCAGGCGCCAGGAGAAGCGGCCAGTAAAGTAGTTACCGCAGGTTTAATGAAATTAGGAATCATAACTAAAGAAGAAGATGCACGTATCTATTTTCCGCATGGAACTTCACATTATTTAGGATTAGATGTTCATGATAAGGGCACGTATCAACCATTTCAAGAGAATACGGTAATTACCGTTGAACCTGGAATTTATATTCCAGAAGGCAGTGATTGCGATGAAAAGTGGTGGGGAATTGCCGTACGTATAGAAGATGATATTCTTATTACAAAAAATGGCCCCGTGAATCTTTCCGCTATGGCGCCTAGAAAGGCAGAAGAAATTGAAAAAGTAATGAAGCAACCGAGTCCGTTGGACAAGTTTGAACTTCCAACTTTAAACTAATAAAAAAAGCCCCTAAAGAAACTTCTTTAGGGGCTTTTTAAATCTTATCTGTTCAACAGATATTGTTTTAGTTCTTCGTATTTTTTTATTGATATGGATTTCTTCTCTTTATCCATCACTTTCTTAATCTGCCCAGGGATAGTAACCGTTTGTCCAATAGTTTCTTCTACAACGTCCAAGAATTTTACAGGATGCGCGGTTTCTAAGAAAATACCATAAACATCAGGATGCGACTCTTGATACTTTTTGAGACCTAAATAGCCTACGGCACCATGCGGGTCCGCAACATATCCGCTTTCACCGTATATTTTCTTCATGGTCTCTTTAGTCTCGGCATCTGAAAAGGAATACGAAGAAAGGTTTTCTTTTAGTGCCTCAAAATTGTCTTGGTATAAATGTCTAATGCGAATAAAGTTACTTGGGTCACCTACATCCATAGCATTTGATATTGTTGCAGTAGATGGTTTTGGCTTGTACTCCTCAGTCTTCATGAACTCGGGTACGGTATCGTTTACGTTGGTAGAAGCTATAAAATGCTTTACAGGCATACCTAGACGTTGCGCAACCATTCCGGCACAAACGTTTCCGAAGTTTCCGCTTGGTATAGAAAAGACAATTTCCTTTCCTTGTGATTTCGCTTGTTTATAAGCAAAAAGGAAGTAGAATAATTGTGGCAGCCAACGTGCCACATTAATAGAGTTTGCAGAGGTCAATTGCATCTTTTCTAGAAGCGTTTCATCTAAAAATGCGGTCTTTACCATTTTCTGACAATCATCAAAAGTACCATCAACTCTAAGAGCGGTTATATTTTGCCCTAATGTGGTCAATTGTCGTTCTTGAATGTCACTAACTTTTCCGTCAGGATATAAAATAACAACACGTACTCCTTCCACACCTAAAAAGCCATTGGCAACGGCACCTCCGGTATCACCAGAAGTAGCTACTAGCACGGTCACATCTTGCTTTTCTCCTTCAGAGAAGTAACCCAGACAGTTGGCCATAAAACGGGCACCTACATCTTTAAAAGCCATAGTTGGCCCATGAAAAAGTTCTAAGGTAGAAACGTTTTCTTCGATTTCTACAACAGGAAAATCAAAGTCAAGTACTTTGGCAATGATTTCTCGAAGCCTTTCATTTGGTATTTCCTTGGATACAAATTGATGAATTGCATTAAAGGCAATCTCATGATCCGTTAAATCTTCAATTTGTTCAAAGAAACGCTTTGGCAAAGGCTCTATTTTCTCAGGAAAATAAAGCCCTTTATCAGGTGCAATTCCTTTTATTACGGCATCCTTAAATGAAACTTCAGGAGCTTTTTTATTCAGACTGTAAAAATTCATTACTATATGGTCTTAATTCCTTGACTATTAATTTTAGAAACATGAACATCATAATCTATTCCAATGTTCTTGTACACTTCTTTCATTGCCTGAGCAACTTTATTTGCGGTATCTATGCCTTTGCTGAATGCAAAAATAGAGGGACCCGACCCTGAAATGCCGCTACCTAAAGCACCGGCCTTTAGCGCCTCACTTTTGACTTGGTCAAAACCAGGTATAAGAATCGAACGGATGGGTTCAACAATATGGTCTTCTAAAGAGCGTCCGATGAGGTCGTAATCTTCGGTATATAGTCCGGCTATGAGTCCGCCTACATTACCCCATTGTTTGATGCCGTCCGCCAAAGTAATATTGGTTTTTAGTATTTTTCTCGAATCCGACGTCTTAACTTCTATCTGCGGATGGATTACCGTTGCATACAGATTACTAGGTGTATGAATGGGGACAATATCCAATGGGCTGTAACTGCGTACCAACGTAAAACCGCCAAATAGGGCAGGAGCTACATTATCGGCATGGGCTACACCACTCGCCAATCGTTCACCTTCCATAGAAAATTGAACGAGTTCAAGCGTTGAAAAAGGCTTCCCTAGCAGTTCGTTCATGGCCCAAACGGCACCTGTGGAACTGGCTGCACTGCTTCCAATACCGCTGCCGGCTTTTATTTTTTTATAGATTTCTATTTCAAACCCACCTTCGTAATCACTTTTTTCCAATAATGCCAAACCTGCTACGCCTGCAACGTTTTGAAGCGTTTCCATAGGTAAATCTTGACCTTCAAGTTTGGTGATTCGTATGCCTTTTTCTTGGGTTTTACGAATAACCATTGTGTCGCCTACGTTATCAAGAGCGACACCTAAAACATCAAATCCACATGAAACATTGGCTATTGTGGCTGGGCAAAAAACTTTGATTTCTTCCATGACTAGAAATTTCCAATTCTGATGATATCGGCAAAAATACCGGATGCCGTAACATCGGCACCGGCACCGGCACCCTTAATAATCATCGGTTGGTTCGGGTAGCGCTCCGTGTAAAATAAAACGATATTGTCACTTCCTTCCAAGTTATAGAAATCGTGTCCTTTTGGTATAGCCTGTAGTCCTACACTAGCTTTTCCGTCTTCGAACTGAGCCACATATTTTAGCTTGCTATCCGCATCGTGAGCTTCTTTGTACATGGCTTGAAAATCATCCTCATACTTTATCAACGAAGCAAAAAAGTCATCGTTGTTATCAGTATCAAGGCTTTCTTGTGGCAAGAACGATTTATTTTCGATATCGGTAATTTCTAATTGATTCCCACTCTCTCTAGCAAGAATTAATATTTTCCGCATAACATCAACACCGCTCAAATCTATTTTTGGGTCGGGTTCCGTGTAACCTTCTTCCTGTGCTTGTTTTACAATATCATGAAAAGTAGTTTTATCATTAAAATTGTTGAATACAAAGTTCAGACTTCCAGAAAGTACCGCTTGAATTTTTAGGATTTTATCACCAGAAGCAATCAAATGCTTTAAGGTATCAATAATTGGTAATCCTGCACCCACGTTGGTTTCGAACAAAAACGGAGCGTTGTAGGTCCTCGCCAACGATTTTAATTCCTGATAATTCTCAAAAGCCGATGAGCACGCAATTTTATTACAAGTAACCACCGAAATGCTATTGCCTAAATAGGTGTTGTATGTTTGAGAAACCTCTGCGCTTGCGGTATTATCAACAAAAATACTATTGCGGTAATTCAACTCATTTACCTTTTTCATGAAGGCTGCTTTATCCGCTTTTTCACCAGCGGCTAATTCGGCCTCCCAATCTTTAAGTGGAATTCCGGTTTCATTGAATACCATCGTACGGGAATTGGACATTCCAACCACCCGTATATTCAGCTTAAGATTTTCTTTTAAGAATTTCTTCTGTTGGTACACCTGCTTCAAAAATTTGGATCCCACGTTACCAACACCCATTACAAATAGGTTCAGTTGTTTTATGTTTTCCTCAAAGAACTCTTCATGCAATGCATTTAGGGCCTTCTTGACATCTTCTTTTTTGATGACAGCCGAAATATTTCGCTCAGAAGCTCCCTGTGCAATTACACGTAAATTGACGTTGTTTTTACCTAAAGTACTGAACATTTTGCCGCTCAAACCTTGGTGACTTTTCATATTGTCCCCTACAAGAGCGATGATGGCTAAATCTTTCTCGGCTATTACCGGTTTAATTTTACCTCTTTCGATTTCATATTCAAAAGCGGTGTTGACCACTTCTGTAGCCCTATCAATATCATCTGCGGAAATACCTACGCAGATAGAGTGTTCGGAAGAAGCTTGGGTAATTAAAACTACACTAATATCGGCTTGGGAAAGTACTTCAAAAAACCGTTTTGAAGTTCCCGGTATACCTACCATTCCAGGGCCTTCCAAAGATAAAAGAGCTATATTTTCAACGTGACTTATACCACGTACGGTCTTGCCTTTTTCGTTTTTATTCTTCGTAATAAGGGTTCCCGAATTACCAGGCTCGAATGTGTTTTTTATAAGGATGGAGATACCTTTTGCCAAAACGGGTTGAATCGTTGGTGGATATAAAACTTTAGCACCAAAGTGCGAAAGTTCCATTGCTTCTTCATATGATATATGTGGAATAGCCTTAGCCTGTCTTACTAGTTTAGGGTTGGCAGTATACATACCACTAACATCGGTCCAAATTTCTAAAAACTCTGCATTTACAGCTGCGGCAACAATTGCCGCGGTATAGTCGGAACCACCACGACCTAAGGTAGTAGAGTTTCCATTTTCGGAAGAGGCGATAAAGCCACCCATAACCACAACTTCGTGATTGTCTTTGCTGAAAAATGTCTCGCAATTAGCGTTGGTCAAATCAAAATTGACCATGGCCTTTCCGTTAATATTGTTTGTCTTTATAAGTTCCCTACTATCAACATAACCAGCGTTTAGTCCGTCTTGGGCAAAATATTCACTAATAATGTAGGAAGATAAAAGCTCCCCATAGCTCACGATTTTATCGGAAAGCTTGGGAGTGGTTTCTCCTATTAAAAATGCCCCTTCTACTAAGGTTTCTAAGGTATTCAGTTCACTTTTTACCTTGCTGAGTACTTTGCTCTGTGCGTTTACATTGATTAATTCTTTGGTCGTATCCAAATGTCTTTTCTCAATCTCCTGTAAAATGGATTTGTAGCCTTCACTTTGTTGAGCGGCCAAGTGTGCAGCATTTAACAGAAGGTCCGTAATGCCACCAAATGCAGATACGACTACTATGGTCTTATCCGTATTGGCATTTGATACTATATTTTTTACTAATGCAATGTTAGAGGCGTTGGCAACAGAAGTGCCGCCGAATTTTAAAACTTTCATGTTAGATGAAATTAACTCTTAAAAATAGATTGGATGCGAAATAACGCGTTAACGAACTGATATGTTTTTGCCTACCCCAATGGGGTGATGGTGCCAAATGTGTTGATTGAACCATTGGTCGTGAAGAAAAATTCAGTTGTTATGTTTGCGATATGCTTATACATAGTAAGAATGAAAGCATCAAATGTAGTACTTTTGGATTCTTAATCAAATTTTTGTTGTTAGTTATTGAGCTAGAATGTTAATTACTTACATTATTAAAATTTTTGTGAGATTTTCACAATGATTTTAGGGTTTAGCAGCTGTCTTATTTATGCAGAACTAATAATTGGCAACTAGGTACGTACTTAATAACCAGATAACTCTATACTATTCTACATGAAGATTTTCTCTGCAAAGCAAATTTACGAAGCTGATAAAGCAACGATTAAAAAGAATAATATTTCTAGTGATCAATTAATGGAGGGTGCGGCCGTGCAACTCTTCAACTGGTTGCATTACAGAATTCAAGGGGCGCCGGTAAAAATTCACTTATTCTGTGGTATTGGTAATAATGGTGGTGACGGGATAGCTTTGGCTAGGCACTTACAAGATCATGGATATAATATTGCTGTATATGTCGTTAACTATAGTAAGAAAAGGTCAGATGACTTTTTGGTAAATTTAGATCGTCTTAAAGACAGAAAGATATGGCCGGAATTTTTGGAGGAAAACTCGGTTTTACCGGAAATTGGCCGCGATGATATTATAGTTGACGCTATTTTTGGAATTGGACTCAACCGTACTCCAGATGCATGGGTTGTACATCTGTTTGAGCATATTCAAAAGTCGGAAGCTTTTGTGCTTTCGGTGGATATACCATCGGGATTATTTACGGATAGGGTGCCAGAAGACGAAAAAGCGGTCGTGAAAGCGAATCACACCCTAAGTTTTCAAGTTCCCAAGTTGGTTTTTTTCTTGCCGGAAACCGGAATTTTTACCGAACAATGGGAAGTTTTAGATATTAGTCTTGACCCAGAGTATCTTACAAATACAGAAACAGACTATGAGTTAATTGGTAAAAATGAAATGCTTCCTGTTTATATTCCTAGAGAGAAGTTCTCCCACAAGGGTACGCATGGGCATGGTTTAATTATAGGAGGAAGTTATGGAAAAATAGGAGCCGTTCATTTGGCTTCAAAAGCCTGTCTACAATCGGGGAGCGGGCTGGTTACCGCGTATGTGCCTAAATGCGGTTATATTCCGCTTCAAACCAATTTTCCTGAAGCTATGGTTTTGACTGATGTGGATGAGAACCATATTACTAAAATAGAATTTGATATTGACCCAACGGTTATAGGTGTTGGAGTTGGATTAGGGAAAGATAAAGCCACGGTTAAAGCGCTGGAAGAGTTTTTAGGTGAAAACAAAAAACCATTGGTCATAGATGCCGATGCCCTTAATCTACTTTCTGAAAATAAAGATTTGTTGGAAAAGATTCCGGCTCAGAGTGTGTTAACACCACACCCTAAAGAATTGGAAAGGCTGATAGGAAAGTGGAAAGATGATTTTGACAAGTTGGATACAGCCAAGAAATTTTCAAAACAGTACGATTGTATCCTGGTAATAAAAGGTTCGCATACTATTACTGTGTATGATAATAAAGGATATGTGAACACCACAGGGAACCCCGGTATGGGAACGGGAGGCACAGGCGATGTGCTTACCGGAATGATAACAGGATTGATAGCTCAGGGATACAATCCATTAAATGCAGCAGTTTTTGGAGTGTATTTGCATGGTAGGGCAGGAGATATTGCAGTTGAAAAAACAGGGTACCAGGCGCTTACCGCAACTGATGTTGTAGCGAATATTGGCGCTGCTTTTATTGATTTATTCGCTCAGCCGGAAAATAGACCGGAAGCAAATGAAAACGAGAGACCACAAGAATAATTATTAATCTACAATAATAAAAAGGTTGTAAAATTTAAAAACCTCAAGATTATAGGTCTTGAGGTTTTATTTTTGGTAGAATTATATAGTTTTATTTTACTTTTACACGTCTCTTGATCCAAGCTACTGCATTATCAAACTCAATGAAGAATTTCATAGGTTTTTTGTAGAACAGTTTTTCAATTTTAAAGTTGTGCATATCTATTTCCTTAACGGAAACAATAGCTAAGGCTTTCAGGTTGTCTAGTTGTCTTAAGTAAGTGTATATAGTAGGGTCTACGGCATAGGAATTTTTTCTAAGGCTAATGTAGCCAAAGTTTTTATCCCTAAAATGAATCTCTGAAATCCCTATAATTTGGTAAACTCTTTCTAATGTAAGTGTTGCTCCTTCATCGAACAGTGAAACCATATAGTTTTCATAAACCTGTATTTTTCCAACATCTAATTGATACTCCCTGACTATAACGGTCTTTTTTGGTCGTCTCACTTTCATTTTAAATATATTATAATGTCCTGAGACGAATGTAGATGTATCGTAAACTATTGTGAAAAATAATAGATTAAAAGCGAAAATATCGTTTATAGTGCTATTGCTTGAAACTAATTGTGTTTTGTTTCTTACTTTGAAACTTTTACATAAGAAAAAAGGGAGTCAATTTAATTGACTCCCTTTGCAAACAATTCTTACGTTAAGTTTATGTATTAGAAGATTTTTCTGCTTTTTTGATGTCAATAGTAAGTTCTTCTTTCTTTTCGTCTAAATCCATCATTATGGTGTCTCCTTCTTCAAGCTTAGAATTTACTATTTCTTCGGCTAAAGCATCTTCAATATATTTCTGAATAGCTCTTTTTAAAGGTCTAGCACCATATTGCTTGTCAAAACCTTTGTCAGCAATATAGTCTTTTGCTTTGTCTGTTAGACTTAAATCGTAACCAATATCTTTAATTCTGGCGAACAGTTTACGAAGTTCAATATCTATGATTTTGTGAATGTCTTCTCTCTCTAAAGCATTAAAGACAATAACATCATCTATTCTATTTAGAAATTCTGGAGCAAACGCTTTTTTAAGCGCCCCTTCAATAACACTCTTCTGGTGACTATCTTCTTGAGACTTCATTGCTGAAGTTCCAAAACCAATACCTTGACCGAAATCTTTCAATTTACGAGCACCAATATTAGAGGTCATGATAATAATTGAGTTTCTAAAGTCTATTTTTCGCCCTAAGCTATCCGTAAGGAACCCATCATCTAAAACCTGCAATAGCATATTAAATACATCTGGATGCGCTTTTTCAACCTCATCTAATAGAATAACAGAGTAAGGTTTGCGTCTCACTTTTTCGGTTAATTGGCCGCCTTCTTCGTAACCAACATATCCCGGAGGTGCTCCCACTAATCTGGAAATAGCGAATTTTTCCATGTATTCACTCATGTCAATACGGATCAACGCATCTTCTGAGTCAAAAAGCTCTTTTGCAAGTACCTTTGCCAATTGTGTTTTACCAACACCGGTCTGGCCTAGGAAAATGAACGAACCAATAGGCTTGTTAGGGTCTTTTAATCCCGCTCGGTTTCTTTGAATAGCCTTTGCAACTTTAGCAACGGCATCATCTTGACCAATTACATTAGATTTTATAAGGTTAGGTAATTCTGCTAGTTTATTACTTTCGGTTTGTGCTATTCTATTTACGGGAATACCGCTCATCATAGAAACAACATCTGCAACATTGTCTTCGCTAACCGTTTCTTTGTGCAGTTTACTATCTTCTTCCCACTTTTCTTGTGCTGTGCTTAGGTCTTTTTCTAGGCGCTTTTCATCATCACGCAATTTAGCGGCTTCTTCGTATTTCTGTTTTTTGACTACACTGTTCTTTAATTCACGAACGTCTTCAAGCTGTTTTTCTAGCTCCAGAATTTGTTTTGGAACATCCATATTAACAATATGAACACGAGAACCAGCTTCATCAAGCGCATCAATAGCTTTGTCTGGTAAGAAACGGTCCGTCATATAACGGTTCGTTAACTTCACACAGGCAACTATTGCCTCGTCTGTATAATTTACATTGTGGTGATCTTCGTATTTTCCTTTGATGTTATGAAGAATCTCAATAGTCTCTTCAACTGTTGTAGGTTCTACAATTACCTTTTGAAAACGTCTTTCTAAAGCGCCATCTTTTTCTATATATTGACGGTACTCATCTAGTGTTGTTGCTCCAATACATTGAATTTCGCCCCTTGCTAAAGCAGGTTTGAACATATTTGAGGCATCTAAACTACCTGTAGCGCCACCGGCACCTACAATAGTATGAATCTCATCAATAAAAAGAATAACATCATCATTCTTTTCAAGTTCGTTCATTACCGCTTTCATACGTTCTTCAAACTGGCCACGATACTTTGTGCCTGCTACCAAAGAAGCTAAGTCTAGCGTTACGACTCTCTTGTTATATAGAATGCGTGATACCTTTTTATTGATGATACGCAATGCCAGACCTTCGGCAATTGCACTTTTACCAACACCAGGTTCACCTATTAATAAAGGATTGTTTTTCTTTCTTCTACTTAGAATTTGAGATACACGTTCTATTTCCTTTTCTCTACCAACAACGGGGTCAAGTTTGTTCTCTTCCGCCATAAGCGTCAAATCACGCCCAAAGTTGTCCAGCACAGGAGTTTTTGATTTTTTATTGCCTTTTTGTCCGGCTGTAGTACCAAAACTACCTTCTTTACCCTCGCTATCGTCATTGTCACTAGGAAAAGATTCAGAAGTTGGTGAGTCTACAATATCATCATCGCTTGTAATCATAAATTTAAATTGTTCCTTAACACCATCATAATCTACTTTTAGTTTGTGCAGTAGTTTTGTGGTGGGGTCATTTTCGTTTCTCAAAATGCATAATAGTAAGTGCGCAGTATTGATCGAAGAACTCTGGAAAAGCTTGGCTTCTAAAAAGGTGGTTTTTAGAGCACGCTCCGCCTGCCTCGTCAAATGCAGGTTCTTTTTATCTTTTTGTAATGTGTTCGGGTTCGGGTTTGATGGGCTAAGAATTTCAACCTTTCGCCTTAGATGATCTAAATCGACCTCCATAGCGTCAAGAATACTAATTGCTTTGCCGTTACCATCTCGTAAAAGCCCCAACATTAGATGCTCGGTACCAATGAAATCATGGCCTAACCGTAGCGCCTCTTCCTTACTATAAGCAATTACGTCTTTTACTCTCGGTGAAAAATTATCATCCATAAATTTATCCTTTCATCTATAAAATTAGTAAAACTATACCAATCTAACGCAAATAGTGTACCTAATATTAGATAAAGTTGGCCTAAATAATGAAAAAGGAATGGGGTTAAAACCTATCGGGTAAAAGTAGAGGGAAGTTTTAGTCTTGAAAAAGTGTTGATAAATTGTTTAATAAAGAAGGTGGTATGTGCTATAAAGGCTATCATTTTGTGTATATTGGCATGTTTTTTAACTAAAATAATTCTAGGATTTAAAAATGGCAGAAGGAGAAAAATTGATTCCGATTAACATTGAAGAGGAAATGAAATCTGCTTACATCGATTATTCGATGTCAGTCATTGTGTCACGTGCTTTACCTGATGTCAGGGATGGTCTAAAACCGGTTCACCGAAGGGTGTTGTACGGGATGTATGAGTTGGGAGTTCGTTCCAGCAGCTCTCATAAGAAATCTGCGCGTATCGTGGGTGAGGTTCTAGGTAAGTTCCACCCGCATGGTGATACATCTGTATATGATGCTATGGTGCGAATGGCACAAGAGTGGAGTTTGCGTTACATGCTTGTAGATGGGCAGGGTAACTTTGGGTCTGTAGATGGAGATAGCCCAGCGGCTATGCGTTATACGGAGGCCAGAATGCGTAAGATTGCCGATGACATGTTGGCTGATATAGATAAGGATACAGTTGATCATCAATTAAATTTTGATGATTCCTTACAGGAGCCAACCGTTCTTCCTACCCGTGTGCCGGCTTTGTTGGTTAATGGTGCTTCCGGTATTGCTGTAGGTATGGCAACGAACATGCCACCGCACAATTTAACTGAAGTTATTAATGGTACTGTAGCTTATATTGAAAATAACGATATTGAGATCGATGAGATCATGACCCATATAAAGGCTCCTGATTTTCCAACAGGCGGTACTATTTATGGGTATGATGGCGTTAAAGAAGCTTTTCATACCGGTAGAGGTAGAGTCAAAATAAGGGCTAAAGCTATTATTGAAGAAGTACAAGGTAGGGAATGTATAGTTGTTACTGAGATACCTTATCAAGTGAACAAGGCGGACATGATTAAGAAAACTGCCGACCTTGTCAATGAAAAGAAAATTGAAGGTATATCTAGTATTCGGGACGAATCGGATAGAAAAGGAATGCGAATCGTTTATATTTTAAAACGAGATGCTATACCAAATATCGTTCTTAATACTTTATATAAATATACTGCATTACAGAATTCTTTTAGTGTAAACAACATTGCGTTGGTAAACGGTCGCCCTCAGTTGTTGAACGTTAAAGAGATGATTCATTACTTCGTAGAACACCGTCACGAAGTAGTGGTAAGGCGTACTGAATTTGAACTTAAGAAAGCAGAGGCTCGTGCCCATATTTTAGAAGGTTTAATTATTGCTTCCGATAATATTGACGAAGTAATTGCTATTATTAGAGCATCGTCTAATGCAGATGAAGCTAGGGCAAACCTAATGGAGCGCTTTAAGTTGACTGAAATTCAGGCGAAGGCGATAGTTGAAATGAGATTACGTCAGTTGACCGGACTAGAACAAGATAAGCTTCGTGCAGAGTATGATGAAATTCTTTTAACTATTGCGGACCTTAAGGATATCTTGGCTAGAAAAGAGCGAAGAATGGAGATTATTACCGAAGAACTTTTAGAGATAAAGGAAAAGTATGGTGATGAGCGTCGTTCTGAAATCAATATGGCCGGAGGCGATTTAAGTATTGAAGATATGATTCCTGATGAGCAAGTGGTGATTACCATTTCGCACGCAGGATATATTAAGAGAACTCCAGTTTCTGAATATAAGACTCAAAACAGAGGAGGAGTTGGTCAAAAAGCATCTTCAACTCGAAATGAAGATTTCTTAGAATACTTATTCGTTGGTACCAACCACCAATATATGTTGTTCTTTACTCAAAAAGGGAAATGTTTTTGGATGCGTGTTTACGAAATTCCAGAAGGTAGTAGAACTTCAAAAGGTAGGGCTATTCAAAACCTTATCAATATAGAGCAAGATGATAACGTTAAGGCGTTTATTTGTACTCAGGATCTTAAGGATGAGGAGTATGTAAACAGTCATTATGTTATTATGGCCACCAAGAAAGGTGTGGTTAAGAAAACAAGCTTAGAACAATACTCAAGACCAAGGCAAAATGGAATTAATGCCATTGGTATTCGTGAGGGAGATGAGTTATTGGAAGCAAAATTGACTACAGGTACAAGCCAAATTTTCTTAGGTTTGAAGTCTGGTAAGGCCATACGCTTTGAAGAGAGCAAAACGCGCCCAATGGGTAGAAATGCTTCTGGTGTTCGTGGCATTACTTTGGCAGATGATAATGATGAGGTAATAGGTATGGTATCTGTTCATGATATGGAAGATAACCTTCTTGTAGTTTCTGAAAACGGATATGGTAAACGTTCTGATATTGATGATTACCGTATAACGAACAGAGGCGGTAAAGGAGTTAAAACGATTTCTATAACAGAAAAAACAGGAGGTCTTGTAGCGCTTAAGAATGTTTCCGATTCAGATGATCTAATGATCATTAATAAATCCGGTATTGCTATCCGTATGAGTGTGGAGGATTTAAGGGTTATGGGAAGAGCCACGCAAGGGGTTCGTTTAATAAACCTAAAAGGAAACGATTCGATTGCTGCAGTAGCAAAGGTTATGAAGGATGAGGATGAATTGACCGAAGCTGATGTATTGGATATAGACGTGAAACCTGAGGAAGATGGCACGGCTCTTGATAATGATACGCCAGAAGCAACCGAAGAAGAATAAATTTGAACTATAATTATAACGCTAATATTTAATTAAATTGAAAATGAAACGTAGATTTTTAATAGTTGCGAGCCTTTGTTTTTGCATGGCAGGATTCGCACAGAAGAACGAGATAAAAGCAGCCGAAAAGGCTTTGAAAGCCGGAGATGCGGCATCTGCTAGCAGCTCTTTAGAGGCGGTTTCGGGTTCTATCTCAGGAGCCGATGCTAAGTTACAGTCGCAATACTTCTTTGTTAGTGGTAAGGCCTATGCTGATTTAGCAAAGAAAGGTGATGCTAGCGCGTTTAAAAAAGCGGCAGATGCTTTTCAAAAAGTTATTGAAGTAGAGGATGCCAGTGGTAAGTCTAAATATAGCGATGAAACCAAACAACATATGGCCGCTTTAAGTGCCGATTTGGTGAACTCTGCTGTAGAGGATAACGGTAACAAGAAGTTTAAGGAAGCTGCTGAAAAGTTGTATACCAGCTATAAAATTAGCCCTAAGGATACATCTTACCTTTACTATGCTGCAAGTAGCGCCGTAAACGGTGGTCACTATGAGGAAGCATTGACGTACTATAACGAGCTTCAAGAAATTGGTTACGATGGTAGTGGTGTTGTTTATAAAGCTACTAACGTTGAGACTGGTCAGGAAGAAGAGATGGATAAAACTCAAAGAGATTTGATGGTAAAGTCTGGAACTTACAAAGACCCTAAAGATGAAAGATCTCCTTCTAAAACAGCGGAAATCGTTAAGAATACTGCTTTAATATATACTCAATTAGGTCAGGATGATAAAGCTTTAGAAGCGTATAAAGCGGCAAGAGCTAACGATCCAAACGATGTTAATCTTATCTTGAATGAAGCCAATTTGTATTACAAAATGGGAGATAAAGATCAGTTTAAAGTTTTAATGGCAGAGGCTGCATCTGTTGCGCCAGATAATCCAGATTTGCATTATAATATTGGTGTAATCAATATGGAGCAGGGTAACTTAGAAGAAGCTAGAGCATCTTATAAGAAAGCTTTGGAAATCAATCCTGGGTATACCAATGCGCAGTTAAACCTTTCTACAACTTACGTGAACGAAGGTAACGGTCTTATTGATGAAATGAACTCTTTGGGTAATTCTAAGAAAGACATCGCTCGTTACGATGAGTTGAAAGAGAAAAAAGATGATCTTTTTAATCAAGGAGCTACAGTATTGGAAGATGCTTTAAAGATGAATCCTGATAACCAGGGTATCTTAACTCAATTAAAGAACATCTATGGCGCAATGGGCGACAATGAGAACTTTATGAGAATTAAAAAGATGCTAGGCGAGTAATTTACAGCCAAAACAAGTAATAAAAAATCCCCTTGGAAATTTCCAAGGGGATTTTTTTTATGGTGTAAGTTGTTATCAATTATAGATGTTAGGCAATCTGTTTAATGACTCTTAGTTTGTGGGTGTAGCTCCCTGTTTCGTTATTAAAGATTCCGGTATGGTCAATGCGGTCAATACGTACTTTTCCATCTACATGAATGATGTAGTTGTTCTCCATGATAATGCCAACATGGTATATTTCCCCTTCATTATTATCAAAAAAAGCAAGATCTCCGGCTTCGGTTTCTTCAATAAAGCTTAATGCATACCCTTGGGTAGATTGTTCTGCTGCTTTTCTAAGCAATCGGTATCCGTTTATCTTGTAGACCATTTGGGTAAAGCCAGCGGCATCAATTCCAAAAGGCGTCTTGCCTCCCCATAAATAAGGGGCATTAAGATATAATAAAGCGGTCTGTATAAGCTGTGACTTGTCTTTTTTATGGCCGTTACACTTACCATCAAATGAGTGGGAAAGTACCGCACAGTTGCTGGTAGAGGAGCCTAGGATTACGGGTAAGAGTACTGAATTTTCTGTTTCAACAAAAGAAATAAGATCAGATGTATAGCCTACTTTATCCGAAGACTCAATATTTTTATAAGCTTCCTCCGAAATCAGAATCATTTGGTGATTACTTACCCAGCCTTCAAATTTGTCAAAAGCAATGCGTATGCGGCTCCATGCCTTTCTGCGGTCCAGGACTTTAAAATGTTCGCCATATACCAATTGTGAGACCATTTCGGACGTTTCATCGGCATTTACACGAACGGAAACTATACTTAGGGGACAAATTCCGTATTGCATATGTTTGGTTGAGTGAAGGTATTCTTTATCGTTCTACAATTATTGCAGAAGCGCCACCTCCGCCATTACATATTGCGGCAGCCCCTATTTTTGCATTATTCTGTTCTAAAACGTTGAGGAGCGTAATAAGGATACGTGCTCCTGAACAGCCAAGCGGGTGTCCTAGGGATACGGCACCGCCATTTACGTTTACATTGGTATCTGTAAGTCCTAATATTTTCATATTGGCCAAACCGACTACAGAAAAGGCTTCGTTAAATTCAAAGAAGTCTATATCGTCTATTGAGAGGCCGGCCTTGGCAATTGCTTTTGGAAGTGCTTTTGCAGGGGCCGTAGTAAACCATTTAGGTTCTTGCGCGGCATCTGCATAACTTCTTATAGTTGCTAAAGGCTTAATTCCTAGTTCTTTTGCTTTGTCCGCACTCATTAATACCAATGCAGCGGCACCATCATTAATCGTAGAAGCGTTTGCTGCGGTAACGGTACCATCTTTAGAAAATGCTGGTCGCAACGCCGGAATTTTATCCATTTTTACATTTTTGAATTCCTCATCTTCGGAAACAATAATGGGTTCTCCGCGCCGCTGAGGTACTTCAACCGGTGTTACCTCATTATTAAATTTCCCCTCTTCCCATGCTTTCGCAGATCGGTTGTAAGATTGTATTGCAAAATTATCCTGGTCTTCTCTAGAGAACTTGTATTCAGTTGCACAAGCGTCTGCACAAACCCCCATGGCTTGTTGGTCGTAGACGTCCACTAATCCGTCTTTTTGCATCCCGTCCTCTAAGGTGGTTGGGCCAAATTTTTGACCATTTCTCATATGAACATAATGCGGAATAAGGCTCATGTTTTCCATTCCACCTGCAACGGCAATTGAAATATCGCCCAATGCTATAGCTTGGGCGGCTTGCATAACCGCTTTCATACCAGAGGCACAAACTTTATTTATTGTAGTACATGGAACGCTGTCTGGTATGCCTGCAAAAATTGCAGCTTGTCTAGCTGGTGCCTGTCCGGTTCCTGCTTGTACAACGTTACCCATTAGAACTTCTTCAACTAGATTTGGGTCAAGATTTACTTTGTCAAGTGCCGCTTTTATGGCTGTGGCTCCCAGTTTAGGTGCCGGAACAGAGGATAAGGCTCCCATAAAGCTTCCTATAGGAGTTCTGGTGGCAGATACGATTACTACATTTTTCATATTAAAGCAAGAATTTCTCTTATGACAAAACTAAGAAATTAATGGGCAATACATTTCCTAGTTTTCATAAAAGCCCCTCGGAAGTTTATAATTTTCTATTTTTGACTCAGATACCTGGCCCATGAGCAATTTTTTGGATAAACTTTTTAAAAACCAATCGCTTCTATTTAAGTATTTTCTATACTTGGTATCGGTTGTTTGTATTGTTTTGTTCTTTCCGCAAGGAGGAAAGTTTAAATATGAGTTTCAAAAAGGAAAGCCATGGCAGTATGAAAACTTATATGCTCCTTTTGATTTTTCCATTCAGAAAAGTAGTGATGATATTGCTAAGGAAAAGACAGAGCTGCTCAATAATCAAATAGATTATTTTAGGTTTGATTCTTCCGTAAAAGATGTGGTCAGCGAGGAATATGACCAGAAATTCACCACAGTTTTTACAGGAGAAAGGTTTAGCGCAAGCGCACTAGAGGCTCTTGATTCTTCAGGAAAGGACATTCTTAAACAATTGTATAAGAATGGAGTTTTAGCTAAGACGGGCAAAAGAGCGGGAAAAGAAGAGATATATCTTGTAAAGGATAATCAAGCGGAGAGTGTATCTATACATAGCCTTATTCAGATTCAAAATTTAAGATCGGTATTGCAACAAATATTGCAGAAAAAAGACTTGGCCATCTACGCTCAAGAATTCCAAGACCTATTTCTAGATATTGTAAAACCTAATATTACATATGACAAGAACTTGTCGGAGAAAGCGTTAAACGATGCCCTCTCGGGTATATCCCATACTAGGGGCACGGTAGATGAAGGCAAGTTAATAATTGCTAAGGGAGAGGTAGTTGAGGCCGAAAACCTGAATATTTTAAATTCTCTTAAAACAGAATATGAGTCGGAATTATGGACCGCTAATAACTACTATTTTATATTATTCGGGTATACCATTCTGGTGGCATTAGTACTTATGATGCTTTTTCTTTTCCTTAAAAAATATAGGAAGGATACTTTTGAGAACAACACTAAGGTTACGTTCATTTTCTTCAATATCCTATTTATGGTATTCGTTACCACTATGGTGGTAAAATATGACGAAGCCTTTGTTTTTGTTGTGCCAATATGCATTTTACCCTTAGTGCTTAAAACATTTTTTGATGCTAGATTAGGACTTTTTGTACATGTACTTACTGTACTTATATTGGGTTTTGTAGTGCCCAATAGTTTTGAATATATCTTTTTACAGATAATAGTAGGTATTGTTACCATATTGACGGTCTCGGAATTATATAAGAGGGCGAATCTTTTTATCTCCGTAGGGCAAATTACGCTGATATATGTTGTTGGCTATTTGGCGTTTCATATTATACATGAAGGTAATTTAGATAACATACAGTGGTTTACATTAGGATTGTTCTTTTTAAATGGAATGATAACCCTGTTCGTACAACCATTAATATATGTGTATGAAAAAGTCTTTGGTCTGGTTTCGGACGTTTCTTTATTAGAGTTGTCCGATACGAACTCTAAGCTGTTAAAGGAACTATCTAACAAGGCACCTGGTACCTTTCATCATTCTTTACAGGTTGCGAACCTGGCCGAAGCCGCAGCTAATGAAATTGGAGCTAACGCTATGTTGGTTAGAGTAGGGGCTTTGTACCATGATATAGGCAAAATGAACCATCCAACTTATTTTACGGAGAACCAGATAACCAATGTGAATCCGCATGATGAATTATCCCCCAAAGACAGCGGAAGGATTATTATTAACCACGTGATTGATGGAATTGAACTAGCTAGAAAAAATAAATTACCAGATCGTGTAATTGATTTTATTAGATGCCACCATGGTACAACTTTCGTTTATTATTTTTTCAAAAAGCAACAAGAGTTGGAGGAAGAGGTTGATGAAAGTGATTTTAGATACCCAGGGCCCATACCCTTTTCAAAAGAGACAGCTATACTTATGATGGCAGATTCTGTAGAAGCAGCATCTAAAAGTTTAAAAAATCCAACATCTAGTATTATAGAAGAATTTGTGGATAAGATTGTGGCGGGACAAATGAGTGCTGGGCAGTTTTTAAATGCAAATATTACGTTTAAAGAGATAGAAGCAATAAAAAAGATTTTTAAACAGAAATTGATAAATATTTATCACTTGCGAGTGGAATATCCTGAATAGTAAAGAAGTACGAACACTTAAAAGGAGATGAAATTCTCTTTTTTATATGCCGATTTAAAATAGTTTTAAACTTCTTGAAAAAAACGCGAAAAATAGTTGCGAACTTGAATTCTAAGACATACATTTGCAACCGCAATTTTAGCCACGGAGACGTGCTAAAATGGAGTTCTTTGAAGAGATTATTGGAGAGGTGCCTGAGTGGCCGAAAGGAGCGGTTTGCTAAATCGTCGTAGGTGGAAACACTTACCCAGGGTTCGAATCCCTGTCTCTCCGCAATGGCTGTCAAAGCAAATTGCGAGGGCAGAAAATATTTCTCAAAATATTGAATAAAGAAGATAACCATAGTATCGGGGTGTAGCGTAGCCCGGTTATCGCGCCGCGTTTGGGACGCGGAGGTCGCAGGTTCGAATCCTGCCACCCCGACAAATAGTGTATTAAAATTAATTTTTTAATATGTAAATGAATGAAAACCAGTAAAATACATTTTTACTGGTTTTTTTTATGCCCGTTTGTGGGCATATTCATTAGTGTCCTATTTTTTTAGGAAATAATTTCCTAAATTTATGCATATGCCCGTATTTGACTTTCGAGGCGATTTGGCTTTCGTTTAACTGATTTTTTAATTAAAAACGAAAGTGATGACAACTTCACACACATTGAACGTACATTTTGGTTGAAAAGAACCTCGATCAGGAAGGATGGGACCTTTCCCATATATACCCGCATCTGGATAGACAGTAGAGCGATCGATATAAGTACAAAGGAAACCATTTTGGATAAGCACTGGTGCTCCAAAACCTGCCGTGCCAGGATCAGGACAAAGAACGCAAGGTACATCAACGATATACTGGATAATATAAACTCCGGAATCAAAAGGTCCTATAGGGAGCTTAGGGACGAAGGGAGGGTGATTATGGCATTAGCGGTCAAGGAACGTTATTTAGGAAAGGACAAGGCGGTCTTGACGTGCAGAGACCTAATAGGATACCATAAGGAGAACGAGTTCAAAAAATTGGCAGCGGGTACCATCAAGAACTATAGTGCCACCGAAAAGTATCTCTTCCGCTTCATTAAAGAGCAATTTAAGTCCGATGATGTGTACCTTGCCCAAATCAATTATTCGTTTATTGTCAAATTTGAACACTATCTCCGCACTTGCCGTCCCTTGCAGAAGTCCTAGGCCTTGAACAACAATGGAATAATGAAGCATATGGAACGCTTACAAAAATTTATGACCGTGGCCTTTAAACATGGTTGGATCAAGGCACATCCATTTGCGCTGTACGAACTTAGGTTCGAAGAGTTCGACTGTCCATACCTAGAGCAGTTCGAGCTTGACGCAATGGCAACGATCCACTTGCCCAACAAAAGTATGTGCCTGGTTAGGGATGTATTCGTCTTTTCTTGTTATACGGGACTTTGCTACATTGAGGTAAGTACTGTTAGAAAAATAAAGAGTAAGAGTAGATATAGAATTCCTGTTGAAACTCTAAACAAAATCTGTGAAGCTAGAAATTTAAAGTTAAGCGAGTTTTTTCAAATGGTTGGGGTCTAATACTAACCTTTCATCACTATTAATTCTATATTCAATTACTTAGGTCACCCTTAATAGTATTCCTCAGAACCTTATTACATCATAGTGAAATGCGATAATTTAGCCATATAATCGGATTTAATCCGATTATATGATTTATTTTTTGCATATATTTACATTGGTTAATCGGAAATTAACCGATTATTATACGAAATAGTTACGATATGGATTTCAGAAAGATGGTCAAGAAATATGCCGAGGCTCCTATATCTAGACATTTGATCTTAGGATTACTCGGTGATTATAAGCGTCCAAATGATAAGATCAGTGAGCTACTTAAAAGCAAAGCTCTTATTTCACTTAGAAGGGGACTGTATATAACGGGACCTAGAATGGATTTACCGACACCTGAACCCTTTCTAATAGCGAACCACCTTAGAGGTCCAAGTTATGTGTCATTAGAGTCTGCATTATCCTATTGGAACATGATACCGGAAAGAGCTTATGAGGTCAGTTCAGTGACCCTAAAAACATCGAAGTTGTATAAAACTCCTGTTGGACGATACAGTTACCGACAATTAAAGACTCCTTATTATTCGTATGGAATAAAGAGCATAGCCTATTCACCTAAGCAAACCGTATTGGTTGCCTCACCTGAAAAAGCTTTATGTGATAAAATTGTACTTACCTCCAAAATTTATCTTAGGAGCATTAAACAAACCCGTGAGTTTTTAATGGAGGATCTTCGTATGGATAGTGAGCAATTAAAAACATTGGATACGAAAGTTATAGAACTATGGATTAAAAATGCACCTAAAAAAAGTAGTTTAAAAATGCTTATCAAAACGTTGATAGAATTATGATAAAAGAGTGGATAGCCGAGTATAATCCTAAGAATGAGGAAGAGATATTAGCTGCATTACGAGAAATAATGCAGGAAATAACTTTAGCGGGTTTATCAAGAACCGACTTTTTTGAGAAGGCTGCTTTTTATGGAGGAACGGCGCTCCGGATTTTTTATGGATTGGATCGCTATTCGGAAGATTTGGACTTTTCCTTACTCGAACCTGATCTAAACTTTTCAATCGAGCCGTATTTCGGAGCCATATTGGATGAATTTCAGTCATTAGGACTGAGCGTTAGTATCAAGGAAAAGAAAAAAACGAAACAAACCGCTATTGATTCTGCTTTTCTCAAAGCTGAAACTATATGGCAAGAAATAGAACTGGTCGACATCATCCAAGAAACCGGTGTACGTTCTAACAAGACCTTGAAAATAAAAATAGAAGTTGATCGACAACCTCCGGTTCATTTCAGCACCGAAGAAAAGTTATTGCTCCGTCCATTTTCTTTTTATGTGAAATGTTTTACCAAATCAAGTTTGTTTGCAGGTAAAATGCATGCACTGCTTTTTAGAAAGTGGAAAAATAGGGTCAAAGGTAGAGATTGGTACGACTTGGAATGGTATATCAAAAAAGGAATCCCGTTGGATGTAAATCATTTTCTGACCAGGGCAATAGACACAAACGATTGGGAAGATAAAGGTATTTCCAATGAACAGATTATCGAGTTATTGGAAGCCAAGATTTCGTCCGTTTCTTTTAGCAGTATTAAAGAAGATATTGTTCGTTTTATTCCAAATGATGATGTTTTACGGATTTGGAGCCCAGCATATTTTAAGGATTTGATAGAGAAAATTAAATTTGAAAATCCTTGATTTTAGTAAAAGGAATTTCAAAAATTATCTAATCAATAAATAAAGCGAAGGCTTCATAACAAATTCTATCTTCCTGCTATTTTTTAGGCTTGTTAGTGGTTCGACAGAGGGAAGTACGAATCGGTAGGGTGGTGTTTGCATTACCCTTAAAAGAGCGTTCAGAGTAGCCTTCTAATTTCCAGGTAGCACCTTTCATACACGAGCTTTATTTCTGCAGCGGTATGGACGATTCTTTTTCTGGGCCTGGTCCGTACTATTTTCTGAAGAGCAAACCGCAGCTTACTATCTTTACCATCTGCAAAAGCAATAAACTCCCCTTGTTTTAAACGAAAGAACGTATCCGCCCTACGTTTCGCTACTTCTTTTTCCCCTTTGGTAATCCTACTTTCCAGACTCAGCCCGCTACTTTTGCTAATGCTGTGTGTCGGTTTTTTTATAATCTCGAAAAAACGTTCGTAGTATTTAGCGGTGTCCGGGTCGTTTACCTTTCCAAAGAACTGATAGGAGAGGTTGCTCAATATCGCCTTGCTGGCCCTTTCACCGTACAACAGATCATTCTGCACCTTGTCCTGCATGACATAGATGGTACAAATCTCATAGCTACGCAATGTGGCCGGAATCCGGTGCATATTGGGAAGTTTCAGGGTAGGGGCCTCTTCCATTAAAAGAAAGGAAGGCTTCCCGCCATGAACACTCATCTGTTTTATTATGGTATGCATTACCATGGCGATAATAGGGGAGTAGGCCGAATCGTATTTTGGGTCGTTGACCAACGATATAATGGCCGGGTGGTCGGGGTTGTTGATGTCCAGGGGTACTTCGTCCTTGGAAAGTACAAAGAACATTTTTTGGGAACTGATTTTTTTAAAGGCGTTGGCCAGGGTACTTTTTACCCCTGCGGTCTGCTTTTCCGATTCTATACCATTGAGAAAGGCACTGGCCATACTGCGGGCGGTAAGGTCGGATTTGAGGAAGGCTACCAATTTTTTTGTCGATGCGGACTGGAAAAATGCGATGATATGTGGAAGCGTGCAATACTCCGGGTAGGCAGTTTATATTTTCCATATCATCCCGCTTAAAAGCCCTTCTACCGCATCCGAGAAAAATTTATTACTGCCTTTGTTCTGTGACAGGTCCTGTTCCAATAGGTTTTCTATGAGTACCCGGGACACTTCGTTTACACTTTCCTCATTGGGCAAATATTTGGGAGCGATCGGATTGACCCTATAATGGATGTCCCCAATGGCTATCTTATAGAAGCGTATGCCCGCTTCCTTGAACAGGGGATAGGCGATTTCGGAGAGATCAAAGTTCTTGTAGTCATGGATGACCCCGCAAAACCCGTAGGCACTGAAATGTTGTAAAAAATTATAGACTACGCTTTGGGTCTTGCCGCTCCCTGCAGAACCGATGATGGAGGCCCCCCTTCGGATATTAACCACCTTGAAGGTTCCGTACCTCAATTTAAACCGAACCCTATATTTCTTGTCGGTCCGGGCGTTCGTTTCCCTACTGAGTATGGCATAAAGTACCGTTGCGGTAAAGAGTATAGGTGCCAGTAGGTAAAGAACAATATGTTCAACGTGCCAGTTCATATCCCAATGGAGGCGGATTCAATAGCCTTGCCAACGCCCTTTTTCAAAATATGTATCGCCTTCATGGCCAGTTGCAGCTTGTTGGTGGGGATAGTCAACAGAGCCGTATCGACCCCGGATCTTTGCAACAGCTGAAACGCCAAGGTCCTCTCATTGGTGGGAAGTTTTGTAATCGTAGAAAAATACAGCTTCGGATTTTTTAGAAAGGTTTTTCTTGCCCGGTAGGTTTCTACATAGTTTCGTTTGTGACCGAACATTTTATCGAAGGTCTTTTCCGCGCTTTTATAAAAAGCGTCCCTATCAAAACCTCGTTTCACCTTCTTGCCGTTCATCAGAACCTCGGAAGCCCTGTATTTGCTTCCTGGAGAAAGACTGTAGCGATTGGAGGCATCCTTTCGGCTGACGATGATATGGATATGGCTCTGTGGTCCCGGCTTTGACGTGCCCCGCACGATGCGAATACCGTTGATTTGGTGTGGTGCTTCCTGTTCCAATTGCTCGATCCGCTGTTGTAGTTTCGAGATGTTCCCGCGCAGTTCCCCATGCTCGATACGTCGTATTTCTTGTTTTAATTGAAGTATTTGGGTAGCATAGGGTTGGTTTTCGATAATCTGTTTATCACTGCCCTTAAATGTACGTTGGTGCTCGATCTTAGCGTAATATTTGATATCATCTATGGTCACGGGCCTGCCGTTGATTTCCCTGTTGAACGATGACGCATAGGCCTTCATTACCTCCCTGATGTATCGCTTTAGCGCTTCTTGCGAACTTTGTATGGTCTTCAGTTCCCTTTCGCTGGGATTTAGGGTAATGGAATAGAACTTAGGTTCGGACTTTTTAAGTTTGGCGGTGTTCCCATCTATGGCGCTTATTACCTCTTGCCTCAATATTCCCTCTTCGTACTGGTCAAAAAAGTGTTCTAGGTCGTCCGTGTTTTTTCCTACGTTTTCCTTTTCAAGGTAGTTGACGAAGTCGACTGCGCTCTGGGCGTAGTTTCCGTCAGTTTTCTGGGCGGTGATCGTGATATACATTACAGTTCATTTTTTAATCGTTCAAACTCGTTTTCGTCCATATTCAGTTTATAATAGCCCCTGCCGAAGGTTCCCTTTACGTAGGTCATTCTTTCCAAGAGCTCCTGCATCCGGTTTTTGTAGTTGCCCAGATGTTGCTGTATTTCCTCGTATCGATTCCGGTAGTGTTCCATTTCGGTATCCCTGGAGAACGGTTCTGAAGTTTCAAAAACAAAATTTTCTTCCTTTCCTTCTTGGTCTTCCTGATTAGCGATTTCGTGGAATAAGGTATCGAGCATTGTTTTGGTAGGCAAGGTCTGGTGCTTCTCGATATTTTTAAGGATGGCAATAAGGGCATTGATGCGCTTGTTGGTCCTGTTGTTCTTTATACCTAGGTCATCATTGGGCGAAAGGTCGTTGCGCTCGAAAAAGTTCATAATGGCTTCCAGGGTGTGGGTATGGGAGTCGGATACCAATTTGGAAAAGGCCCGAAATCGCCGGGCCACTTCCTTTTTGATGCTGATGGCCGAAAAATGATATTTTTGGTAGGAATCCTTCATCTTTTACTGTAAAGTTTTGCCTGTTTATGGGGGTTCCGCTCCCATTTACTGTAAGGGTACCTTTTAACTTAAATAATTTATACTTTAAACAACTGGTTATCAAGGAGTTAAATTGTGTAACATCGCGTAGCGTGTTACCCTCTTGCTTCTCCTTTTCGTTCCGCAGGGACCCGAACGTTCGAACAAGCTGACCAAGGTCAGTTGCCTTCTATATTTTGTTTTTTTGGATACGGTCATCGAGGAAAGTCAAATCAAAATGAGGTGATGACCGTTAGAGCACTACATGTGCCTAACGCCCTAAAGATATGTAAAATAGGGCATTGAACATAGAAAAAGCCCTTCATAATAAAAGGGCCGTTTTGGTAGCATTTGCCACGTTACGTTTCTTATTTACGAACGATATCATAGCAGTCCGTTGTCCTTAAAGCTGTAATACCCTCCGTTGGGTGCGATAATCAAATGGTCCAAAATCGTGATATCAAAAAGGCGTGCCGCTTTGGAGATTTTAAGGGTCACGGCTTTGTCCGCTTCACTGGGCCTTAGTTTTCCCGACGGGTGGTTGTGGGCCAAAATGACGGTCGTGGACAATGTTTTGAGTATCAGGGCGAACAATATCCGTAGGTCGACCATGGTCCCCGTAATCCCGCCGACCGACAAGGGATAGATTCCTTTCACCTTATTGGAATGGTTTAACAAGAGTACTTTGAAGGTTTCCCTTAATCCTATGGTGTCGGTATCCCAGTTTTCATATAGCAATTTTGCCACATCTTGGGAGCTTTTCATGGGTATTGCTTCAAAAATGCCTGTATTTTCATGATAGCTTACCTGTATTTCATTGACCTGTGTTTTCATATGCTAAGATGTTTTTAAGTCGTGAATAGTGAGGGAACCCTAGCATTCTAGGATTCCCTCTGATTTGTAGTTTACCTATTTCCCAATAGAAGGATTTCATCCGCTACCACTTCGGTAACATAACGTTGGTTGCCATCGTCCGTGGTATAGGTACGGGTCTTCAGTTTGCCTGCCACCCCGACCTCTTTGCCTTTCTGGACATATTTTTCTATGATTTCGGCGGTCTTGCCCCAAGACACAATGGTGTGCCAATCGGTGTCCGTTTTTTTATCGCCCTTGGCATCTTTATAATGGACATTTGTGGCGAGTGAAAAGCGGGCGACCTTTTTGCCGCTTTCAAGGTTGGTAATGGTCGGTTCTTGCCCGACGTTTCCGATCAACTGTACGTGATTTCTGATAGTACTCATAATAGAAGATTTAAATGGTTCATATTTCCCTTTTTGGTTTCAGCTGAATTCAATTTTAAGGGGTGTTTGTTTGCTTTCTTCTGTGCACCGCACAATGGAGGGAGTGGGTTTTGTCCAGACTTTCAGGGAACAAATCGGGAGTGTCTGCAACGTAGTAAAACCGACGGGTTTTCAAGGAGGTAGATACCCGATCTGTACCCTGAAACTTGTATAGTCTTGACAAGTTCCATTAGGGCATTAGCCATTCTTTCGGGACCATTTGTGATTTGAGCGTACCGGCAGTTAAGCGAAAGGAGGGGATGGGACCGTATTAGAATGGCTTATGGCATACCTGTTTTTCGCCGTCCCGAAAAACAAGACAGGCTCCCTCCATTATAAACCCCTTAAAATGTGCTTGTCGGAAATGCTGTTTTTAAGAATTCCCAAGTAAGGACTCAAGAAGGATGCACTGGGAATTTTGTTAAGAAAACAGAATTTTGGACTTTCCGGTCAGGAGCGGACTTGATCCATGTCTTTTTGCTTAGGAACGAGGTGTTGCCTTCCAGCGTAGTGGGAAGGAAGAGGGGAGTAGGGAGCCCAAAGACAAGGGGCGGGTCCATGATAACTGTAGTGAAGCTTATTACCCGAAATGTAGTTTTACGGAGTGCAGGGTGATGTGCTGAACGGACATATAAGTACAATGTATTATGAGTCGGGTAAGATATGGTTTGAGGTATTGATTAAACCTTTTAACATAATGTATATTTCTTACTATTTTGATTGTTTCATAAGTGACCTCCTCCCGTTAAACCGGACAGTTTAAGACTAGCGAAAACCGGGCGAATAAATGTTTAATTTTAAACAACTATTTGCCTATGAGACGATTAAAGTATACGGAATTGCAAGTCGTATTTTCTAATAAACAGGTGGTTACGGTTGTTGATGTTCAAGAAGTATACCGTAAGATTGGCATTCTCGTGGCCATTTATTACAGTTGGAAGAAGAAGTATGGTAGTTTCCGAATTTAACAGGAAGAAGAGGATTTATAGTTTCTTCTGGACGTGTTGAAAAAAGTTCTGAGTCGTCCCGAAAACCTGGGATGGTCGATAAACTTAGGATGGAGTACACCAAATATAATCGTTGCTGCCAGCTTGTATTGCTTCATAAAACATTTTATTACAAGACAAAGGGCGCAGCGATGAACTATTACGCGTGAGAATGAATTAGAATGCTATTGAGGGGGTACATCATGGGTTTTGGCACATCCATATCCTTTTTAAGGTGGAAAGGTTTTATGGACAACCCACAAAGGGAAACACCTCTAGACTGAATGAAAGTTGAAACATGGATTTTGTCTTGGGCCAGTTGTATAACGGGAGCCGCTATAGGGGCTCTGTAGTGGATAGCTATAGTCGTAAATCATTGGTTATCCATGCTTTAATCTCGTTCAAAGGAAGTGATGTAGTACACGTGATGGAAAGTGTTACCTTTCGGAACCCAGTGCAGCTAAAACGTGTCAACGTGCGTAATGACAATGAGTTTGTCAGGAAAGTATTGAATTAAAAGGCCTATGAGAATAATATTGAACTTGACTTCTCAAGTCCTCTGAAGCCTACCTTTTGCTCTTTCATAATAAGTTTCAACGATTCGTTCTTTTACAGTGAAAATTCGATATTTGGAGAGGCGAATATCCAGTTTTAGACCGCATAGCCAGTTGGGGCACTTCTGACCTAACATGTACATTAAAATAAATGAACATAGCTTGGATATTTTTGGTTATGACCGATACCTAAATATGGGATTAGGTTAATTTTACAGGTTGAGTTCTGTTTCTGAGATGTGTTAAATAATTACTTTCAAAAATGCTTTTGGAGTAGCACTAAATATTTGGCGAAGGTGGGCGTTTTTATTTTTTTAGGTAATTATACCGCTAAGTCATCTTGTATGGTTCCATTAGAATCTTTAATTTTTTGTCGTAATAGGGCGAACCCAAAGGTTAATACTCCTACTCGGCCAATAAACATTAGTATAATTATCAGAATTTTCCCCATGTTCGATAATTCACCGGTAATTCCTGTGCTTAGTCCAACAGTGCCAAGAGCAGAAGCAACTTCAAATAATATTTTCTCAAAAGAAAAATTCTCACTAAGGGATAGCAAAAAAGAAAACAGAAATATTAAACTCGTATATAGCATAAATATAGAAGTTGCTACATAAATTCTTTCAAAAGGAATTAGTCGGTTCAAAAATGTAATTTTTTTCTGTCCTAGTAATCTACTTTTTAGTATGGCAATCATAGCAGTCAACGTAGTAATTTTCATTCCACCAGCTGTTCCAGAAGGAGAAGCACCAATGTACATGAGAAAAGTTATAAGCAACAATATAGGTAATGATATCTTACCTATAGGTACTGTGTTAAAACCAACTGTTGTCATAGCTGACATTGTGTGAAAGAAAGATGTCATAAGGGAACTGCTCGAACCAAGAACAGATGCGTATTCTATGGTGTAGAGGAGTAAAGTACCTATGGAAAGCAATAATATAAATCCATATAAAATGGTTTTTGTAGTAAATGAAATTTGTTTTGATTTACCTCGAATGCGATACAATAAATCTGTTATGACAATGAAACCTAAAGAACCAGCAATAGCTAGTACGGATATAATAGTATTTATAAAAGTATTGTCTCTATAACTTTCAAAACCATTATTAAACAATCCGAAACCTGCTGTGCAGAATGTAGAAATACTATGAAATATTGAAAACCATATAGCTTTTAAGCTTCCCATTCCAGAATCTATAAATGCAATGTAAAAGAGAATAGCTCCAATAGTTTCCATAACCAAGGTGAAAATAATAACGCTTTTTACAAAGTCTCTTATCTGAATAGAATTTGGCAATGTAAATTCTGTTCCAATAATTTTACTATGCCAATGAGTGATTTTCCTTGTGGTAAATATCAAATAGTAAGTTGTCAATGTCATATATCCGATACCTCCAACTTGAATTAGTGCCATTATAATAAACTGACCGAAAATGTTATAGGAATTAAAAATGCTGACAGTAACAAGTCCTGTTGTTGAAATAGCAGAAGTTGCAATAAATAAATTATCTAAAAAAGAGATACTTCTATTATGGAATAAAGGGATTGATAATAATAGAAAGCCAATTAACGTATATAAGAAGAATCCCCAAACAAGATTCATTTGAGGTGATTTACTAATTTGAAACTTTCGATACCAAATGTTCAGTTTTTTGTATGTTTTATTTTTCATTTTAAGTATCAATAAATTTTCTCAACTATTATAAGCATGATTGTTTGACTACGAATTTTAATAATTTATTTTTCAAAAGGTTTTCTCGCTTCAAATTTCCTATGAGCACCGACGCAATTTTTCTTTTAACCCCTACGGTTGCCTAAGAAATCTTCCCTCATCAGCCAGTTCTGAGAATAGATTTAGAGGGGTAATTCTAAGTAAAATGAAAGTAAAAACTGTTATTCCTACCTCAGAAGAGGCTTCATTTCTACAACGAATTCTTATGTATTTAACATCCATTGGTTTTTTAAGCTTTCCAAGAATACGCCCTCAACTTTAGGGTTCCCGTTTCTTGTTCTATTTGATGGATTCGAGTGCAATGTGCAATTTTTTATAAAAACTATATTGAGGTATTATCCGGAAGCCGAATTTCAAATCGCCTCATTAAAAAAAATCAAAATTAAATATTTATGGATATCTCAACTATTGTAAAACAGTAAAATGTATTTTTTTTTTGTAAAACCAGCTTCCATGCGAACAGTCGTTTTAAACAAACTATAATTACATGAATTAAAGTGTTTGTTATCAAATCTTAATAATTAAATTTTATAATTTGTAACGCAGGGTTTTTGAGACCTCTGCAGGACTGAAAGCCTCTAATAAATAAGTCCGTATACAATATGTTCTGCTATAACTTATTGTTTCTCTAGTCGATTGGCTATTCAAGGTTATTTTAAAATAGAATAATTAGTATACAATACTATCCGATTTAATTATTGGTAAGCTGTAATTGCCATATTCAATAATCGTACTGCCTTCGTTGATGGTTTCAACTCCTGTTTTGTTGACGTTTGGCATGAATAAAAATATCCGCTCTAGATTTTCAAAACCTTTTAAGAGGGGTAGGTTGGCTTCCTTAAAATCGGAATTAGATAGGTTAATGGTTTTAAGGTGCTTTAGTATTTTTAAGTTTTCTATAGATTTACCTGTAATCATAGTGTTGTCTAGTTTTAAGACGGTAAGATTAGGTAATTTGGTAAGGTCATTAAAAATTCCATCTGTTATTTGCGTTCCGCCAAGGTCTAGTATGGCTATTTGGGGAGCTATGGAGTTGAGCGGTCCAAAATCAGCATTTTTAAAGCTTGGCATATTAAGGGCGGATACTTTTAGAAAGTTTGTTTTTTCACTAATGGGTTCAATATGAATACCCATGTTCTTTATATTTTTGATGCTATCTAAGGAGGGTAATGGAATATCAATTGCTGGATAGTCTGTTGTTTCACTTCTTGGAAAAAAGGATTGAAAAAGTGACTTGGGTAGTTTCAGTTCGCCAATGGTCTTGTTGAACGGAAGTCCTTTTTCTATCCAAATACCTACTAATTTTATCTCTTCTTTAGAAGGTTGTTTTTTTCCATCTGGAGGCATGTGTTTATCATCTGTTTTTGGGAGTTCCATACGGATGAATAAATCACTTTTGTCAGGGTGATTGGCGAGAATTATGGGGCTGTTTTCCCCGCTGGTTAAAATACCTTCCTCCGTGTGTAATAATAAATCACCTTTTGCTTTTTTGGGGTTGTGACAGCTTACACAATTATTGTTCAATATAGGTTCGATTATATCTGAATACAAAATGGCCGATTCCCAGGTTTCATCTTTTAGTGTAATTTCTTTTGCCTCAAAAATTTCATAGCCCAAAGCGGATTTTATAGAGTTTGGCAACGGTTCCACCAAATATTCTTCGCCATGGGTAATGTTTCCACCCTGATGTCCGGTAAATGAAAGCAATATGAAAATTAATCCTGATAATACTAGAACTGGTATTCTAGTAAGAAAAAAAACGAACGAAAATGCTTTTAGCCTTGCCCATAGTATAAAGGTAAAAAGGGTAGTGGCTATACCTGACCACAAATGTATCTTAATGGAGTCAAATGCATACCCTTCCCCCAAATACTGTAAATAGCCTGTAATACATGCTATGACGGCAAAATATCCGCCCCATAAATAAAGGGTTGAGATCACTTGCGTAGACTCTTTCTTTTTTCTGTCCAAGAATTGTAATAGAAGCCCGGCAATGATAAAACCAATTGGCAGGTGGACGATTAGAGGGTGGAGTCTTCCTAAAAGTTGTTTTATAACATCCATAGTAGTAATGGGCTATTCAATATTCATTCGTTTTTTAATGGTTGCCATCATATAAAGATTTGCTTTACATTGGTCGGCTACAGGAACTTGGGTGTAGGGTAAGGTTGGCATATAGCCCGCAGGTCCAAATTCTGTGGTAATAGTAAAAGTTTTGTTCGTTTTCCAATGTTCGCGAATAATTTTTTCCCAGATATCAAGGTGTCTGTTCACGGCCTTTTTCCATTCAGGTGCTTCAGGGTCGTTTACTTGTGGTCCTTCTGCATGTCCAACTCGTGCATGAAGATGTTGCGTGCGCTTCAATATGTACTCAAGCTCGTTATTTTGTTGTTCTAATAAAGATTCGTGTACAACCATCCAATGACTTATGTCCAGGTTGAGTTTAAGTTCCGGTATCTTTTCCAGGTAGATTTTTGTATCCGGTAGATTAAAACTAAACCTACCTCTATGGGTTTCATGATAGATTGGGATATTGGTGTTTTTCGAAATTTTATTGGCAGCATCTATAAAGGCCTTGTTCTGTTCAAAGCTGTAAAAATCACTTCCTGTATGGGAGTTAATGTAAGCTGGAGACCAGCTGGTGAGCGTCTTTAAATGGTTGGTGAAGCTTTTAAGGCTTTCTTTAAAAGATATTGATTTGTTGGTGCCATTTATAAACCCAACTTTAAGATTGTATTTTTTTAGAGCGATTTTAAGTTCTTCTTGATTTTTCGGGTTGCCGGGAAACCATATTTCAATACCGTCATATCCGGCGTCTGCCGTCTTTTTACAAAAAGCATCCCAAGAAATAGTTCGCCCCCAATCTGTTTGAAAAAAATGAACGGTTTGACCGAAAGTATCGCTAGTGAAAACCAGCAGGGTTAGAAAAAGTAGGCGTAGTAGTAAATGCATAAGTTGTAATTTGGTGTATCTAAATGCTAGGCTAGTATTTCGCGTATTACATTCCCTTCAACATCGGTTAAACGAAAAGGCCTGCCCTGAAAATCAAACGTAAATTGTTCATGGTCAAAACCAAGAAGATGTAAAATTGTGGCGTGCACATCATGTACCGATACACGACCCTCTATTCCGGAAAAACCAATTGCATCCGTTTGGCCGTGTGTCGCCCCTTTTTTAATGCCTCCGCCGGCCATCCACATGGTAAACGCATCACCATGGTGATCGCGCCCTTTAAAGCCCATCTCTTTGCCTTCTCTGTTTTCTTGCATAGGGGTTCTGCCAAATTCACCGCCCCAAACTACTAAAGTATCTTCTAAGAGTCCTCTTTGTTTCAAGTCTAGTAACAAGGCACTCATTGGTCTATCTATTTCTCGACACTTATTTTTTAATCCCAAATCTACCGCAGTATCCGCTCCAGTACCATGAGAATCCCACCCCCAGTCAAATAGCTGTACAAAGCGCACGCCGTCTTCAACTAATTTTCTTGCCAAAAGACAATTGTTAGCAAATGATTCTTTACCAGGTTCTACACCGTACATTTCCTTAATGTGGTCCGGTTCATTGTTAATGTTCATTACCTCTGGTACTGCAATTTGCATTCTATACGCCATTTCATATTGGTTAATACGGGCCAAAATCTCTGGGTCGGCATATTTGGTGTATTCCTTTTTATTAATCTCGTTAATCGCTTTAATGGTGTTCTTTTTTAAATCTCTAGAAATACCATCTGGGTCTTCTATATAAAGTACAGGGTCTCCTTTTGAGCGGCACTGTACACCTTGGTATACAGATGGTAAAAAACCACTTCCCCAAACACTTTTTCCGGCACTAGGGGCTTTCCCGCCAGAAGTAAGTACTACAAAACCGGGAAGGTTTTGGTTGTCCGAACCAAGGCCATAGGTAACCCAAGAACCAATACTTGGTCTTCCCAATCTTGCACTACCGGTATGCATAAACAATTGGGCCGGACCATGATTGAATTGATCGGTATGAACAGCCTTCAAAAATGCCACCTCATCCACAACTTTTTTAAAATGTGGCAGATTATCCGATACCCAGTTACCCGCTTCTCCTTCTTGTTTAAACGAGGCTTGTGGCCCCAATAACTTTGGGGTACCGCGGATAAAGGCAAATTTCTTTCCTTCAAGAAGCGATTGTGGGCATTCTTGGTTGTTCAGTTTTGCTAATTCGGGCTTATAATCGAACATTTCTAGTTGCGATGGGGCCCCGGCCATGTGTAAATAGATAACATTTTTAACCTTTGGGGAAAAAGGAGGAGGTAAAGTAGCAAGAGGGTTTAAGTCACGTTCAGTAAATCCTGATTGTAGTCCTGCCTTTGGTTTATTACTTCCTAAAGGGTCACATCCCATAAAAATGGAACTTAACGCTAAACCACCCATACCGGTAGCACATTTTTTTATGAAATGTCTACGGGTATTTATTTCTAGGTCTATTTTTTGCTTTTCCGCTAAGAGTCTATTAATATCTGTTTTCATTGTAATGGGTATTTTCCTTAGCTTTTATGCTTTGGTTAAAAATTCATCCAAGTTCATTATAGCATTTGCAACAATAGTCAAAGCCGCTAGTTTTGTGCTGGGTTTTTTCTCTAGTCCTAGAAACTGCTCTTGGTGTTTACCCGCCTTGAACTCTATCGTTGCCTGTTCGTATAGATTCCTTAGGGTTTTTAACTCTTCTTGATCAATTTCTGATAGTGTCGCTTTTTTAAATCCTGCTGAAATGCCTTTCTCTATATCGTGGGTATCCATAATTTTTGCAAAAGCGTATGCCGCCTCTAGGTAAACCGGATCGTTTAAAGTTACCAATGCTTGCAGTGGAGTGTTCGTCACAGTACGTCTAATAGTACAAACTTCTCTACTGCCGGCATCGAATGTGATAAAAGAAGGGTAGGGGCTGGTACGTTTTAGGTATGTATATATAGCTCTTCTATATTTGTCTTCTCCTTGGCTTACTTTCCAGGCAGCATTACTATAAACAGATTGCCATACACCATCGGGTTGTGGAGGCATGACACCAGGGCCATACATCTTACTGCTTAATAAGCCTGAGACGGCCAAGGCTTGGTCTCTTATTTGCTCAGCAGTTAAACGTATTCTTGGACCACGAGCGTAAAGTTCGTTCTGAGGATCTTTTTGATATAGTTCTGGGGAAATAATGGAACTCTGTCTATATGTGCCAGACATTACAATTTCCTTAATTAGAGTTTTTATGCTCCAGTTTTGTTCGTTCATGAACCTAAGTGAGAGCCAGTCTAAAAGAGCGGGGTGGCTTGGTGGGGAAGACTGGGTACCCATATCTTCAAGCGAAGATACAATACCTCTGCCAAAAATTTGATGCCAAACCCTATTGACAAGGGTGCGGGAGGTTAAGGGGTTTTCTTTGCTTACTAACCACTTAGAAAGTCCTAGCCTATTTGCCGGCCATTCTTCATTATATTCATTTAAAATTTTTGGAGTACCAGGATTAACTGTATCCGATAAGGCTAACCAATTTCCTCTATCAAAGACCTGTGTAACCCTTTGCATCTCTTTAGGGTTCTCTATCATAATAGGTAGGTCTTGGGTCTTATTATTTAATAATTCTAAAAATGACCGGTTGATTTGTGCATAGCCATTCTCGGAAGAACCTGGTATGTCATTTAGAAAAGCTAACCAGGTAATAAAACTAGTAGAAACCTGTTTTCCAATCGCATCATTATTGGCTTCAAAATAAAGGTCTACAGTTTCATTTATAGGCTTGAACGTTATTTTTTTAATGTGGTAGCCGTCCGTCTTGTTCATTTTGAACTGTGCCAGGATTTCTCCATCAGCGTTATTTTTTCTAATGGTCATAATGGTACCATCCATAAAGGCTTTGTGATTAAGGTACATAGATGTTGCACCATGGGGACTTACATTTTTGAGTACACAGGACCCATCGTCCCAAAGTGCCAAATATTTAGTGTCCGCAAGTTCTCCATTGACAAAGTTTGTGGCGTTGTGAGCTAAATATTTAGGTTCTAAAAAAGTCAAGAAATCACTGTACTTTTTTCGATCTTGTTCAGAACCATATTTTTCTATCCACGATATAATCTCGTTTTTTAGTTTAATTTGTTTCTCATCATAAAAACGAAGAGTGGGGCTTTCATCTGGTGTGTCTTCATCTTTGGTATTGTTAAAAAATGCCATTGCCTTATAATATTCCTTTTGTTTAAAAGGATCATAAGTATGACTATGGCATTGTACACATTCCATAGTGGTACTTTGCCATACTGAGAAGGTGGTGTTTACACGGTCCAAAACAGAGGCTACGCGAAATTCTTCATCGTCTGTGCCTCCCTCGTCATTATTCATTGTATTTCTATGAAAAGCTGTGGCAATTAGCTGATCTACAGACGGGTTTGGTAGCAAATCTCCTGCCAATTGCTCAGTAGTAAATTGATCATAGGGCATATCTTCATTCAGGGATTTTATAACCCAGTCCCTATAACGCCACATATTACGGCCCTGATCTTTCTCATACCCCTTTGTATCTGCATATCTTGCCAAATCTAACCACCAACTGGCCCATTTTTCACCATATGTAGATTGGGCCATTAATTGATCTACTGTTTCTTCATAAGATAGTTTGCCATTAGTAAAATCTTCATACAGTTTGGCACTTGGAGGCAATCCTGTTAAGTCAAAAGAAAGTCTTCTGATAAGTATGTTTTTTGAAGCGGGTCCATTAGGGGATAGTTCTTCATTTTTTAATCTATTCAGTATAAAACGGTCAATATTGTTTTGTAGGAAATCGTTGGTTTCAGATGATATTAATCCAGCTTCTTCGGTGATTGATGGCAATTCAACCTTTTCGGGTAAAGTATATGCCCAGTGTTGCCCCCATTCGGCTCCTTGGTCAACCCATTTCGTCAACAGTTCTATTTCTTCGTCCGTTAGTTTCGGTTTTTCATAAGGCATTCTCAATTCAGGGTCTTCTTCATGCAATCTTTGAATAAATGAACTGTTTTTTGCATCTCCAGGAATTATTGCCGGTTTGCCGGATTCCGTTACCGCAAACGCCTCTTCCTTAAAAAGTAAGCTGAAATTGCCACTTTTTTTAACCCCACCATGACAAGTGATACAGTTATTATTTAAAATGGGCTTTACTTGAGAACTAAAATCAATTTTTTCGGAGGATTGATTGCATGACCATAGGGAGCAGAAAACCAGAAAGGTCATTAGTTTTTTGCACCAGTATTTCACAATAAAATACATTATTAAGTTAGAAAATTTTTCCATTGATAATGAAGGATTCATTCTTCTAAAAATTTTAATTCCATGTTCGTCTGTAATCAGTTTAATATTAATAAAATAATTGCGCAAATACATGGATTTTTAATGATAGGATATGGACTTTAATATTTTGTAAAATAAGTTGTTAGCGTATTTTATGGTTTATTGTAAATACCGGTTTTTCGTGCTTTGCTATCTGAAAAAATCACCGATTTTTCTCTTCCGGAAAGTTGAATGCTTTTTGTGGATTGAGAAAGGTAACTTGAGCCATTGTAGAGTTCATGCATTCTTATTTTACCATCATCTAAAACAATTTTAGCCATTACACTTTTTTCGGGTATGGTTAGTGTTTCGTTAGAATTAACTTGGTCGGATAACAAATAAGATTTCAAATTACCGTTATTTGACCCGAATATATACCCTTGTTTGTTATTGATAGTTATGGCCGCCGCCCCGCGCGCGTTTCCATCAATTAATAGTCCTGAATCTGAAAATAGCGAAGAAATAAAATTCCCTTTTCCTGTACCTTTTAAATATGTTCCTTTGGAGGCGTCGTATCTTCCAATTCCTACTTCGGTACCGTGATCGTTACCGGAAAGTAGAACATCTAGATTGCCATCTGCATCAAAATCTGAAATTAGTATTCCATGAACTGGTGCAATTTGTGCCCATTCTGGTAAAGGTTTTAAGTCGAACTTTCCGTTGCCATTATTTATTAAAATAGAAGATGCAAATTCAAATACTTTGGCACTATAAGAACTGCTTTTTTCTTGAGGTGTTAAAACTTCGTTTATTGTTGCTTGCGCATAACTAGCGTAGTCAGGAAATTTTTTCTTTAATGGCGGAATTTGTTTTATAATATCGTCTCGTGAGTGAACAGGATATTCTTTGCCATTATTAAATGTTGTTATAATTGGGTCTATAGTGCCATTTTTATCATAGTCTGAGGCGTAGATGGACAACGGTTCTTCTGAAGTGGCTTTGTATTTTGAATTTAGTCCAAGATTACCCAGTATATAGTCTATATCGCCGTCATTGTCAAAATCTCCACCGTTAATACTGTTCCACCAACCGGCAGTATGGGTAAGTCCAGTCTTTAGAGAACTGTTACTGAAAGTTCCATTATGGTTTTCATAAAATTCAATGGACATGAATTCACCCACCACAATTAAGTCAAAATCACCATCCGAATCATAATCTGTCCAAATGGCGTCGGTAACCATACCAGGTTTTCTTAAGGCGGGAGCTAATTTGTTAGTAGCATCAATAAATTTCCCCCCTTCATTAACTAATAAATAACTTTTGGAGGGTAGGGGATATTTTAAAGGAGTAAGTCTACTACCTACAAAAAGGTCTAAATCTCCATCTTTATCAAAATCTGCAGCTCTAACACAAGAAGTACTGCTCAACAGTGTTGGTAAGACCCCCTCCGTAAGTTTAAAATTTCCTTGACCGTCGTTTTCATATAAACGATCTTGGTAGTATTTTGAGTTTTCATGAAACTCATTACTGCCACTGGTTATATATAAATCAAGGTCGTTGTCGTTATCATAATCGAATAAAAGGACGCCGGTGTCTTCTTCGTACTTTTCTTTTTCATTAGGTGTAAGTAATTTATTACTGAAAGTACCGCTTTTCGAACCAAAGAATAAACGCCCACTATGATTGTAGCCACCTCCCATGAAAAAGTCTTCAAAACCATCATTGTTTATGTCGCCAACAGCCAAGCCAGGTCCTTGTTCGGATAATTTATGAGGAAGTAAATAGGTTCTGTTAAAGTCATAATAAATGGTTTCGTCATGTGATAGAGCTAGTTTTAGATTATTGGTATTATCTTTAAAAATCTTCTTATTTTCTGTGGAGGGCAGTTTTATTATGGCACTACCAGAGTTCATGGAAATTGTTAATTTTTGATTGGTTTTAGGATTTAGGATTTTATTGATTTTACCGTTTGGCCAGGCAACTAAAATACTATCGATTTTTGGATCGGTTCCTAACCCAAAGTGCACAGTTTTATCTACGGAGGATTGATACCCTCTCGTTACCGATTGCCTTTTTAATTGACTTCCACTTGCTTGATATATACGAACTTCTGTTCCTAGACCGTCCAAATTTAAGCTGTCTCCTATGAGATTTATAGCTAGGTAATAATTTTCACTAATAGAGTTTGATCGGTTTTCGTATACTGTGGCTAAATCATTAATATTATTAATGACCAAATCAAGATCACCGTCGTTATCCAAATCGGAATAGGCAGCACCATTTGAAAGTGATGGGCGGTCAAAACCCCAATTTTTAGTGACATTTTCAAAAGTAAATCCGCCTGAATTTTTAAAAGCGTAATTTGGAATTTGAATTGACGGTCTTTCTTTAGCTTTTTCTTTTAGAATGTGATCTAGGCTATCGTGCATTTTACTATTGGCCAATGTACTGGTATAGTTAATGAAGTCTAGGTCAGTGATATCCCTTAAGTAGCCGTTAGTTATAAATAAATCTTTTAGTCCATCATTGTCAAAATCCGCAAACAAGGGTCCCCAGCTCCAATCTGTTGCATCAACCCCGGAGAGTTGACCAATTTCTGAATATTGAGTTTTGTTGGTAGCACTCTTACCTCTATTGATTTGTAAAGTGTTTCGCATGTATTGTGGTAAGTAATTAAACGATAATGTTTTTTGGAACAGATCAAAATTAAGGGCGCCTGACATTTTTTTTTCATGAAAATTATCTTCTGGGCGCATATCTACCGTTACAAGGTCTAAAAGGCCATCATTATTAAAATCTGCGATATCATTTCCCATGCTAAAATGGCTTACGTGTTTTAAATAAGATTTTGCCATTTCTTTAAAAGTACCGTCTTGTTGATTTATATAGATGTAATCGTTCGCTAAAAAATCATTGGTTACAAAGATGTCTTCCCATCCATCGTCATTTAAATCGGCAATGCTTACGCCCAAACCAAAACCGTCCAATAAAATACCGGCTTGCTTGCTTACCTCAGTAAATTTTATACCATTGCCTTTATCTTCGTCATTTCTATAAAGTCGGTCATTAGCAGGGCCTTCGCCATTGGACAACAAGGGTCTGATACTATTGGGATCTCTTACTGTATTGGTATGGTTTAAAAGATACATATCAAGATCGCCATCTTTGTCGTAATCCCAAAAAACGGCTTGGGTGCTATAACTACTATCCGCTAAACCGTAGGTATGTGCTTGTTCTTTAAAAGAAGAATTACCTTGATTTATAAATAGAAGGTTTTTGCGCTTATTTTCTTCAAAATTACCAGAACGACATACATATATATCAAGAAGTCCGTCATGGTTAATATCTACCATTGTGGTTCCTGTAGACCATCCATCACTATAGTTGCCTAAGCTTTTGGTAACGTCTTTGAATTTAAGACTATCAAGGTTCATGTATAAGGCATCGCTAACCATATTACCTGAAAAAAATATATCCGGAAGCCCATCATTGTTTAAATCGCCAATTGAAACTCCCCCTCCGTTATAGACATAAAAATAGTCTACCATATTAAATTTATCATTTTCTCTAATTTCATTTGAAAAGTTAATATTGGTTCTTTTTATAGTGGCTTGCTCAAATAAGGGAGATGTTGTTTCGTTGTTTTTCTGGTCTAATGTTTTATCCGTGCATGAAGAGAATGCCACTAGAATTGCGGAAAGGAAAAGTATATAGGTTGGGACGGCTGTTTTCATAAATAAAAACTTTATACAGGTATATTGTATAATTTAATAAAAAATAGAAACCTGTCTGTAAAAGACAGGTTTCAAAACGTAATAATTAAACTAACACAAACTTTTTACTGGTACTGCGGATTTTGGGTTACGTTAGGGTTGCCCAAAACCTCATTAAGTGGAAGAGGTAGTACATAATCTTTGGCGGATAATGTTCTGTCTACACCGTAAGTGTCAATAAATTCCTGAATATAATCTCCAAGATAGTCAGGAGAGCCTCCAAACGCACTTTTCCTTTTTAATTCAGGATAGACTTCGCACTCCATAGCAAATTCAAGAACCCGTTCTTTTACTATCGCATCCCTTAAAGTTTCTTTGTTCAATCCCGACAATGGAGCCAATCCTGCTCTTCGTCTTACTTCGTTTATGCCAAAGTAAGGGTCTCCAATACCACTTTCGTTAGCAGCCTCTGAGTGTCCTAGTAATATGTCTGCCAATCTTAAATAAACAATGTTTTTTTCTGTTAAATTGGCGTTGTCGATACCCATTTCTGTATATTTTGCAGACCATCCGTTAGAGAAAATAAGCTCATCCGGGTTATTTGGGTCTGCATCGGCGGCTACCATTCCGCCAAAACGGCTCAGATTGTATGACGCATCTGCACTCCATTTAACAACAGGTCTTTCGCCTGCTGTATTTGGTCCGACTCTGGTGGTTGGATATTCTTCAATAAAAGTACCCGAAATTCTTTTGTCGGTCGGGTCATATTTTTCACGGAACGCTTGAGTTGAATTTAGCCAGTGCCATCCAACACCTCCAAGGTCGTTAGGCAAATCTCCAGGAATAAAATGTTGATGATAATTTTGGTTTTCACCTGCGTTGGCTCCGGCTGAAACTTGTGCTTCAAATATTCTTGGGCCGGAATTTTCCCTAGCAGCAGAGAAAGTATCGGCAAAATTATCAAACAAAGTAAGGCCACTCTCATTAATAACTGTTTCGGATGTTGTTAGGGCTTGTTCCCATTTTTCATCCTGTAAGTACGCCTTGACCAGCAAGGCTAGAGCGGCCCATTTCGTAGCACGTCCTAGGTTTTCTGAATCATGGGACTCAGGTAAAATGTTTGCTGCCATGGTCAAATCTGATTGTATTAAATCCAAAGCCACTCTTTTTCCATTTTCGTTAGAAGGCAAATCCTGGTCACTTTCGGTCCTTGTTGTTGTTACTGGAATATTATCAAAATATCGTACCAAATTGAAGTAGTAAAACGCTCTTAAAAATTGAGCTTCGGCCTTTACTCTATCCACTAGGGCAATATTGGGAACACCCTCTTCTTTTAGCTCGTCCGCTTTCTGAATAACGGCATTGGCCCGGTTTATGTTTTCGTAGGAAATTCTCCAATACGCTTCTATATACTCGTCATCCGGGGATACATTCCCGTTTTGATAATTTAGGGGCCCTTTTTCCCAGCCTACCTGATACCCTGCCAAACATTCAAATACAAATCTGTTGTAATAGTGATTGGTCCAGTCTTGGCCGTACCCGATACCATCATAGACGGCGTTTACTCCTAATTCTAGTTGTTCAGCAGTTGCAAAGAAATTTTCTTGTGTTGTAAAGTCGGGATTCTCCTCTAAATCCGTACAGCCTATTAAATTTATAGCAATGGTCAGGAGTAGGATAAAACTCCATGGAATTGCATTTTTGTGCTTTTTCATATTTGGTGTTTTTTATATTAAAATTCTAGATTTACTCCCAAAGTCAAAGTTCTTGATCGTGGGTAAGCGTCATAGTCATCTCCTCTATTTAAGTTGTTCTGACCTCTATTGTTCACTTCTGGGTCAAAGCCAGTATAATCTGTAATTGTGAATAAATTTTGACCACTTACATAAATTCTTGCTTTTGATATGAGATCGTTAAATTGTGGAAGTGTATACCCTAACGATATATTTTGAAGTCTAATGAAGGATCCGTCTTCAATAAAGTAATCTGAATCTCTGTAAGAATTGGCAAAGTCTCTGTTGCCATCTATCACAGGTCTTGAAGCACCGGTATTGGTTGGTGTCCAAGAATCTGTAAGAATTGTGCTTATTTGATTTATTTTCTGAACACCATCTCCTAGTTCGGAAGCTTGCAAGTTTCTTACATCAAATCCTTGTGAACCTCTGAAAAATAATCCCATATCAAAATTCTTATAGGTAAATGTTGAATTCAATCCCCAAGTGAAATCAGGATTTGGGTCACCTATAATCACATAGTCATCTGGAGTAATTTCACCATCACCGTTTACGTCCCTATATTGTGGGTAACCCGGTTTGTCTCCTGATCTTGAAGGGTTGTTGGCTATTTCATCTTCTGATTGAAAAATACCCACATAATCATATCCTCTCCAAACACCTATTGGGTTGCCGGCTTCTACCCAGCTACCTTCTACACCAAGATGGCCACTTGTGGAGCCAGAGAAGAAAGGAGTACTATCACCCAAATCTGTAAGCTCGTTTTTAAGAATTGAAAGGTTACCTGCAACATTCCATTTAAAATCTTCTCCATTTACGATATAACCATCCAATCCAATTTCAAATCCGGTATTTTCTAGTGATCCCGAGTTTTTAAGGATAGATTGGAATCCAAGGCTACTTGGTATTGAAACAAACAGTAATAGGTCTTCAGTTCTATTGCTAAAATAATCTAATGTTAAGTTCATACGGCTATTAAAGAAAGAAGCGTCAATACCAATGTTTCTCATTGTTGTTGACTCCCATTTCAAATCGGCGTTGCTTAATCTGTCGTCAGCAAGACCCAAAACCAAACTACCGTTAACTACATAATTAAATTCGCTAAGGTTTGCCAAAGAATTGTAAACTGGTATTTCCGAGTTACCAGTTAATCCCCAACTTGCTCTAAGTTTAAAGTTGTTCATTACCTCTGAAATTCCTTTATCAGCAAAGAAATTTTCATTTGATAAATTCCACCCTAAAGCTACGGAAGGAAAATTTGCCCACTTGTTCTCAGTTCCAAATCTTGAAGAACCATCTCTTCTAAACGTAACCGTTGCCAAATATCTACTGTCAAAATTATAATTGATTCTACCTAAAACAGATTCTAATAACCACTCTCTTCTGTTGGAAGTTGGGGTTATGATATCTGGTCCTCCTTGTAAAGTGGCTTGGTCTACAGAGGCAGCTGTAATACCGCGTGTGGTGCTGCTGAAGAAATTATTCACTTCTTTTTGGTAGGTGTAACCTGCAACGGCATCTACAAAATGTTTTCCAAATTGGTTGTTGTAGGTAAGTAAGTTTTCGTTTAAGATATTCCCGGAATTTCTGTTGGCCAGCGTTAATTCGCCAGCATTGTCCCTACCTATTCTAGTGTTTACAGATGGAAAAAAACTTGTTCTATTTATGTTTAAGATATCAGCTCCTATACTTGTTTTGGCTTTTAAGTGTTCTGTTAGGTTAAAGGTAAATGTGGTATTTCCCAAAACTCTATTGGTGATATCCTTATCGGTTGCAAATTCAAGCTCTTGTAGAGGATTTATTGAAAATCTACCATCGTAAGATGCTAAAGCATAGGTGCCATCTTCATTAAATACCGGTACCGTTGGATCCAGACCCAATGCAGTAATAATAATACCTCCAGGTCCTCCTTGATCCGTAGGAGCATTATTAGAGACCGTTCTATTGTAAGACCAGCTAGAACTTACATTAAGAAAGTTGTTAAAAACAGAATTATCAACGTTTAGTCGAATACCGTATCTCTGGAAATCTGTCATTTTAATTATACCCTTATTGTCATGATAATTTCCTGTTATCGCATATCTATTTTCTTTATTTCCACCTGAAAATGTAAGTTGATGATTTTGAACAGAACCTACCCTTGTTACTTCGTCTAACCAGTTTGTTCCTTTGCCAAAAGCACTTACCTGATCTTGCGAGTAAATAGGTGCACCGCCTTGGCTAGTTTCCAACGTGTTCAAATAGGTGGCAAACTCTGAACCGGTCAATACGTTTATCGGATTGGTAATGGTTTGGGTTGAGTATGACCCATCATAACTGATTTTTGCCTTTCCCGCCTTACCTCTTTTGGTAGTAATCAATACAACACCATTGGACCCTCTTGACCCATAGATGGAGGTGGCAGAAGCATCTTTGAGGACTTCAATAGATTCTATATCGTTTGGATTTATAGAGGCAAGAATATTGGTGGCCTGTCTAGCACCACCAGCACTATAGGCGCTATTGTCCGGATATATTGGAAATCCGTCAACAACATATAACGGTTCGCTACCGCTGTTAATTGAATTTGAACCTCTAATACGAACTGAAACACCACCGCCTGGAGCTGCAGATGTTTGGGTTACTTGAACCCCGGGAGCTCTTGCCTGTATGGCTTGGTCCACTGACGTAACTGGCAATTCCTTAAAAGCGTCTCCGTCAATGGAGGATACAGACCCTGTTAAGTCGCTCTTTTTTACAGTACCGTACCCCACTATGACTACTTCGTCAAGTGCTTGGCTTTCAGGATCCATTGTCACATTAATCGTGGTGCGGCCATCAATTGCAACGCTTTGTGTAGCAAAGCCCAATGATGAGAATTCTAACGAGGTAATTTCGCTTGGTACAGATAATTCATAATTACCATCAAAATCAGTTATGACCCCTTGGGTTCCCGCAATGACATTGACTCCTGGTAAAGGAGAATTAGTTTCCCCATCGGTTACCGTGCCATTAATAGTTGTTTGTGCAGTTAGTGTTAGGCTACCCCATAATAGAGAAATTCCTAAAGCTAATAGTTTGAGTTGATTTGTTGAGAATGTTAGCTTCATAGTATTGTTAATTGATTTTTAGTTAAGGATTTTTTGAAAATTAATAATTCGCATAAAAATCTTAACACAATATTATGAATATATTTAGCTTAGGTAAATGGACGATTTTTGTTAAAACATGGATTTTTTAATTTAGAAATGACAAAACTATAGAAATATCCCGTTTGTTTTGTCTAATCAATAAAATAAAGGTTAAAAACTTTGTTATGTTCTGGCCGATTAAGGAGGAAATTCTGAGCTTAGAATTCTTGTTGTGTTTTTCTGTACTCTTTGGGTGAAACACCAAAATTTTTTTTAAAGGTCCTAGAAAAATAAAGAGGGTCTTGTATGCCTACCTTATAACTGATTTCTTTAATGCTCAAATCTGTATATTTTAAATATTCACAAGCCTTTTGTATTTTCTTCAGATTGAAAAAATGAATCAAGGAATAGCCAGTTCTTTTTTTAAATAAGTTAAAAAGGTAAGAAGGTGAACAATTAAATTGTTTGGCAATTTCATTGGACTTAAATGTCTTGTCTAAGTTGGACATTAAAAAATCAATTACGGAATTTATCATATTCGTATGAGAGGTAGACTCCGTAGCTATTCCTTTAGAGGTATATACAAAGGAGCTAATAAAGTTTAATCCTAATATATTGGCATACTCTAGTTTCGGGACCGTGTATTCACTCTTGTACATATGGAATATTTCATTGAACAAGTTTATTTTGGAACGTTCAAAAGCAATACTGCCATTGTTGCTTCGGTGTTCCATATAGCGCTTGTAAAGATTGTCTGTTAAGTTCCCGCCAAAATGCATCCAATAGATACTCCAGGGGTCATTTTTGTCTGAGTTGTACTCATGTGGAGTGTTTCTATGGATAACATGATATGTATTTGGGAGTACACGAATAAGCTGACCATCTACTTTTAAATTGCCCTTACCCTCAATACAATATATGAAGATATACTCCTTAATTCCTTTTTTTCTAGACCTGTAATGATGTTGGGCGTTAGGGTAGAAACCTATGTCCGTTATATAAAAAGATTCACAAATGGTATGGAGTTCTTTTCTTATTGAATCGGGAAGAACAATCATTTTTTGCCCTAAAAAACCCTCTTTAATCTTAGATTTTTCCATTAGAATTTAGCATTGTTTTTTAGTATAAGGTACATGGATTGGTCTGGTTTTAAAATTGATTCAATTAAGAAAGATGAATCTAAATCTTCGCAAATGGAAAATGAAACTGGTTTTATTGGTACAATACTTCTATTTTCTATCACTTTGTTGTTTTTATAAAATCCTATCGTCATAATATTTAAAAGTCCATGTTTTTGCATAAAATCTCCATTTTTGATTATTCAAATTTAGATAATTTAGCAAAATGATAACTTCAATTTATTAAAAACTTAATAAATAATCAAATTGTTTGAACTTATTTTAAAAATAAGTGTACTTGTGTCACTTTATTTTAATTTGCTTTTTTTAGTGTAATAGTCCATGGTTTGGATTTTTTTGATTGAATAAGGTAGTTGGAGATGGGTTTTAATACCGAAGTATATAATGTAACCATAAAACCAAAATCTATGAAAAACTTAAAACGCATATTTCCAATTGAATTTTGGAAAGCACTTGGTAGGGGTTATCCTCTGCTCGGAGTGTTTTTATTGAATACGTTTGTGTGCGGAGCCTATAGTGGAAATTCAACAATTTATACTACAAAGATGTTGGAAAGTATAGAGCAGTCCATTGTAAAAGGTACGGTTGTAGATGAAGATGGTGTTCCATTATCGGGTGCAAATGTGTTGGTAAAAGGTACCACACGTGGCGTGGTAGCGGATTTTGACGGTAATTTTTCAATAGAAGCGACCGTAGGTGACATTCTTGAAATTTCTTATATTGGAATGAAAACAGCTACCGTAACTTTGGATAGTGCCGAAAATGTTACAGTTACATTACTGAGCGATGCGGCATTCTTGGATGAAGTAGTAGTTGTGGCCTATGGTGTACAGAAAAAAGAGAGCGTTACAGGTTCTATTTCCAGTGTAAAGGTGGATAATATTACCCAAGTTCCAGCAACAAATGTGAAAAATTTGTTGATCGGTCAAGCGGCAGGGTTGATTACTAATCAAAATCCGGGGTTGCCCGGTCAGGATAATGCCGCTTTCAGTATTAGGGGGTTTGGTGACCCTCTGGTTATAGTTGATGGTGTAGAGTCTTATTTGGATAGGTTGGACCCTAATGATATAGAGACGATATCAATTTTGAAAGATGCGTCTGCGGCAATTTATGGAGCAAGAGCCGGTAATGGGGTGATTTTGGTAACGACAAAAAGCGGTAAATCTGGAAAAACCAAAATCAACTATCATGGCTGGTACGGAACACAGAACCGGTTAACTTTTCCTGAAATATCTGGCGCAGAGGGGTTTGTTAGTTTAGGTAGGGATGCCATTTTTAATGCTCAATATAATCCCGAAACCCCTGAGGCGGTCATAGATTATGGTAGCTTGTTTACTGAGGAGAAATTGGCCGAGATAAGGTCAGGTGAACAAAAAAGTTATAGTTGGGTAGATGCTTTGCTAAGAAATGGGGGGGCTCAAATAGCTCAACATAACTTGAGTGCCTCGGGTGGTTCGGAAAATGTACAATATTACACGTCACTAGGGTTGCAAAATCAAACAAGTATATTTAATGGAGACTATGATTACAAGAAAATTAGTATAACCAATAATATAAATGCCAATCTTACTCCTGATTTAAGTTTAAGTTTCAATAGTTCCTATATAGATGAATCAAGGGATTATGCGGCAATAGGTTTAAACGATGTTTGGAATGACCTTAGAACGGCACAACCTCTGTATAATCCGTTTTTGCCTGATCCGGATAGAGCACCATATTCAGGGTTTTCACAAAGGTCTCCAGTAGCTAGAACACAGCAGAAATTTGCAGGTTATGAAAGGACCGATCTAGAAACTTTAGCTGCGGCTTTGGATATTAAATATAATTTCCCTTTTGTTCCAGGGTTAAGTATTGGGGTCAAAAACAACATTAGGTTTCGTTTAATAACGCAGGATAGATTACGACAGCCTTATGATGTGTGGTCTTTTGATCCTAGTGCAGTTTCTGCTGATAATGATGGGTATACAAAAGAGGCTACAATTTCTGTAAATGACTTTTATAAATATATTGGTGGAGCCAATTTTAATGATGATCCTAAAAGAAGAATACTGTCCCGTGCTTATCTAAACTATAGTAAAGATATTTCTAAGCATACGATTGGGGCACTCGCATTCGCAGAAAAAGAAGATAATCTTTATGAACGGTTGACTGTCTTGAGAAGGGATCTTCTGTCCTCTGATGTTCCACAGGTAAGTGCAGGAGATGATAACCTTACCACTACAGGTGGATTGGGTGTGCCGTTAAGTTATACTAGGCAAAGTGTTGCAGGTAGACTTAATTATTCTTACGACGGCAAATATTTGTTGGAAGGTACGTTTAGAGCGGACGGAAGTTCAAAATTTGGTCCGGATGTGCGATGGGGATACTTTCCGTCCCTATCACTTGGGTGGAATATTGCCAAGGAAAATTTCTTGCAGAATAGCGAAACTATAAAGGAACTAAAATTAAGGTTGTCTTATAGCGAGACCGGTATAGATAGTAATATCGGAAATACGGCTTTTGAGTTTTTAACAGGGTTTTCAGAAACAGGTCAAGTGTATTACTTGGATGAAAACACTCCTACGCCCACTATTAGAACAGAGGGTATAGCCAATCAATTAGTTACATGGGAGGAAACAACAATGTATAATATTGGTTTGGATCTAAGTTTGTTCGGAGGTAAACTTTATGCAAATATAGATGCTTTTTACCGTCTTCGTGAAGGCTTGTTGAGGTTGCCAATAGAAGGTTTGCCAACAACTTTTGGCGCAAACTTACCTGCAACGAACTTAGATACAAGAAATAATCGTGGTTTTGAAGCCTTAGTGGGGTACAGAAATAATTGGGAAGATTTTGGAGTAAATATTGCCGGTACTTTTACGTTGGCGCGTGAACGTTATGGAGATTATCAAGAAAATATAGACTTTGCGAACCCTACGCAGGTAAGGTTGGATAAACGATCTGGACGGTATGTTAACACAACATTTGGATATCAAACGGACGGTTTATTCAACACTCAGCAAGAAGTAGATGAATACTTGAATCAGTTTACTATTGAGGATTTAAATGGATCTCCCAAGCCTGGAGACATAAGATATATTGATAGAAATGGAGATAATATTTTGAATAGGGATGATCAATACGAAATAGGTTTCGGAAATATACCTGAAATGCTTTTTTCCTTGAACTCTAATTTTTCCTATAAGAATTTTTCTTTAGGCATGTTGTGGCAAGGTGCTTCTAAATTTAATGTATTGATAACCGCGGGAGCAAGAAATCCATTTAATAATGAAACTGTACCATATACCCTTCATGAAAAATATAGTTGGAGGCAAGACCCTTCTAACCCAGGAGTAGGGGCCAACCCCAATGCGCAGCTACCGGCTTTTGAGAGAAATGGGGCTCGCATTTGGAATGGGGCATCATCAGACTTTTGGTATAAAGATGGAACCTATCTAAGACTTAAAAATGCTAATATAAGCTACAAATTACCGGCTGAAGTATTGGATTTAATAAAGTTTGAAAACTTAGAATTCTATGTTGCGGGCGATAACTTGTTAACGTTTTCTAAGTTAGGTATTTATAAAGACATAATAGACCCGGAAGAAGCTTCTAGTGCAACTGGGTTAACTCTGCCAATCTTAAGAACATTCACTTTTGGAGTCCGTATTGGCTTATAATCTATCAACCTCAAAACTAAAAAATTATGTTACGAAAAAGTTTATATTTTGTACTTGTACTCTTTTGTTTAGGGTGTGACGATCAATTGGATAAAGAGCCGGATTTTATTTCGGAAAATACGGTCTTCGAGGATGAAGGACTTACAAATTCGTATGTTGCAGATTTATATCTAAACATGAACTTTCAAGAAATTGGTGGGTTTGGCAATGTTGGTATAGGTCTGTTTGCTGCAGCAGGAGCGGAACATATTAATTTTGCTAATTGGCAATATCCTAATTTATCATATTCAAGACAATATACAGAGGTTACCGGTCCAGGTAATCTTGACCGCTGGCCGTATTTTAATATAAGAAACATGAATATTCTTTTGCGTGACCTGCCAAATAGCGTTTCGTTAGAAGAAGATTTTATTAGGACTACTATGGCAGAGGTCAGGTTTCTTCGGGCGTATGAATATTTTGAAATGGTAAAACGTTATGGAGGTGTGCCGCTTATTACTACCGTACAGGATCAAGATGATTCTGATGAGGTTCTTTTTCCGAGTAGGGCAACAGAAAAAGAGATATATGATTTTATATACAATGAATTGGCAGAAATACTTCCGGATTTATCCGAAGTTAAAACGGGGGCCAACGGTAGGGTGGATCGCTTTACTGCACTTATGTTGCAAAGTAGGGCCATGCTTTATGCCGCGAGTATAGCAAATTTTGGGGAAGAGCAAATTAACGGTATTGTGGGTGTCCCATCGGTTAGTGCCCAAGATTACTATAAGAAAAGTTACGATGCTTCTAAGGAGGTTATAGATTCTCAATTATTCCAACTAATTGATGAGGGTGATGACAAAGCGGCAAATTTTGCTTCTATTTTTCTGAATGAAGGTACAGGTAATAATGAGATAATTTTTGCTGAACGTTTTGAGCCTTTTATAAAAGGGCATTCTTTGGACTGGTTGGCAAATCCTGATGGACTTGGTTTGGAATGGAACTCTAACTTTCCGGTTTTGTATGATTTTGTAGAAAATTTTGATTTTATAGATGGTCGAACCGGGAGCAGTATTTCCAGAGATGATTTAACATTGGAAAATGAATGGGATGTAACCGACTTTTTCGGGAATAGAGACCCTAGATTTGTAGCGAGTGTATTTTACCCTGAGACTACTTGGAAAGGCCAAAAAATATATTTTCACAGTAGTAGTTTAGTAAATGGAGAGGTTGTAAACGGTACGGGTACAATACTTACCAAACCAAATGGAGAGGAAATACCGGCTACAGCGGCGGCAAGAAATGTTAGAAATACGGCGCTCTTACTTAGAAAAAGGTTAGATCCAACAAATATAGCTACGCAATCAGAAAATTCTGGTCAAGATTTCTATGTATTTAGGTATGCGGAAACTTTATTGAATTTGGCCGAAGCGGCCTATTATATGGGAAACTCTGGTGAAGCTTTGACCATGGTCAATATGGTCAGGGAACGTGCAGGAATGCCACTTAGGTCAGAAATTACGGAAGATTTTATTAGGCAGGAGCGTCAAGTGGAGTTGGCTTTTGAAGAGCATCGTTTTTGGGATTTAATCCGCTGGCGTATTGCTACGGAAGTTCTAGGTAATGTTCGTACAAAAGGCTTGGTATTCAGATATAATCTTGATACGGACATGTATAGTATAACGCTAAAAAATGCGGAAGGTGATATAAGACAATTTGGAGAGGAAAGGTATTATCTTCCATTTAGTCAGGAAAGATTGGCGGAAAATCCAAATTTGGTTCAAAACCCTGGTTATTAAGTTGATATTAATTGTTTTGTAGTGATGTTTAGTTAGTAGACTTATTGCATACTGGTAGTAATTTTAAATTACTACCAGTTCTTAACTGTATCTACTTAACCTCATTATTATATAAAGTATATAAATAAGGGCAAGCGATTAAATTGTCCGAAATGCAAATTCAACATGATTGTTAAAAACACTTTTTTCAAAAATCTACTATGTTTTTTCGTTTTTCTTATATCAACACTAGGCGTGTATTCTCAGAAAGCAAAACCAAATATTGTGCTTATTTATGTGGATGACCTAGGCTACGGTGATATAGGTGTAAACGGGGCAATCGGCGTAGAAACCCCAAATGTAGATAGGTTGGCGGCAAACGGTCTAAATTTTACCGACGCACATTCTACTGCGGCTACCTGTACGCCTTCCAGATATTCATTGTTAACCGGTGAATATGCTTTTAGGAATAATGCAGCGATAGTAAATGGGGATGCCCCTCTGATTATAGATGTTGATAAACGTACGCTGCCGGACATGTTAAAAGATGCCGGCTACACTACCGGGGTGGTAGGTAAATGGCATTTAGGACTGGGGGACGGAAAAGCAAATTGGAACGATGAAGTAAAACCAGGCCCTAAAGAAGTAGGTTTTGATTATAGTTTTCTTATACCCGCAACAGGAGATCGTATACCTACGGTATATATGGAAAATCAAAAAGTTGTGGGACTTGATCTCCAAGACCCAATAACTGTTAGTTATACTTCAAAACTGGATGGGTACCCCATTGGAACCGAACATCCGGAGCTTTTAAAACAGCACACGGATTTACAACATTTAGGGTCGATTACCAATGGAATAAGTCGTATTGGTTATATGAATGGAGGAGAAAGTGCTTTATGGATAGATGAGGAGATACCATTTAATTTAACGAAAAAGGCAAATGAATTTATAGATAAAAATAGTAAAAATCCATTTTTCCTTTTCTTCTCTCTTCATGATATTCATCAGCCTAGAATTGCCAATATTAAATTTGTAGAGGCAAGTAAAATGGGCCCTAGAGGAGATGTTATAGCGCAAATGGATTGGTGCGTAGGAGCTATAATGCAAAAGCTGAAAGAAGTGAACCTGGATAACAATACCATGATCATATTTACAAGTGACAATGGTCCAATATTAGATGATGGTTACTTGGATTATGCCAGGGAACTAGTTGGGGAGCATAAACCGGGAGGTAAATATAAAGGAGCAAAGTATTCGGTTTATGAGGCAGGTACACGCATGCCAACCATTGTCTCATGGCCATCAGAAATACGTCCAGGTACAAGTAATGCTTTATTATCTCAGGTAGATTTATACGCTTCCTTGGCTTCTTTGGTTGGCCAGAACCTAAAAAAAGATGATGCTATGGATAGTGAAAACCATTTGGAAGCTTGGTTGGGCATTAAAAACAAAGGAAGAGATTACCTTTTGGAAGAGGCATATACTTTTGGTTTGCGAATGGGTAGTTATAAGTATATCAAACCTAAGGAAAATGCACAAATACCCCAGTGGATTGCTAAAAAGTTTGTAGATCCTGGTTTTAGTACAGAACCCCAATTGTATAATTTGGATGTTGATCCCTTTGAAGAAGAGAACATAGCGGATGAGTATCCGGACGTATTACAGAGAATGCAGAATGAATTATCGAATATTTTAAGCAAGTAATAATTAACGATATATCAAAACCTTCTTTTAAGAAGTTGCTATCATTTTAAAAACTTTTTATTTTGAGAAAATTACATTCATTAAATTATCTTTTTGTAATAGCATCCTTAGTTTACGGTTGTAAACAAAATGAAGATAAGCCAAAGGCTCCAAATTCTAATAAACCTAATATTGTTTTTATACTAGCGGACGATTTAGGGGCGCATGACTTAAGTTATGCAGGTAGTGACTACTATGAAACCCCATATATAGATGCTATAGCTAGGGAAGGGGTACATTTTACTCAAGGCTATGCTGCTGCACAGGTATGTAGCCCTTCTAGGGCTAGTTTAATGACTGGGCAATATACCGCTCGCCATGGCGTAACAGATTGGATAGGAGCGGCTACAGGTGAAAAATGGGGTGAATATTATAATACTAAGGTCCTTCCGCCAGTCTATGAGCATGCACTAAAAGAAGAGGACATTACAATTGCCGAAGCGTTCAAGGCTAGTGGGTATAGAACTTTCTTTGCTGGAAAATGGCATTTGGGCGATGAACCATATTCTCCAGAAAACAACGGTTTTGAAATTAATAAAGGGGGATGGGAAGTAGGTAGCCCTAAAGGAGGCTATTATGCCCCTTGGAACAATCCCAAACTTGATTATAAATATAATGGTGAAAATTTAACCAAACGTTTGGCTCTAGAAACAGCAGACTTTATTACGGAGAACAAAGATCAGCCGTTTTTTGCTTTTTTGTCTTTTTACGCCGTGCATGGTCCTATAGAAACAACTGAAGCAAAATGGGAGAAATATAGAAATAAGGCAGAACAGAAAGGTATTAAAGATTCGGGTTACGATATGGAACGCATTCTACCTATCCGAAATGTACAGGACAATCCAATATATGCTGGGTTAGTAGAATCTATGGATGATGCTGTAGGCGTTGTTTTAAATCGGTTAAAGGAACTTGGTTTGGATGATAATACGATAATTGTATTTACTTCGGATAACGGAGGTGTTGCCAGCGGCGATGCTTTTTCTACCAGTAATTTCCCATTAAGAGGAGGCAAAGGTTATCAATGGGAAGGTGGTATAAGAGAACCTTATTTGATTAAAGCACCAATGTATAAAAATGCCCCTAGTATTATAGAGTACCCTGTATCAGGTATAGATTTTTATCCCACCCTATTAGAGTTTTCCGGTGTTGATAAACCTAAAAATCAATATTTGGATGGGGTGAGTCTTGTTCCATTGTTTGAAGGAAAATCTTTAGATGAAAGAACGTTGTTTTGGCATTATCCACATTATGGCAATCAAGGAGGTGAACCTGTTAGTATGATTAGAAAGGGGGATTGGAAACTTATTCACTACTATGAAGATGGTCATGATGAACTTTATAATCTAAAACATGATGTTGGAGAAAAGGAAAATGTAAAAGCCCAGAATATGGAAGTGGCCCGGCTACTAAAGAAAGAATTGGAAAATAATTTAGAGGAAACTGGTGCGGCCGTACCTGTGCCTAATTCTAATTACGATAACACCAAGGCAATTGAATTATACGAAACACGTAAAAACCAGATGCTTCCCAATTTAGAAAAGCAGAGAAAGAAAATACTATCTAAAGATTTTGACCCACAAAATAATTGGTTCGATAGTAAGACAACAAAAGATTGAGGCTTAGAAAGCCCCATAAAATTATGCTATAATGTTATGAGTGAATCCAAATTCAATTTTACCTATTTACTTTTTTTGGCAATGGTCTCGGCTATGGGCGGATTTTTGTTCGGTTATGACTGGGTGGTCATCGGAGGGGCAAAACCTTTTTATGAACTTTATTTTGACATTTCTGATATTCCAACATTACAAGGTTGGGCTATGAGCAGCGCTTTGGTTGGTTGTATATTAGGAGCAGTACTTTCAGGGTTTTTAGGAGATAAATGGGGACGTAAAAACAGCCTGATATTGGCGGCTGCACTATTTTCTTTATCTGCGTTTGGTACAGGTTATGCAGATAATTTCACCATTTTTATTATCTATCGGGTTATAGGCGGCTTGGGTATTGGTTTGGCCTCAACACTATCGCCAATGTACATTGCGGAAGTGGCTCCAGCCAAATATAGGGGTAGGTTCGTTGCTATAAATCAGTTAACCCTGGTACTAGGAATTTTGGTTGCTCAAATTGCTAACTGGGGAATTGCTGAAGCCATACCTGCCAATTTTAGCGATCCGGATATTCATACATCATGGAACGGGCAGACGGGATGGCGCTATATGTTCTGGGTAGAACTTATACCTGCGTTGTTATTCTTCTTTTTAATGTTCCTAGTTCCGAAAAGCCCAAGGTTTCTAGCTAAGACAGGAAGACTCGAAACGGCTAAAAAGGTTTTAACCAAGATAGGTGGGGACATTTATGCGCTTCATGAAGTTAAAAACATGAAGTCTACGCTTAAAAGTGATGAAGGAAAGAAAATCGATATTTCGGAATTAAAGAGTAAAAGAGTATTGCCTATATTGATTATAGGCATTGTACTAGCCGTTTTTCAGCAGTGGTGTGGTATTAATATCATTTTTAATTATGCCGAAGAAATATTTTCTGCGGCGGGGTATAGTGTAGGAGACATGCTTTTTAATATAGTTATAACGGGTAGCGTAAATCTGATTTTCACTTTTATGGCCATGCGTACGGTAGATAGCTGGGGCCGAAGAAAATTAATGCTCTTTGGTGCTGCAGGGTTGGCTATTATATATGCTTTATTGGGTGGTGCCTACTATCTCGAATTTAGTGGTTGGCCGGTTTTGGTACTGGTAATAACGGCTATAGCTATTTATGCCATGTCTTTGGCACCTATAACTTGGGTGGTACTTTCAGAAATTTTCCCAAATAGGTTAAGGGGGGTGGCGATGTCCATTGCAACTTTTTCATTATGGATAGCTTCTTTTATCCTAGTGTTTACTTTTCCTATTATGAACAATGCATTAGGGTCTTACGGTACCTTTTGGACATATAGCCTAATATGTTTGGCAGGTTTCATTTTTGTGAAGAAAAAGTTGCCAGAAACAAAAGGGAAAAGTTTAGAAGAGATTGAATTTGAACTAACGGAAGAGAAATGAAATATAAATACAATGTTCTGATTATTATGCTTTTGTTGGCCCATGGTGTTTTTGCCCAGGAAAAAGATGATGCTTGTAATTACCTTGATTCCGTAAAATCCGAATTAAAGAAAACTTGGCCTGACAATAAGACTGTTAACCTTGTTTTTCATGGGCATTCTGTGCCATCTGGCTATTTCAAGACACCAAAAGTACATACGCTAGAGTCATACCCTTATAAGACACTTAAGGAAGTCAAGCAAATTTATACTCATGCTGTGGTCAATAGTATTACTACATCAATTGGTGGGGAGCATTCTGAACAAGGAGAGAAAAGATTTAAAGAAGATGTATTGGTTCACAGACCGGATGTATTGTTCATAGATTATGCATTGAACGATCGGAATATTGGCTTAGAAAGAGCCAAAATAGCTTGGGAAAAAATGATTGTTAAAGCAAAGGCATACGGTACAAAGGTGATTCTAATTACGCCCACACCCGATGTAAAGGAAGATATTCTGTCCCCCAAATCGGAACTGTCCAAGCACAGTCGACAAATAAGGGACTTGGCAAAAAAACATGAAATAGGTCTGGTGGATAGTTATCGGCTGTTTCAGAAAATAGCCGAAAAAGAGGATATAAAAACCTACATGGCCCAAAGTAACCATATAAATGAAAAAGGTCATAAGGTTGTAGCGGATGCCATATTCGATTTTTTCAGAAAAGATTACAACTAATAATACAGTTTTATGAAAAGTAAGGTATTAATACTATTAATGGTATTGTTTGCTTTGTGTTCTTGCCAAAAAGAGGATTCAAAGGAAATGGACCTGTCCGGCGAGTGGCAATTTAAGATAGATTCGTTGGATCAAGGGGTTAAGGAACAGTGGTTTTTGAAAACTTTGGACGACACAGTTCAATTACCGGGTTCAATGGCAGAAAATGGTAAGGGAGATGATATAACCGTCAATACACATTGGACCGGAAGTATGTGGAACGATAGTCTTTGGTATAAAGACCCAAAATATGCTAAATATCGTGAGCCAGGTAATGTTAAGGTTTCGTTTTGGTTGAGCCCCAAAAAAGTATATACGGGTGCGGCGTGGTATCAAAAAAAAGTGGTTTTACCTAAATCATGGCAAAACCAACATATAAACCTAGGATTGGAAAGGCCGCATTGGGAAACTACCGTCTGGGTAGATGACCAAGAGGTTGGAATGCAAAATAGCTTAGGCACCCCACATGATTATAATTTGGCTAAATACCTTACTCCCGGGAATCATACGATTACCATAAGAATAGATAATAGGGTGAAGGATATAAACCCTGGCGTAGATGCACATAGTATTTCTGACAACACCCAGACCAACTGGAACGGTATTGTCGGTGATATTAAATTAACGGCGACACCACCTGTTGTTTTTCAAAATGTAAAACTATTTCCCGATGTAAAGGATAAGAAGGTTACGGTAAAAGGTAAGGTGGTCAACTCTTCGGGAAAGCCACAGAAGGGTAAAATTATATTGCAGGCAATAGAATCTAACGGTACAAATAGTTTGCCACCGTTAGAGAAAGAAATGGAAATAGAGGGGGAAGGTGATTTTGAAATCGATTACCCCATGGGGAACGATCCTTTGCTCTGGGATGAGTTCGCCCCTAATCTATACACCATGAAATTGCAATTGGAGTCCGAATTGGGCACAAGTAAGAAAGATGTGACCTTTGGAATGCGCGATTTTAAAGTTGATGGCAAACACTTTGCCATTAATGGAAGCCCGGTTTATCTACGGGGAACATTGGAGTGTTCCATCTTCCCTTTAACAGGATACCCGTCTACCGATGTGGATGAATGGAAACGAATTTTTAAAATTATTAGATCATACGGTCTTAACCACATGCGTTTTCATTCGTATTGTCCACCCGAAGCGGCTTTTCGGGCTGCGGATGAAATGGGAGTTTATATACAAGTAGAAGCTTCCGCTTGGGCTCATATAGGAGATGGCGACCCTGTTGATGAATGGATTTATAAAGAAGCCGAAGATATATTGAACACCTTTGGTAATCATCCATCCTTTGTGATGATGGCCTACGGAAATGAACCGTCAGGTAAAGACCATGAGGAATATCTTAAAAAGTTTGTAGAGCATTTTAAAAACCTGGACAATAGAAAGTTGTATACCAGTGGAGCCGGATGGCCTTTGTTGGATAATTTGGATTATTACAATCATAAAGGGCCTCGCATACAGGGTTGGGCCCAAGAATTGAACAGTATTATCAATGCCGAACCACCACAAACAGAGTTCGATTACGATAAACTGATCCAAGAAACCCCAATGCCTTATGTTAGTCATGAAATGGGGCAATGGTGCGCGTATCCCAATTTTAAGGAAATGTCAAAATATACCGGTGTTTTAGAACCGAAAAATTTTGAAATATTTAAAGAAACCTTAGAGGATAATCATCTTGGTCATCTTGCGGATAGTTTGTTGATGGCTTCTGGTAAGTTACAGGTGCTCTGTTATAAGGCTGATATCGAGGCTGCGTTGCGAACTAAGGATATGGCAGGTTTTCAGTTGTTGGACCTACATGATTTTCCTGGTCAGGGTACCGCATTGGTCGGTATTTTAGATGCTTTTTGGGAAGAAAAGGGGTATGTGACTGCAGAAGATTTCCGAGAATTCAACTCAGAAACGGTTCCTCTTGCAAGAATGGCAAAACGTGTGTTCTTGAACGACGAAGACTTTACGGCAAAGGTAGAAGTTGCCCATTATGGTGAAAAACCACTAAATGCCGTTACTCCTACTTGGGATCTTGTAGACAAAGATGGGCATACATTGGCCAAAGGCGAATTCAACAAGACCAATATACCTATTGGAAATGGATATGACCTAGGTGAGATCTCGGTTGATTTGAACGCCATCGATACGCCGAAAAAATTAACGCTTACCGTGTATGTGGCGAATCATAAAAATAGTTGGGATGTGTGGGTTTACCCTTCTAAAAACAGTCCTATAGATACAGAAGATGATATTAGGGTGGTTCAAAAATTTGATGCGGCAACGATCAATTATTTAAAAAATGGGGGCAAGGTATTGCTCAATATCAATAAAGGGGATATTGCTGCTGATAAAGGCGGCGATATTGGTGTAGGTTTTTCGAGTATTTTTTGGAACACCTCATGGACCAGAGGTCAAAAACCGCACACCTTGGGCATTCTTACGGATCCTGAACATCCTGCCTTGGCCGAATTTCCAACGGAATATCATAGTAATTGGCAATGGTGGGATGCCATGAGCCATTCGAACGCCATTGTTCTTGATGATTTTACTCCCGATTTAAACCCCATTGTTCGTGTAATCGACGATTGGTTCGAGAACCGTAGAACGGCCTTGATTTTCGAAGTAAAAGTAGGTAAGGGCAAACTATTGGTTTCTGGGGTTGATCTGCATTCCAATTTAGAAAAAAGACCTGAAGCGCGTCAAATGCTTTACAGCTTAAAAAAATACATGGCCGGCAACAGGTTTGATCCCAAGGTAGAGCTACAACCGGAGGACATCAAGAATTTGATGAAATATTAAGGAATATGTTTAAATGATCTGATGCTCGACATCGGACTAAATGAAATTTGAAATGAGTACAGTAAAGGCTTGGAAAGATAAAGTAGTAATACCTACTTACGAAGTTGGTAAACCAGAAAAATATCCTGTTTTTTTGGACAAGAGGGTTTATCAGGCAAGTAGTGGGGTGGTATACCCCCATCCTGTAATCGAAAAAATTAGTGACGAAAAGATAGACAAGGAATGGGATGTCATTTATATTGAAAACGATTTTATAAAAATAATGGTTCTACCTGCATTGGGTGGTAGGGTTCAAATGGCCTATGATAAGATCAGGGAGCGTCACTTTGTTTATTATAATCATGTTATTAAACCTGCTTTGGTCGGACTTACCGGACCATGGATTTCGGGTGGAATCGAATTTAATTGGCCACAGCACCATAGGCCCAGTACTTACGATCCTACCGATTTTTATATTGAAGAAAATAAAGATGGTAGTGTTACTGTTTGGGTGAGTGAAGTTGAACGTATGTTTAGAACCAAGGGCATGGCCGGTTTTACTTTATATCCAGATAAGGCATATCTGGAAATTAAGGGACAGCTCTACAATAGAACCCCAGTGGCACAGACTTTTTTATGGTGGGCAAATCCAGCAGTGGCCGTTAACGATCATTATCAATCTGTTTTTCCACCAGATGTAAATGCCGTATTCGACCATGGTAAAAGAGATGTGTCCGAGTTTCCTATTGCCAAAGGCGAATATTATAAGGTAGACTATTCCCCAGGTACCGATATATCTAGATATAAGAATATTCCCGTACCCACTTCATATATGGCCATAACTTCTGAATATGATTTTGTGGGCGGATATGAGAATGATACCAAAGGCGGATTGTTACATGTGGCCGATCATCATATTTCTCCTGGAAAAAAACAATGGACCTGGGGTAATTGTGATTTTGGCAAGGCGTGGGACAGAAACCTTACCGATAACGATGGCCCTTACATAGAATTAATGTGTGGGGTGTATACCGATAACCAACCGGATTTTTCTTGGATGCACCCCTATGAAGAAAAAAGCTTTAAGCAGTATTTTATGCCGTACTACAATGTGGGGGTGGTAAAAAATGCCACCAAAGAAGCATTGTTGAATTTAGAGAAGGAAGGTGATGAGGTCCGGTTAAAGGTGTACGTAACATCGCATTATCCAAATTCGAAAATAAGCCTTAGTTCTAACGAAAAGGTATTGTTCGAATCGGTAAAAGACCTAAATCCGGCAAACGGATTTGAAGAACTCTTATCTACAGATGGTGTTGGCTATAAAGATCTTACAGCTACCGTAACCGATGCTGATGGTAAGGTATTAGTATCGTGGTCGCCAAGCAGACTTAAAGAAAACGAAGTGCCCGAAGCAGCAAAAGCGGCCAAACAGCCGAAGGAGATAAAAAGTGTAGAACAACTGTACCTGCGCGGTTTGCATCTAGAACAGTACCGCCATGCTACCTATGATCCAACTGCTTATTATTTAGAAGGTTTGTCGCGCGACCCTAGAGATGTACGTTGCAACAACGCTATGGGTCTTTGGTGTCTAAAAAGGGCGAAATATGAAAAAGCTTTAAAATACTTTGAGCAGGCTATAGATACATTGATAGAGCGAAACCCCAACCCTTACGATGGAGAGCCTTTTTTTAACAAAGGATTGGCTTTATTACATTTAGAAAGAAAAAATGAGGCTTACGATGCCTTTTTTAAATCTTGTTGGAATGCCGCTTGGCAAGACGCCGGTTATTTTAACTGTGCCCAAATAGATTGTGCTAACGGTAACTTGGAAAAATCGTTAGAGCTTGTAGATAAATCACTTGTTAAAAACTGGCATAACCACAAAGCACGTCATCTTAAAATTATGCTTTTAAGAAAGCTGGGCCGCATAGGGGAAGCTGTTCAACTAATAGATGATTCTTTGGCAATAGATGCTTTTAATTTTGGGGCTATCTATGAGAAATACCTGATTTCGGGCGCATCCAGCGATCTCGATTTCTTGTTGGAAATTACGAGGGCGAACCAACATAGTTTTATAGAGTTTTCTATAGATTATGCGCAAGCGGGCCAATTCAACGAAGCGATATCACTTTTGAACATTTTGGAAGAGAAGCAGTTGGCAACCTACCCAATGGTCCATTATTTTTTAGGGGACTATTATCTTAAAAAGGGAGAATTGAACAAGGCAAAAGATCATTTTAAAATGGGGGGTGAGCTGCCTATGGAGTATTGTTTTCCCAATAGATTAGAAGAGGTAGCGGCATTGAAATGTGCCATTAAGCAGAACCCGAAAGATGCAAGGGCCTATTATTATCTAGGTAATTTTTGGTATGCGTCCAAACAGTACGAAGATGCATTGGAGTGTTGGGAAGAATCGGCAAAATGGGAAGATACGAATGCAATTTGCCACAGAAACTTGGCTTTGTTGTACTATAATAAAAAGAACGAGGCTCAATTGGCAAGAACCCATCTAGAAAAAGCTTTTGATCTTGACAATGCCGATGCACGTTTGTTGATGGAATTGGACCAATTGTATAAAAAGCTCAATGTAGACGTAGATGCCCGTTTAAGTTTGTTGGAAAAGCATATGGATCTTACCGTGTCTCGAGATGATATCTATCTAGAACGGATAACCCTATATAATTTTAAAGGAGATTTTAAAAAGGCTTTAGACCTTATAGAGAAAAGACAGTTTCATCCGTGGGAAGGGGGTGAAGGTAAGGTGCCCTCGCAATATGTTACCGCTAAGGTAGAGTTGGCCAAAACGTATATAAAGAAAGGGGAATACCAAAAAGCGATCTCTCTTTTAAACGAGGCGCAAACGTACCCCGAAAATCTGGGCGAAGGCAAGCTTTACGGAACTCAAGAGAACGATATATTTTATTGGTTGGGCTGCGCCCACGAAGGATTGGGTGAAATGGGGAAAGCCGTTGAAAACTGGGAAATTGCCTCAAAAGGACTTTCAGACCCTAGTCCGGCCATGTTCTATAACGACCAACAACCCGATAAAATTTTCTATCAAGGTTTGGCATTGTTGAAGTTGAAAAAGGAAGATGAGGCAAATCTTCGTTTTGATAAATTGGTGTCTTATGGACAAGAGCATATGAACGATAAGGTTAAGATGGACTATTTTGCCATTTCATTACCGGATCTATTGATTTGGGAAGAGGATTTAAATGTTCGTAACAGCATACATTGTCGATATTTGATAGGCTTGGGTAACTTGGGATTAGAAAAAATTGAGGAAAGTATAGAAATGTTAAAAAACGTACTTCGAGATAACTTGTACAATTTACCGGCCTTCATTCATTTTAATATGGCCAACGATAGTTTAAAAAAATAGATATGAGGGTATTCTTGAACTACTTTTTGATGGTGCTTTTAAGCGTTGTTCTGTTTCAATGCGGAACAAAAACCGAAAATCAGATTTCTTTGGCAGGTAAATGGACGGTTAAACTTGATTCCCTAAATATCGGGGAAACCGAAAACTGGCCCAATACCATTCTTACGGGTTCTGAAATAGAGCTGCCCGGAACTTTGGACGATGCCGGCATAGGGGAGCCCAATACCATGCAACCGGCCATTAATAACTATGTAATGTCCAATTTGGCCAGAAAGTATTATTATACTGGAAAAGCGTGGTATCAAAAGAAAGTAACGGTCCCCGCATCTTGGAAAGGTAAAGAGATTGCATTACGTCTCGAACGTATTATGTGGGAATCTAATGTGTTCGTAGATGGTAAAAAGGTTGGTACTGCGAATAGCTTAATAGGTAGTCATGAATATGACTTGACCGATTTTATGCCTCCCGGAGAACATACTGTGACCATAAGTGTAGATAATTCCAATAAATTTCCGTTGGTGAATGTAGAAGGATCTATGTATCCGGATAAAAGAAATAGAGAAATGGCCCATGCCTACACCAACCATACCCAAATAAAGTGGAACGGTATTTTGGGCGATATTGTCTTAAAAGTTTCCGATAAGGGCGCTCCCAGTAATCTACAGGTATATCCAAAGGTAGAAAAAGATGCTTTGCGGGTAACTTTTGAAAGTAACGGAGCCGATGTTCCGAAGCAATTGGGGTATGAAATTTATGATCTACAAAGAAATATGATTTCAAAGGGCGATGTAGATGAACAGCATGTAGAGAACGGTACCGTAAGTTTTATGGTTGAAAGACCGGAGCAAATGGAATTCTGGGACGAGTTTAATCCTGTGCTCTATTATATTAAGCTCAACGCCGGCGAACATAGCCTTGAAAAAAGGTTTGGCTATAAAAACATAAACAATAACAATGGAAACTTGACACTGAACGGGAAACGGATTTTTCTAAGAGGAAATCTGGAATGTGTTATATTCCCGTTAACAGGGCATCCACCGATGCAAAAAGAGGAATGGGCAAAATTAATTGGACAAGCCAAGAATTATGGGTTAAACCATTTACGTTTTCATTCTTGGTGTCCACCAAAAGCTGCCTTTGAAGCTGCCGATGAAGCCGGGTTTTATTATCAGGTAGAACTGCCACATTGGAGTTTAAGGGTTGGGGAAGATGAAAAAACAACGGAGTTCTTACAACAAGAAGCGGATAAAATTATTAGGGATTATGGCAACCATCCTTCCTTTGTTTTTATGGCAATGGGGAATGAATTACAGGGTGATATAGGTGTTCTTAATGAAATGACCGCAGACTTAAGAAAGAAAGATAATCGCCATTTGTATGCCACAACTTCTTTTTCCTTTCAAAAGCCTACCGGTACAAGGCCAGAGGTAGAAGATGAGTTTTTTATAGCACAATGGACGGATAAGGGTTGGATAAGGGGACAGGGAATCTTTAATGATAAGGCACCCCATTTTAATGCCGATTATTCAGAAAATAGCGATCACATACAAGTACCGTTAATTTCGCATGAGATAGGCCAATATTCGGTATACCCTGATTTAAGTGAGATTCCCAAATATACCGGGGTTTTGAAACCATTGAACTTTATGGCCGTTAAAAATGATCTTGAAAACAAAAAATTAATTGATCTAGCGGAAGACTTTACGCAGGCCTCGGGGAAATTGGCGGCTATATTGTATAAAGAAGAAATAGAAAGAGCCTTGAAGACACCTAGTTTTGATGGGTTTCAATTATTGCAACTACAAGATTTTCCGGGGCAGGGTACGGCTTTGGTTGGTTTATTAAATGCTTTTTGGGAGTCTAAAGGTATTATATCCCCAGAAGAGTTTAGGCAGTTTAATAGTGAGTTGGTGCCGTTGATCAGGTATGAAAAAGCAGTGTATGAAGACGGAGAGGTATTTATGGCAGATGTTGAGGTAGCCAATTTTTATGAACGGTTACAGGGGCGATCATTAGATTGGAGTATTTCTGATGAAGAAGGGAATGTATTAAAAAAAGGAGTTCTGCCCGACATTGATTTGAATATTGGCAACAATCTAAGTTTAGGGACTATCGAATATCTTATTAGTGTTAAAGAGGCAAAAAAAATAACCGTAACGGTATCTTTAAGAGACTCTAAATACAAGAATAGTTGGTCTATTTGGGTATACCCTAAAAAAGTAAGAACAGACTATGATACTATCGTCTTTGCAAAAACTATAAAAGAGGCACAGGCCGCATTGCAAAAAGGTAAAAAGGTGTTGTGTAATCCTGATTATGAAACCTTAAAAGGCATAGAGGGACGCTTCGTTCCTGTTTTTTGGAGTCCGGTACATTTTCCGAATCAACCTGCTACAATGGGGTTGTTGTTAGATGAAAAAAATGCAGCCTTCGATAACTTTCCTACAAGCTCACATACCGATTGGCAGTGGTGGGATCTATGTATCAATTCTAAATCGATTATTGTCGATTCGTTACAAGTGACACCTTTAGTCAGGGTTATCGATAATTTTGTGACCAATCACCACCTAACCAATGTTTTTGAAGCAAAAGTGGGTACAGGTCGTTTATTGTTCTCTGCAGTTGATATTACAAATGATTTAGAAAACAGACCGGCAGCAAGGCAATTAAGGCATAGTTTGATGGAGTATATGGCAAGTACCTCTTTTAACCCCTCTGAAACAATTGAGGCCAATGTTTTAGAAAAATTAATACTTTATCAAAATGATAAAAATTTCGAAGCGGAAGATATTTATGAAAATTAAATTGACCTTTACTTTGGGGCTATAATCGGTTTTATCTTATTAGGGTATTCCCAATCAAATGTCGAAAACAAATTTGAACGACCGAATATTGTTATCATTTTAATAGATGATGCAGGCTATGTTGATTTTGGTTTTATGGGCAGTTAAGATTTGTCTACCCCAGAAATAGATAAACTAGCCTTCAGTGGTACTATTTTTACAGATGCGCATGTAAGCGCAACTGTCTGTGCCCCATCAAGGGCAGGTTTGTTAACGGGAAAATACCAACAACGATTTGGATTCGAAGCCAACGGAACTGGAGGTATAGGACTTTCGAACGATGTAGAAACCATGGCCGATGCTTTTAAGAATAAAGGATATAATACTTATGCTTTAGGAAAATGGCATTTAGGCGAAGAACCTTCAGATCATCCCAATCAAAGAGGGTTTCAAGAGTTTACGGTTTTATTGGAGGTAGTCGTTCTTATTTTCCAATTGAAAACCCTTCTCAAATAGATATGTTACAACATAACGGTAAGCGCGTAAAACTAAAGGGTTACATGACCGATGACTTGGGAGACATAGCAGTTAATTTTATTAATAAAAAAAGCAATAAACCATTTTTTATGTATTTGTCTTTCAATGCGGTACATACCCCGATGGAAGCAAAAGAAGAAGATTTAGCAAAGTTTAAGGGGCATCCAAGACAAGCATTGGCCGCAATGACATGGTCTTTAGATGAAAATATAGTTAAGGTCGTACAGGCTTTAAAAAATAAGGGAGTTGTGGAAAACACTTTAATTTTCTTCTTAAGTGATAACGGGGGGGCGCATAACAATCAAAGCAGTACCGGTCCTTTAAAAGGTTGGAAGGGAAATAAGTTTGAAGGAGGTCATCGTGTGCCGTTAGTAGTAAGTTGGCCGGGTCAATTACCTTCTGGTAATTCTTTAGACGGCTTAACATCTTCTTTGGATATATTTAGTACAGCAGTTAAGGCTGCTAATATAGAGGTTGATGATGAGCTTATTTTGGATGGAGTGAATCTTTTACCTTATTTGAAAAAGCTAAGTCTGGACCACCTCATGAGAAGTTATTTTGGAGAAAGCTAGATGAGAGTGCTGTTAGAATGGGAAATAAAAAGTTGATAGCTTTAAAAGATTTTGGTAGTGTTATGTATGACTTAAAGAATGATTTAGGGGAAACCTTTGATTTAACAAGAGTTTTACCAACCGAAAAAAGCCAAATTGAGCAGGAATATTTAAAATGGGAAACAGAATTAATGAAACCTCTTTGGGACGAAGGGCCAATCTGGATGCCTATAACTAGGCATATTCATAAATCGCTAATGAGTAATGGAGAACCAGAATATAAACATCTTTGGGGCAAGAAGTAGAGAGATGAACATTGTAATTCTATCTTGTACTGGTACAAAGAGTATTTTTTGTTACAGGAAATATAATAAAAATTACGGTTTTTTTCTGTTTTGATTCTACGAACTAACGAACAATCAAGAAGACAAGTTTTTTAGTACATATAATAATACGAGGTCACTTTATTTGATGTCAAGAAAATTTTTTGATGTATGCAGAAGGGGTTTCCCCGTATTTTTTTCGAAAACATTTACTGAAATACTTTGGGTCTCGAAACCCTACTTCATAACTTACTTCGGAAATATTCATTTTACTTTTTTCAAAGTATAGGGCGGCCCGTTTTAACCTTATTTCATTAATGAATTCTTTTGGGGAAAAATTAGTCCATGCCTTTATTTTGGAGAATAACATAGTACGACTCACTCCTAACTCTTTAGCGAATACAGCAACATCAAATTCAGAGTTTGAAATGTTGGATTCAACAATATTCATGGCTTTTTCCAGTAATTTTTCATCTAAGGAAGTTACCGTAAGTTCACTGGCCAAAAGATGGGTTTCATTTGAGAATTTTTCTCTCAAACGCCTAGAAGACTCCAGTAGGTTTCGTATTCTTAATTTAAACTCCTTAATGTTAAATGGTTTACTAATGTAGTCATCAGCACCACTTTCCAGACCTTCAAATTTATATATTAAGGAGGTACGTGCTGTAAGCAAGATTACGGGTATGTGGCTTGTTTTAATATTTTGCTTAAGTTGCAGGCATAATTCTGTTCCGAACATTTTAGGCATCATTACATCGCTTATAACCAAATCAGGACTAAATTTTAGTGCTTTTTTCAACCCTTCTTTTCCATTTTTAGCCTCTTTAATTGCATATTCTTTGCCAAGGAAATTTTTAAAAAATGAACGTAATTGGTCATTGTCCTCAACAATTAGAATTAGAGGTAGCTCGTTGTTGGTGCGAAGATTGTCAATTGAATCCTCAAAAACCAATTTCCTGTCCCCATCGGATAATTGAGAGGTGTATTGTGCTACATCATCACTAAATTTAAAATTAGGAATAATCTCTTCATCTGAAAGATGCTCCTTGCCCAACGGTAGGCTTACTTTAAAAATAGCCCCTTTTACTTTGTCGTTAAGGGCTTCTATATATCCATGATGTAGCTCTACTGTATTTTTGGCTATGGCAAGTCCTATACCTGTTCCTTTTTTATAGTCATGTTTTGCACTTTTTCCTTCTTCTGGAACTTCAAAAAACCTATTGAAAATCTGCTTTAAGTAGGGATGGGGAATGCCAATTCCTGTATCTTTTACATCTATAAAAATGTTTTCATGGTCTTTGTAAACATAAATACCAATTTTGCCACCGTTTGGAGTATACTTAAATGCATTGGAAATAAGGTTGTAAAATACTTGTTCTAATTTAGTCCTATCATAATAGACTAAAATTTCTTCGTCGGAACTCTCGAAGGTATAGGTATACTCATTATCTTTTGCATATTCTGTAAAGGATAAATATATCTCCCTTAAAAATTTAATGATGTTTCCCTCGGCAGCCTGTAATTTAGATTGGTGATCCTCCAGTTTTCTGAAGTCCATTAACCTATTGATCAGTTGAAGCAAGTGATTGGCACTACTTTCTATGACCAATAATTTTTTATACATTAGGCTACTGCCGTTATAATCTGTAAGTATTTGTTGTAACGGACCTAAAATTAAGGTTAGAGGAGTTCTAAAGTCATGGGATATATTTGTAAAAAACTGTAGTTTGGCCTGATGGCTTTCTTCTTTTCTCTTGTTTTCCAATTGCTCCCATTGTAAATTTTGTTTTAGTTGGGTCCGAGATTTTATTATGAGGTATATACAGAAAAAGCCAGTGGCAATTACAAGACCATAGAGGGCAAATGCCCAATTGCTTTTCCATGGGGCAGGTTTAATGGTGATTTTTAATTGTGTTGCGCTTTCATTCCAAATACCATCATTATTTGCCCCTTTTACCTCAAATAGGTAATCTCCTGGTTTTTGAAGTGTATAAAAAGCTTCAGTATTTTTTGTGAATGTCCATGTGTCATCTAAACCAACCAGCCTGTAGGCATAACTATTGTTATTGGGGCTTATATAACTTGGCATGGAATAATTAATGGAAAAATGAGAGTTCTGATGATTCAGGGTAATTTCATCGGAATAGGTTATGGTGCTCGTTAATATTTTTCGTTCGTCATTTACGGGTATGGATTTGTTCTTTATTTGCAAATCCGAGAGGATAATTTTTGGAGCATAGGTATTGGTAATTAGTTTTTTAGGATTAAAAAATGTAACCCCTTCGCTACCTCCAAAATAGATTTTTTCATCATTTAACCGCAAACCTGCGTTTGGGCTAAACTCATTGCTATTTAATGAATATCGTTGGTCATAAACTACAGACTCTTTGGAACTAGTATTGTATTTAACTATTCCTTTATCAGTACTAAGCCAAAATTCATCTTTGGCATTTTCAATAATAGTGAATACTGAATAAACGGAGTTTTGTTTATTTAATGGTATTTGTTCAAAATCTAAACCGTTAAACTTAAATAAACCTTCGGTTTTTGTGCCAACATAAATTTGTTGCTTACTATCTTCGATCACCGTCTTAATATCATTTCCGTAAAGTGTACTTCTAAAGAATTGAGATACTTCATACTGGTTTTCTTCCTCGTCTTTAAATGTAATTAGGTTTAAGCCTCCCAAACCGCCAGCCCATATCCTACCCATACTATCTATACATAGGGTCTTTATTATGTTTGACGAGAGTACCGGTCCTGTTTTTGTCCATTTTCCATAGGTTCTAAATTTCTTGGTTTTTAGATCATACCTGACCAGTCCTTTGCCAAACGTACCTATCCAGTATACTTGGTCTTTTCCCTCTTTTATTACGTATACACCTGTATTCTTGAGATAGTCTTTAAGTTCATTGGATATGACACCTTCCAACATTTTTTTTGCTTGGACATCATACACGAGAATACCATAATTTAAAACCCCCGCCCATAGTTTGTTTTTTTTGGAAAGATATAAGGTTTGAATGCTGTTAGGTCTAAGTTCTTTAGCATCAGATAAGTTAAGAGTCTCAAGTTTTTTGTTTTTTGGATTTAGGATGGTAATATCTCCTCCTTCCGTGCCAAAGTATAAGTTTGAACGGTCATCCGAAACAATTGAGGTAACAATATTGTTATCTATATCATAGTTAACGAAATTCACAAAGTTTTCATTAGACTCGGTCCATATATTAACACCACCACTATATGTGCCCAACCAGATGGTTCCATTTTTATCCTTAAAAGCAGATTTAATAAAATTTTGACTTAATGAGGTTTTTGCCTTATTGTCACTTTTTAAATCCCATATCTTTTTTTCTGGACCTATAACCCTTACTCCATGAGAAGTTCCTAGCCAAACGGATCCATCATCGGAAGACTGAACAGCACGTACATCCGCAGAGAGAGGAATAATCTGTTCGTTTGGCAAAAGAAAATTTTCATTTTCAGCGTTAAACAGCAAATAGCCGTTATATTTGGTTGCTATGCCTAAGGTGGTAGAATTTATTTGGTTTATATCTTGAATGAATAGGTTTTCAGCCCCCTCATTGTAGTTAAACTGTTTAAAGGTAAATCTATCATTATCTCTGCTCTCCAATCTGGCTAAACCTTTTGTACTTGCTATCCAAGTCTGCTTGCTTTGATCAACAAAAATACGTTGTATGTTCTCGCCTGGCAGGCCATTGGCATCACCTTCTTTGTACAGTATATGGGTAAAGTTGTTTTTAGATTTGTTAAAGATTGATATTCCGTTTGCTGTACCGAACCAAATTTCTCCATTGCTCATTTCCTTACTGCAAATAACTACAGCGTTACATAAACCATCGGGACCGTTTCTTTTATAGAAGCTCTTAAAAGTATTTTTAACGGGGTCGTACCGGTTAAGTCCATTATAAGTTCCTACCCAAATGTATCCGTCACTATCTTCATTAATAGAGAGAATATCACTATTGCTTAAACTAGTTGAGTCTTCTGGAATGTGTTTAAAAACATCAATATTGGTGCCGTTATATCTGTTAAGACCATTTCTTGTACCAAACCACATTTGTCCTAATCTATCTTGTTCAATAGCTATTACCGAATTGTTGGAAAGCCCATTTTTTACGGATAAGTGGTGAAAATGAAAATCATTTTCTTGCGCAAAGAGACATTCCGTTAAGAGGAAGAAAAAAACAATAAATCGATTACGATTTAGTATTGACATTTGTGAGTTTTATTTTCTTGACACTATTTAAATATGAAATAAGTATTATGAAAAAAATGATGTAAGTCTTACGGGGAAATAAAGCTTTGTGTGCAAACCAAAAGGAATCCGAAAATATATTTGATACGAAGTAGGCGCTTTTTAGTAAGCAAGCAAAGTTGGTTTCCAAAATTAATGAAAAGAAAGAATTAGCAAAATTATTTTTGCGAGAAGGATTAAATTGGATTTAGAATTGGTAACATCGGGACAGTACAGGATGCGAACATTTCATTTGAAAGTTATTTTTGAGTTATACCGGCCTACAGCACTGTCCTAAGGTCATCTATTGAATCTATATTAAGATGAAAAGAAATACTGTTCTTTCGCTGCTTTTAATCTCTATGGTTTTGTGTGAAGCCTTAGTGGGACAAACTAAAATGAACGAGATAAAAGTATTACCAAAAATACAACCACCAGTTGGGCGTATCGCAATTGTTGCAGATGGTAATTCCCCCGACCCTGATGATTTAGGGGGAACGGCTGTTTCTTTAGCATTGTTAAGGGCAACGGGTCTAGATGATAGACTTGTTCATTATTCCCATAGTTGCGATTTGGTTAGGGGTGACCGAATTTCTGAGCGAGCGGAAAAAGAGCGACATGCATTAATGCAGAGTGCGTGCGATGTTACGGCAAGAAGGTGGGGCGGTTTTTCGGGCTTGACTTTTTTAGATGCTAGTTGGCAAAAAGAAATTACGGTGAACGATTTAAAAATTGCAATTGACGCTTCTACCGAAAAGGACCCGCTTTGGATTATAGAGGCCGGGGAGCCCGATATTATTGGAATGGCCCTAGATGCATCGGAAAAATCAAAACATAAATATGTAAAAGTAGTAACGCATCATCCAGCTAATGATAATGCGGGCGACTTTTACACATGGCAGCAAATATTGGATTTTGGAGTGGAAGAAGTTCGTATTCCGGATCAAAACACCCATTTAAAAGTAGTATTCCCAGAATGGGATTGGGCCAAAAACCATCCGGATTCTAGACTGCAACAAATCTGGCTTCAGGGGAAAATTGCCGAAGTTGATGATGTTGTTAAGTTTCAAAAGGGAAAATGGGATTGTTCGGATGCAGGTATGGTTTTGTACTGGATAACAGGAGCAACGAGCGGAGGACTGGAGTTGGGAACTGTAAAAGACGTAAAAGCACTTTTGTTGGATTTCATAGATAAGAATTAAAATCAAAAATTTTTAGAATAAACTTAATATGGCGCATGGGAAAATCTAGTATAGAATCTCTTACAGGACATTATTTGATAAATCAACTATTTCTTAAAGGGATTTCCATAGTTCTCTTATTAACCGCAATTACGGTTAAGGGGCAGTCATTGGACCATCCCATAATTTATACCACACAACAGGAAAGAGCCCTTGTTTTAGAAAAAATTGAAAAATACGATTGGGCAGAAAGTGTCGTCTCTCAATTGCATGAACATGTAGATGGGGCTTTGGAAGTTCATCAGACCCATCCGTTAATTATTTTAAATAGAATACCCGCGTTTGCGGGTCATGACCATGAGAACAAAGAAAGAGAAGCCGGCCCAATAGCAGCTGCACATAACGAGGTATTGTCTCTAGCGGCTAATGCGGGAGCGCTATATTTCATAACACAAGATGAAAAATATGCACAGTTTGCAGCTGATATTTTAGCCGTATACACAGATGTTTTGTCTATTAAAACGCCCGAAACCACTACTATATGCGGGTATGCTTTTTTTGATCCAAGAACTACATATGCCCCATTTGCCGTAGCCTACGATTTTATCTACAATTATTTAAAGCAAAAAAATGTAAAGGTCTTTGATAAAAACAAGGGTCACTTGGTTGCTTTTAATAATACAAAAGCACAAAAGGCAATTGCCAATATGGTAGGCAATGTTCTACAAGAATATGGAAAGCCGGATGTACATGGTAAGAGAGTTTCCAACCATCCTATACTTACCGCACCTGGTGCACTCTTTGGAATTTTATGTATTGAAAATGATATAGAACGTGAGCGTCTGTTTAAATTTTTTTGGGAGAAGGGTACAGCGCATCAAAACTCGTTCAAGAATACCATCTTGCCTATGTTCTCGGGGCAAGGAATTTGGCCGGAATCACTTAGCTACAGTTTTATGCCCATTATTACGATGGTGTTGAATATTGTAGATCGTGTAAAACCGGAAATGAACGTAACGGCAAATTATAAACATGTTCTTGAAGGAAACTTTCTATTCGATTATTTACGGCACCCCAACAGGACATTTGTTAGATACGGAGATTCAAAACGGTACAATGACTTTACAGGGGACTTGTATAGATACACGTTGGACCTTGCTTCAAGAAAAGGATATGAGACATTGCAGAATAAAGCGGAATTAGCGCTTAAAAATTCTTATGAGGGCAATGGTGGTCATAGACCAAATCTATCTACGGGTAGTATCTTTGATAATTTTAATTTGTTGGAGCTATTTTGGGGGCAGTCTATACCCAAAAAAATTAAAGAGTCGGTTAACTTGGATAAAGCCACCGTTATTGTAAACCATGCGGGTATAGCTCTTCAACGGAATTATGTTAAGGAAAATAATGAAATGTATGGATTATGTGGTATTGTAGGAGGAGCCCACTACGTTCATAGTCACCTTACGGGAATAAGTATGGAATTGTACGGAGCGGGCTATATAATGGCGCCCAATGCAGGTCTACCACCCTCAGTTCAAGAACGAAAAATACCTCTTCACGAACACTATTTTAGATTATATGCTGGTAACAATACGGTAATTGTAAACGGCACCTCACATGGTTTGGATGAGGGATCATGGAAAGGTAAGGCCCATGTTTGGCAGAATAAAACAATAAATGTTGCTGCCGAACCCAAACATTTGGAAGAAAGAATATCCGAAGAATTCAATTTTGCCACTCAATTCTTGGATGATACCGTCAACAATGCTATACAAGAACGTACATTAAGTACCATTAGAACCAGCGCAACTACAGGTTATTATTTTGATATGTTTCGCTCAAAATCCAATGGTGAAAACAAATTCCATGATTATGTCTATCATAATATTGGTGATAAAACCCAAATTTTCACATCAGATAATCGTGCATTGACGCTTGAGAAAACGGACCGCTATCAAAATGATATTGGCGATGTAGTAAAATCTCCTGGCTGGCGTTATTTTGAGGACACGCAATCCACCCGGGCTACTAAAAAAGGAATAAAGGTTAGATTCGATATTGAATTTGACGACACCTACATGCATTTATTGGTTCCAGAGGGAGTTTCTAGGGAATATACCAAAGCATTGGCGCCTCCAACCCGGGAAGCAAAAAATGGATATATTCACAAAAAGACCCAGGTACTGGCGGTTAGGCAACAAGGTGAAGCGTGGGATAGGCCCTATATTGCCATATTTGAACCGTCTGCTCAGAAAAAAGCAAGTGTTGAAAAAGTAGAACCTTTATGGGATGGAAATAAGATTATAGGTGCTATTGTAACCTCCAAAGTCAAAGATTCCCTTGTATCCGATATTATCATATCTCAAGATAGGAACAATGCCATTTATAGGAATGAAGCTTTAGGCCTTTATTTCAAAGGAAGATTTGGTATTGTCCGTAAAACGATTAGGGAAAACGAAACGGATACCATGCTTTACATTGGAGAAGGAAATTTGTTGAAATTGGGTTCTAAAGAATTAAAGTCAAATCAGGAAGAGCGAGGCTTCTTAAGGTTGTAATATATTATACACATGATTAAATTTTGTAGGGAACATTATATGTTAATCCTGGCATTATCCTTTGGCTTTTTATATAGTTCTTGTTCGCCGGTCAACTCTGCCCTTTCCAAAAAATTTGTGCAGGATTTTAAAGTTCCTCCAGGAGCCTACAAACCAATGCCTTTTTGGCACATTAACGGAGAGCTTACTACACAAGGAATAAGAGAACAAATGAAAGAGGCGAAAGAAACTGCTGGTTTTAGTGGCATTAGTGTACTGCCTCTTGCCTCCAAAAAAAATGGAAAATCCGGTACAATGCCTAAATTTCTTACGCCTCAATACCTAGAACGATTTCAGGATGTTTTGGATACAGCCGAAGAATTGGATATGGAGGTAGTTTTATATGACGATAACGATTTTCCAAGCGGAATGGCCGGCGGAAAAATAGGCAGACTTTTTCCTCAACATACCATGAAGCGTTTGGATAAAGTAGAAAAGTTGGTAAATGGCCCCTATGACTTTACGGATAGCATACCAGAGGGTAAGTTGCTTTCCGTTGTAGCAATGAACCAGGAAACATTACAACGTTTTGAGCTAAGTGCTTATGTAAAAAATAAAGAGCTAAAATGGCAGGCACCCAAGGGGTCGTGGAGAATCATGTTCTTCACTATGGTCAAGGATAGTTACCATAAAGCATTTCCTGTAGTGGATTATATGGATACCACTGCGGTAAGAGAAATGATCCGTATGACTTATGACGTATTTAAAGATAATTTTGAGGCCTATTTTGGAACAACCATAAAAATGACATTTTTTGACGATGTGGGTTTTTGGAAGCACCCAAGAACATGGACGGGACTTTTCAATGAAAAATTTAAGGAATTAAATGGTTTTGACCCAAAACCTTGGTATCCAGCCTTATGGTATAATATTGGCCCTGAAACTGAAGCTGTACGACATGCTTTTTTCAATACCCGTGCAGAATTACTGGCAGAAGGGTTTCCTAAACTGGTTGGGGAATGGGCTAAAGAAAACGGGCTAAAGGATACAGGGCATCCTCCAGGAAACTATGATCCTACTCCAATAGATATGAACGGAGATATCTTTAAGTTTTTCCGTCATACCGAAATTCCCCTAACAGACGCAATTATTGAGTATCAATTTGGTCAAAACGGCCATAAGCTCATAAGTTCAGCTGCAGATTATTATGACAAGCCAGTTGTTTCTACAGAAATCTATGGTGCATATAAAGAGAAGACTTTTGATTCGTTAATGTTATATCGCTCTGCAATGGACCTTTTCTCGCGAGGAGTAAATTTTGTAGTGCCCCATGGAATGTGGTATAACCCTAACGAGGTTTATATTTCACCTTTGGTTTCTCCTGATAGTAAAAAGCTGGCACCTGCCTTATCGGCTTATTCCAATTTTGTAGGAAGGTCTTGTATGTTATTACAAGGAGGTAAACGTGTCGCAAATATTGGAGTGTTATATCCATTTGCAGAATTAGCCGGTTGGTATCGTTTTGAAGCGCCGGACAATCCACGACAAGGTTTCTACGTATCGCCAGAAACCAACTACCAAGAAATTAGTGGTCTATTGACAAATGACATTCGACAAGATTTTACATTTATCCATCCAGAATATTTTTTGGATGATAAATATGAGATAAAGCAAGGATCAATACGCTTGAACAATCAGGAAAACAATCAAAAGTACGATGCCCTTATACTTACAGGTTGTAAGATTATCTCAGTAAAAACTTTGATGAAAATAAAGGAATATTATGACCAGGGCGGTTTGGTAATTTCCACAGGCCAACTACCTTTTAAGTCATCTGAAATAGGTCAGGATATAAAAGTTAGGGATTTAGTAGTTGAAATATTTAAGGTGAATCCAGAAGACAGCTTATTTTATGGGACACAAATTCATACGAATGCAGCAGCAGGACAAGCTATCCATATTCCCAACCCTAACAGCTCTAATTTGTACGAAGCAATAAAGACTCGTTTGCTTACAGATGTTGAATTTTTGCCAAACCCAAAACTATCTACAAATATTGGAAAGTTCAATTACATACATAAAGTTAAGGATGGTAAGGATATCTACTTCTTTTCTAATTCTAGCGATGAAACTATAGAAACTGAGGTGGTCCTTAGAGGAAAACTAGATTTATACCAGGCAAGTCCACATGATGGAACTATTCAGCACCTTAAAGAAGCATCCCACTTAAAGATTAAAGATCAGGACTTTACTAAATGTAGATTATTATTAAAACCTGTTAGTGCAACATTTTGGATATCATATTAATAGTGAGATGAAAACCTCCCTTATATTCTTTTTTTCAATTCTCGGTAGTGGTGCCTTTGCACAGGCATCATTATCTCTAGCGGATAATTTTAATTTTTATATTGGTAAAAGCACGCATTGGCAGCGACATATAATTGACAATTCCCTTAGCGGAGCCGATGGCGTTAGGTTAATGGATGTAAATAATGATGGCTTATTAGATATTACCACAGGATGGGAAGAAGGTGGGTATACAAAAGTATATATAAACCCAAGTCACGAAAAAGCTAAAGAAAAATGGTCTTCCGTTACTGTTGGTAAAACATCACATGTAGAAGATGCTGTTTTTGCAGATCTTGATAATGATGGTGCCGTAGATGTGATTAGTAGTACAGAGTGGAAACATCAAAAAGTATACATCAATTGGGCACCTTCTAATAAGGTAGATTATTTAGACACTAATAAATGGAAATCAGAGGTTATTCCTTCTTCAGAAAATATTACACAGTGGATGTTTGCCGTTCCCATGCAAATAGATGATACGAATGGATTAGATATTATAGTAGGCTCAAAAAATAAAAATGCACAAATAGGTTGGTTTCAAGCACCAAAGAATCCAAGAAATATAGGTAAATGGAAATACTATCCTATAAGCAATGCTACTTGGGTAATGTCTGTCATACCAAGAGATATGGATGGTGATGGTGATTTGGACATTGTGGTTTCCGATAGAAATAAAGGAAAAACAAATGGTGTACGTTGGTTAGAAAATCCAGGAATAAAAAGAAAACAAAAGAAATTTTGGAAAAATCATTTCATTGGAGCAAAAGATACAAGAGTGATGTTTATGGATATGGCAGATATAGATGGAGATGGATTAGAAGATGCTATAGCAACAGAATATACCAACCAAAAAATTGTATTTATGAAAAGGTTAGATGATACCGGTTTAAATTGGAGGACGTTCAATATAGAAATTTCCGAAACAACAGGTAGAGCAAAGGCCGTAAAAGCTGGAGATATTGATATGGATGGAAAACTAGACATTGTACACACTTCAAATACTTTTGAACAAGAGGGCCAATCTGGCGTTTATTGGCTGTCCTTCAAAGAGAGTCCAACAGAAAGAAATTGGGAATGGCATAACATAAGTGGTTTAGATGGTATAAAATATGACAGAATAGAGCTAATAGATTTGGACGGCGATGGCGATTTGGATGTACTTACTTGTGAAGAAAATGCAGGAGTAAATAATGAAGGATTAGGAATTATTTGGTATGAAAACCCAAAAATATGAAGACAAATAGAAGACATTTTTTGAAAGGGATTTCGGCGCTTGGTGCTATAGGAACAACATATCCATTACTATCCGCTTTAGGTAGTATCAATAAAGCGGAGTATTTGAACGAAAAGATTACAAAAATTGAATTGTATAAGTATGATATAAATATTCCCAGGTATTTCTCTTTTGGCACATGGTACAATCGCCAGCATTTATTTATGAAGGTTTCTGCCGGTGATTATTACGGTTGGTCAGAAATACCGGCTTCTCGCAATACTCCTGATATAAACCCAATAAATTGGGTAAACTATGTAAAACAATATAAGGGCCTATCTATAGAGAACGCTCAGAAATTATTGGAATTTCAGCAGCTACCAGAAAGTGGGACAAGCTTAAAGGAAATGGAGTTTATAGACGTGGCTCTGCTAGATATAAGTGGTAAAATACAAGGGAAACCGGCAATAGAATTGCTGAATTTACCCTATAGGGCTGCCGTACCTGGTCTGTATTGCATACTTTATAAAAATGAAGAAGAAGTCAGAAAAGAAGCGGAAAAAAGTCTAGAAGAAAATTTGGCTCACCATCTAAAATTCAAAATGTACGGAGATAAGAAGCTAGATCTAAAACTGTTGAAAACTATACGAAAAGTAATAGGTGATAATGCCCAAGTTATTTCGGATGTAAACGGCGGATATAAAGATTGGGATTCGTTAGAAGAATTGGCAGATACCTTAAAACTTTTTACTGCATATGGTTTAGATGCAATTGAAGACCCAGCCAATTTAAAGACCCATCAATGGGTGCAGCTTCAGAAAATGGTAGGTAATCTATCGTTAATACCAGACAAGCCATTGAGACCTTCTTGGAAAGGCATCAAAACCATATCCCCTGGCATGGGTCGTATTTTCAACTTACATCCATCAACAATGGGCAGCTTTAAACAAACTGCAGTTTTGGCAAAAAAAATTAAAGACTTTGGAGGTAAAATTATGATTGGAGATGACAGTTTAGTTGGCCCGGCGTGTTCAGCATGGCAACAAGTAGCCATAGGTTCAGGCTCCGAATGGGTAGAGGCAATAGAAAAAAAAGAAGATTCAAAACCATACCTAGATTGCATTCTTCAATCACCAACAAAAAAACAATCTAACGGGTTCTATGTCTTAGACCCGGTACCCGGTTTTGGTTTAGTACTGGATGAGAAACGATTGAAAAACGTCTGTTCACTATATATAGATGTCTAACGAGCGCAAGACCTTTCAATATAAACTAAATAATAAAGCATTTAGATATCAACCAATATTGGTCAAGCACGCCCAGATAGCAAAATGTTGTAGTCGAAAAGAGCTAAGATCAGATATAAGAAAAATGTTGCTCATAGGAGATAAGGTTCTGTAAACGACCGCAAAAGTAATCTCAAATATTAAAGGATGATACTTACAATAAAAAAAAATATACTTCTACTATTATTGACTACCTTTTTCCTAGGAAAGGAAATTAAAGCCCAAACCAAAACATATCTATCAGGCACTTACGCTGATACAGCGATAGACTGGGATTTTAAAATGTCTACAGGTAGAAATAGTGGTTACTGGACGACCATACCAGTACCCTCTAATTGGGAAACTAAAGGTTTTGGCTATTATACTTATGGTAAAGATCATGAGGATTATGAAACAAATCCTGAAATTGGTTTTTACCGTCATAACTTCAAATTTTCAACATCCACACATAAAAGGTATTTTATAGTTTTTCAAGGTTCTATGACAGAAACTACTGTAACCTTAAATGGAAAAAAAGTAGGCGATACTCATATTGGCGGCTTTACAGAGTTTAAATATGAAATAACTGACTTTCTTAAAAACGGTGCTAATCTATTAGAAGTTGAAGTATTAAAACCAGCTAAACACCCACAAGTTGTAAAAGCTGAACGTATTGCGGACTATTGGCTTTTTGGTGGCATTTTTAGACCAGTTTTTATAGAAGAAGTACCCCAAAATTATATTGAAAGAGTTGCCATAGACGCACAAATGAACGGCGATTTTCAAATGGATGTTTTTACAGACGGGTTTATGAGTAAATTAATGGTCGAAGCTCAATTTTTTGATGCTAGTCATCAAAAAATTGGGAAATCTTTTTCAAAAGAATTACTCAAGAACAAAACACGATTAACGGCTAATTTTAAAAATATTGAATTGTGGTCTCATGAATACCCAAATCTTTATAGTGTTGAAGTTTCAATAACATCTAAAAATCAAATATTACATACGTATAAACAAAAATTTGGTTTTAGAACATTTGAAGTTAGGGACCATGATGGCTTTTACCTCAATGGAAAAAGGATTCTATTAAAAGGTGCCAACATGCATAGTTTTAGACCAGAAACAGGCCGTACGCTAACAAAGCAAGACATGCTGCACAATGTTAAGCTAATGCAAGAGATGAATTTTAATACGGTACGTATTTGTCATTATCCCCCAGATGCAGAATTTCTAGATTTGTGCGATTCTTTAGGCTTAATGGCTATGGATGAATTACCTGGTTGGCGACATCCACACCCAAATGAAACAGGAAGTAAATTGGTGAAAGAATTGGTAGTTAGAGATGTCAACCACCCATCTGTTATTCTTTGGGGCAACGGAAACCATTTAGCACATAATCCAGAGTTCGATAAAGATTTTTTTAAATGGGATATTCAAAAACGAAGACCTTTAAAAAATGAAACTAAAACAGGGGATATTTATAAAAATTATTCTCCTGATTTTGATATAGTTAAAACAAATTTTTATCCGTCTTATGATATGCTATCAAAACGATTATTTGAAGAAAATCATATTGTATTACCAAATGAAACATTGCATGCATTATATGATGGCGGCGGCGGAGCAAATTTAAAAACCTATTGGGACGCTATCGAAAAATCTAAAGTTGGTGGGGGCTTAATGATATGGGCACTTTTTGATGAAGGTCTGAGAAGAACAGATATGAACAATCAACCATTTAACCAAGGTAATAATGCACCAGATGGCATTGTAGGTCCTAATTCTGAAAAAGATGGCAGTTATTATGCTGTTAGGGAAATATGGTCACCGGTTATTATTAAAGAAGAAAAAATTAAATCGAATTTTAAAGGCGAATTAACAATTCAAAATAAGTTTGATTTTGTGAATTTAAATGAATGTCGGATCAATTGGAAACTTATAGCTTTTGAAACTCCCAATACATCAACTTCAGGCTTTAGAACTGTTGCAACAGGTAAGGCAACCTCACCTAATGTTTTACCGAATACTACCGGTTTATTAAAATTAGCCCTACCACAAAACCTTCCAAAATTCGATGCATTAGCAATAGAGGTTTTTGATAATAAAAATGTAATGGTCTATGAGAAACGGCTAATACTAGAGCAAGAAACCGTTTATTTTCAGGTTTCTAAGGGAAATAAAATTATTCAAGATCAAACTAATCCATTTCAATTTTATATTGGCACAACTACTTTAGTATTTGATAAAAATAAAGGTGTACTTAAAACAATAGCGGTAGAAGGCAAATCAACCAGTATTAAAAATTTTCCGTTAATTACAACAAAAAGAACAGATTCAATAAGCGAAATAGAAGCTTCAACGGTAGAGGTAAAAGCTTCAGTTAAACAAGTACAGGGCAATTTTATAATTGAAGCTAAAAATACAAATGGTTTTGATCAATTAGAATGGACCATAATGCCTTCTGGGGAAATAAAACTCGATTATGAGTATTCTCCAGAATATGGATTTTACGAATATGCTGGTATAGGTATGGAAGTAAACCCCAAAGCCGTAAAAAGTAAACGCTGGTTGGGAGAAGGACCGGCTAGAATTTGGAAAAACCGTGTTGAAGGTGGTATTTATGATGTTCACGCAGTAGATAAATTAATTAACATTCCCGGTGAAGTATACAATCAACCTGAATTTGAAGGTTGTTTTGCTCCGTGGAAATGGGCCATATTTTACATGGAAAATAATGTTTCTGTAGGCTTTAAAAATAATAGTGACTTAATTCTTGGTGTATTGAACCCGATAAATGGCTTTAATTCAAAAATGGCTTCATGGAAGTATCCACAAAAAGAGGGCTTTTACTTTTTTAATGTTATATCTGCAGTAGGTTCTAAATGGAAAAAACCAACAGAGTTTGGACCCGATGCTAAACCGGAATTTATTAATAACAGCTTGTCAGGTTCTGTCTCTTTATTCATAAACTGGAATATTGAAGAAAATGACGAACAAAATTTTAAATTATCAATAGAATAGACCAAAATAATTCGTATGAAAATTGAAAAACTACTTTTGAGTCCAGTTGCCGCACTATTGTTATTGGTCATTCTTATTATAGGAGGGTGTCATACAAAACGAAAAGATATAAATAAGGTGTTGGACACTGCTGTGAAGAAAGATTTACCAACTCGCCCCAATATTCTGTGGTTGGTAACCGAAGACATGGGGCCATACATACCGGCTTTTGGTGATTCCACTATTGTAACCCCAAATTTAAGTCGCTTGGCAGCTGAGGGGGTTGTTTATCCGAATATGTTTTCTACCTCTGGGGTTTGCGCCCCAAGCCGCGCTGCCATTATTATGGGTATGTATCCTTCAGGCATTGGCGCCAATCACATGCGTACCACCTCGTATACCGAGGTCACCGGCTTGCCTAAATATGGTGCCGTTCCTCCACATGAAGCGCGTATGGTGAGTGAACTTCTACGCATGGAAGGGTATTACTGCACTAATAATTACAAAGAGGATTACCAATTCCAAGCTCCCAAAACCGGTTGGGACGAAAGTAGTGAGTATGCCCATTGGCGTAATAAAGCCGAAAATCAACCTTTCTTTTCGATTGTGAATTTTACCGAGACCCATGAATCGGGTCTCTTTGAACCTTATGGTTTTAGGGAAATTGAAACCAGAAACTACCATTTGGGCGACCGAAGTTATAAATGGGAAAATTTTGGGGCTTCACATGCTAAAAATAGAATGACGGAGGGAGAAACGCCAGTACATCTACCTAAGGATACTAAATTTGATATTCCCCCGTATTTGCCCGATACTCCAAAAGTCCGCCGTGATATGTGGAAACTGTACAATAACATAGCTGAAATGGACAAACAAGTTGGAGCTGTATTGAAACAACTTGAAGAAGATGGCCTGTTAGAGAACACCATCATCTTCTTTTACGGTGATCATGGTGGCCCCTTGCCGAGGGAGAAAAGATTGATTTATGATTCCGGATTAAATACGCCCCTTATCGTAAGATTTCCAAATAAACAACTTGCTGGAATTAGAAATGATGAATTACTTAGTTTTGTAGATTTTGCACCCACATTACTTTCATTGATCGGGGTAGAACCTCCCAGTTATATGCAGGGACAGGCTTTTTTAGGTAAGTATGAATCGGTGAGTGAACGTGAATACATACATGCCGCGGCCGACCGTTTTGACGGGTTTACCGATGCTATCCGTGCCGTTCGCGACTCTCGATTCAAATACATTAGAAATTACAGGCCCGAACAGGAGTATTACTTGCCGGTAGCATACAGGGAAAAAATTCCGGCCATGCAAGAACTGTTGCGCTTACGTGATGAAGGAAAGTTAAACGAAGCGCAATCGCAATGGTTTAGGAAAAGCAAACCCAAAGAAGAGTTATTCGATTGCGCTGTTGATCCCTACGAGTTGAACAATCTTGCCGAAAACCCTCAGTACCAAGAAAAATTGAAGGAATTGCGTACCGAGATGGACCGGTGGCTTAAGGAAATAGGGGACGTGCCCAACCAGCCGGAAAAAGAACTGATTGCAAAGCTGTGGAACGGTTCCAAGACCCAGCCCGTTACGGTAGAACCTCAAATTAGTATTTTAAACGGAGAGGTATCCATCAGCAGCCATACTGATGGAGCTTCTATTGGGTATAAAATAGTGGGGTCCGATGGCAAAATCCCCAATTTTTGGTCTATCTATCAGAAACCTTTCGAAATTCGTGAAAATGATAAAGTAATTTCTCAAACTTATAGAATAGGCTTTATACCGAGTAAAGCGGTCGAAAAATAAGGTTGTTTCTTTTTTTACTGGTCTAATTAAGACCTTGGCAGTACAGAGCAGGACACTCCTACGTCTTACAATACCTAATTTTAGAAGCGTTTTAAGTAAGATATACTAATTGTTGTGGTGAGCTATACTCTACTGTGGTTTGATAATAATTAAATAAGAGATAAATGTCAGTTAAGCTAGATACTGAAAATTTTGATGCTATTGTCGTCGGTACCGGAGTCAGCGGAGGATGGGCAGCGAAAGAACTTTGCGAGAACGGATTGAAAACTTTAGTTCTGGAGCGTGGAAGGATGGTACAACATGTAGTGGATTATCCCACTATGAATCTTGATCCGTGGGACTTACCAAATGGAGGTGAGACCCCGGCTAAAATAAAGGAAAAATACCCAAAACAATCACGTTGGGGGTTTGATGAAACCACACGTCATTTTTTCAATGACGATTCAAAATATGATTATGATGAAACAAAAAGATTTGATTGGATTCGTGGTACACAGGTTGGTGGCCGTTCCCTTATATGGGGTAAACAAACGTACCGGTGGTCAGATTTGGATTTCGAAGCCAATGCCAAAGACGGTATTGGTGTAGATTGGCCTATTCGATATAAAGATATAAAACCGTGGTATGAGCACGTAGAAAAACATGTAGGTATCAGTGGTGAAGCCCTAGGTTTGCCCCATTTACCGGACAGCGTGTTTTTAAAACCTATGGAGCTCAATTGCGTGGAAGAGCATTTAAAGAATGGTATTTCTGAAAAATATGATGATCGTGTACTTACCATAGGCAGGGTTGCGCATATAACGGAAGGCTCAAAACCGGGAGCGGGTAGAGGAACCTGTCAATATAGAAACCGGTGCAAACGTGGGTGTCCGTACGGTGGTTATTTTAGCTCCAATTCATCAACTTTACCTATGGCGGAAGCTACGGGGAATATGACGCTACGACCAGATTCAATCGTTTCCGAGGTTTTGTACGATAAGAACACAAAAAGAGCTACAGGAGTTAGAATTGTAGATGCTAAAACTAAGGAAACTATAGAGTTTAATTCCAAGATTGTCTTCTTGTGTGCTTCGTCCATGGCTTCTACAGCAATTTTAATGCAATCAAAGTCAGATGTTTTTCCAAACGGTATGGGCAACGCCAGTGGTGAATTGGGCCATAATATTATGGATCATCAATTAGGCGGTGGTGCAAGCGGAAAAATAGATGGCTATGATGATAAATATTATAAGGGCCGGAGACCTAACGGATTCTATATACCAAGGTTTAGAAATGTAAATTCCACCTCTAAAAAAGTAGATTTTATACGGGGTTACGGGTACCAAGGTAGTGCCGGACGTAATGATTATAGTACTATTATTCCAGAGTATGCCTACGGAGAAGAATTGAAAGCAGCTATGCTGGAACCTGGAGGTTGGCGAATTAACTTGGGCGGTTTTGGAGAAGTATTGCCGTATCATGAAAACCATATGTCCTTAAATTATGATAAGCTTGATGACTACGGCTTACCTACTATTGTTTTTGATGCCGAGTTCAAAGACAACGAAAAACGGATGAAAAAAGACTGGATTGAACAGGCTCAAGAAATGCTTGAGAATTCAGGATTTAAAGATGTTAGGGCCAACTTGAGGAAATCGTACATGGGTGGTGGTATCCATGAAATGGGTACAGCTAGAATGGGCAAAGACCCAAAAACTTCGGTTTTAAATAAATACAACCAGTTGCATGAAGTGCCTAATGTATATGTTACCGATGGAGCTTGTATGACCTCTGCAGGATGTCAAAATCCTTCACTAACATACATGGCTCTAACGGCAAGAGCAGCCAATCATGCTGTAGAGGAATTAAAGAAAATGAACCTTTAAACAGTCGTTTTGCAAAGAAGAAAAGCACTTAAGAACATTGGATTATCGCTAGGCGCCTTAACTATGTCATCTGCTGTAGTCACACTTATTCAAAGTTGTACCGAAGAAAAAAAGGTTTCATGGAACCCTGTATTTTTTTCGCCCGATGAAGCTGATATTGTTTCAAAGACCTTAGAGGTAATGATACCTAAGACTTCAGATGTGCCTGGAGCAACAGATTTGAACTTGGCCCAATTTATAGATGGCTATCTAGATGTTATATCTACGGAAAAAGAAAAAACAGCTTTTAAAGCAGGTGTAGAGCAGTATTCGTCTACAACCCTTGAAAAATCAGGAAAGAACGTCTCAAGTGATTTAACGGAAGGTGATATAGAAAAAAGGGTAGCCCATTATTTTAAGGCTGATGCCGAGAATAAAAAGAAATGGAATATGGAGGTAGCTGCCTCCAAAAAGGAGGGAGCTCAACTACCATCCGATGATGCGGTTAATTTTTTTGTTTTGAATTCATTACGAATTAGGGGAATAGAAGCTTTTAAAGTTAGTAAAATTATTGGGGAAGAGGTCATGGCCTATGACCCTATTCCGGGCGCACAAAAAGGATGTATAGATTTACAGGAAGTATCGGGAGGCAGAGCTTGGTCTTTGTAGCTTTCTTTATGCTCCATTTCTTGGTCAATTACATTTTTTAGTACCAACTTATTGTCGCATTTATCCTAGAACACCAAAGCCCAGCTTTTAAAGCTGGGCTTTGGTGTTCTCCCCAAATAGTAATGGGTGATTTTATTTAGCCGGTTGAGGATACGAAAAGCGGTAAGTTCCTGAACCCAGTTCAAGCTGTACACCTTGCTGCGTTTGCTTTAAGTTTTTTTGCATTTCGGCTTTTAACTTAGCGCTGTTTAGCTTAATGTTTTCTAGTGTAGCTCCCGATAACGTTACAGATGCGGTAGTATTAGCGGGTATGGTTACTTCATAATGAAATTCGCTATCTTTTATCTCCCAGTCAGATTTTATTTTTCCATAAAGGGATATGAATTCAGCCTTTGCAGCTGTCAACCCTCCACCTGGGTGAGGGTCAAATATGATGTGTTTATAACCTGGTTTTTTAGGGTCTATTCTCAATCCTCCTACATAGGTGTAAAGCCATTCTCCAATGGCACCGTACGAATAGTGATTAAAACTGTTCATACCCTCAATAATAGTCCCATCGGGTTTTTGCGTGTCCCATCGTTCCCAAATAGTTGTGGCTCCCATGGTTATTGGATAAAGCCAGGACGGAAATTCTTTTCTGTTGAGCAACATAAAGGCCAAATCATCGCGACCTATTTTGGAAAGGGTTGTACAGAGTAGGGGTGTCCCTAAAAAACCTGTAGTCAAATGCCCGAATTTTTTCACGTCCTGAGCGAAGTATTCAGCGGATTTTTCTTTTAAATTTTCAGGAATCAGATCAAAGGAAAGGGCCATTGCATAAGCCGTTTGCGTATGGGAGACCAAACGCCCGTTTGGGGTAACATACTCTTGAACAAAAGCTTTTTTTATGCTTTTGGCTTGCTCGGCATATTTTTCAATGTCTTCCGTTTTCCCCAATACGGCGGCTATTTTGCTAAAGAGAGACGTAGAATAATAGGCGTATGCGGTAGCAATTAAATCTTTTTCGGTAACAGATCCATTGTAATCGGGTTTGTCCGCATTATAGGCTAACCAGTCTCCCCAATGCCAATGCTTGGGGTCGTTCCATAAATAGTCCTCACCTGATTTCAGAGCCATAAAATCTACCCAACCTTTCATACTATCATACTGCTCTTTTAAAATACGTTTGTCCCCATAGGACTGGTATACCGTCCACGGAATAATTACCGCAGCATCTGCCCAGCCTGTGGCGCCACCTTTGGCACTAACACCTTCTCCTCCCGTTAAAATGTCAGGCACTACGTTGGTCACGGATCCGTTATCGTGCTGGTCCAAGGCTAAATCTTTTAACCATTTTGTATAAAATGTAGCTACGTCAAAATTAAAAGCAGCAGTCATGCTAAAAACTTGAGCATCACCTGTCCAGCCCGCTCGTTCATCGCGCTGTGGACAGTCCGTAGGAATATCTAAAAAGTTGTCTCGTTGTCCCCATTGAATATTACTCTGTAATTGATTGATCATTGGGTCTGAAGTGGTAAAGCTTCCGGTAGGCGATATATCCGAATGAATTACAACTCCTGTAATAGCATCAGGATTTAAGCTTCCCGGATAATTTATGACCTGAATATATCTAAAACCATGGGAGGTAAAATGGGGTTCAAAAACCTCTTCTCCTTCACCTTTTAAAATATAACTATCCGTTGCCTCAGCAGCGCGTAGGTTTGTGGTGTAGAAATTACCATCTTTATCAAGGACTTCCGCAAACTTAAGGGTAACCTTGTAACCTTTTGGGCCTTGTACCTTCATTCTGGCCCAGCCCACTATGTTCTGTCCTAAATCCAATACCACCTCTCCTTTGGGGGTGGTAATGAGCTTTTTGGGTTTTATTTCTTCAGTTGCTCTTACCGGAGGTCCTTGTGGCGCTACCAGAATATCTTTGGAATGGTCTAGAATTTCCACTTTTTTCCAATTACTATCATCAAATCCGTTTTGATTCCAACCGTCCATCTCTAGTCGGGCATCGTATTTTTCACCATTATACATATCAGATTCAAGTATAGGGCCGTAAGATGCTTTCCAATCACCATTACTTACTATAGTTTCACTACTTCCATCGGTATAGTTTATATGCAATTGTATTAGCAGGGCCAGTTGGTTTCCGTAAAAGGCATAATCGCCTTTCCAGCCTATGTTTCCTCTATACCAACCATCGCCTACAATTGCACCAATTGCATTTTTGTCTTTCAGCATATTGGTAACATCGTAGGTCTGGTACTGCAACCTTTTGTTATATGTTGTATAACCTGGAGTAAAATGATCGTTGCCTACTTTTTTTCCGTTCAGGTAAAGTTCATACACTCCTAAAGAAGTGGCTTGTACCTTAGCCGAAGCGATGGTTTTATTTGTTTGGAATTCCGTTCTAAAATACTGTGACGGATGCGATTTCTTTTCGGTAGTAATATCATCCATAGCAATATAAGATGCAGTCCATAGGGCTTTGTCCAAAATACCCATTTCCCAATAGGCGGGAGTACTCCACACCGAAGCTCTGTTTTTGTTGTCCCACACCCGTACTTGCCAATATACGCGCTGCATAGATTTAAGTTCTGGGCCTTCATAAACAATATTAACGGATTGCTGGCTTTCTATTTTTCCAGATGTCCAAATGAGGTTTTTTCCTCCTTGTAAATCATTTTTTGAATCTGCTACACGAATTTCGTAACCAGTCTGGCTTACATTTTTTTTGTTGGAGTCTAATTGCCAGCTTAATCTGGGTTTTAGGACATCAATACCAATAGGATTGGTTTTATACTCCGTTACCAATTGGTGTATTTGGACTTTCTGTATGCTAAAGGACGTTAGTCCCATGGTTAGAACAATGAGGAGTAAAGCGGTAATTTTTGTTTTGCCTTTCATTTTTTGGAAATTTGAGTTGTTCCGGTTGATTTGACTATTTTATTAAGCACTCTTGGTCTAAGCTCTACCGGTAAAAGAGCTTAAATTGTGCAACTCCAAATGATTGACCTTAGCGTTGGTGCCCATCCGCAGCATTGTTCTATAATCGTCAGAATCAAAAAAAAACCTTCTCTTTATGGTCATTAGTGTTGATTACAAAACTTCGTGTAATAACTTGTCCGCCAGAATTATCTCTAAGCCCGTGTTTGCATTTGGGATATTGTATTAATTGAGGTTAAGAGCAGTACCAATAGTCCAAACATGTGTTTATTTGACTTATTTTGGAATTTATTTTTCATTTTCGGCGGTAAAATACGTTATTGTCTGGTAAAATGTATCTTGCACTATCCTGCAAAAGCTAGATGTTTATGCCGATAGCAACGTCTTTATTTGGAATTGTTAAGTTGAATGGTTTGATATTCTGAATATTTGGAGAACCTATTTTTGTTATCCCAAATGCGAACTTTCCAAAAGTATGTTCCCCCGTCCTTTAGATAGATTCTACCATTTTTTGGGACATAGTGTTTCTCTTCATTGACTTGCCCACTGTTCCATAAATCTCCAATGTTGTCATTGATGTTTTCTTTTGATGAAGCCAATAATATTTGATACGAAGTTTGCTGGAAGTTTTTGTTTGCCGGTTGCCAATGAAATTCTGGAATACCTTGGGGAGCTTTTTGAATTACGACCTGGAGTGATTTGGGACCATCAAAATAAGGGTCTGTTTTCTCATGGATCAGAGCATTGCATTTTTTTCTGAGCTTCTCCAAAATAGAACGGTATTGAGGAGCTTTGGCCAAGTTGTTTATTTCTTGTGGGTCACTATTGAGGTTATAGAGTTCTTCTAGTGACATATCATTAATATATCTGATGTACTTCCATTCTTTGGTTCGTACGCCTTCACTGGGTGGTATATGTTCAAATTCCCAAAGATGTTCAAATAAAATAGTGTCTCGCTCTAATTTGTTATTTGGGTTTTTGATAATGGGCATTAAACTATTTCCATGGTATTCTTTAGGTGGTGTTATTCCGGCAAGACTTAAAATTGTAGGGGCTATATCTATATTAAGGGCAGGCTCTTCGCTATCTTTCTGTTTTTTGATTCTAGGATCGTATATAATTAAGGGAACCCGAATAGAATTGTCGTAAAGTAGCCATTTGCCCGCAAGTTGACGCTCTCCCAAGAAATATCCGTTGTCACCCATTACAATAATAACCGTATTCTTGTGGAGTCCCTTTTTTTTGAGTGCTTTTCGGATTTTGGTAATTTCCCTGTCAATGCCCGAAATCATACGGTAATAGCCTTTAACGCTATGTTGGTACTTTTGCGGAGTATTGTATCGCCAGCTCCAACGCAACCTATTAAAACCTGATTTTACAAAGTTGGGTTGAGCATTAAAATATTGATCATCCTTTAGTTTTGCGGACGGAACGTTTTTATTCTGAAGTAATTTATCTGATTCTTCCTGCCAGAAATATTGATCTTCTGCCGAGTCGTGAGCATGGGGAGCACTAAAACTTAAGGATAGACAGAAGGGGCGCAAGCTATTTTTTGAGTTTATAAAGTCTAGGGCTTTCTGCCCTGTATATCTTGTTAAATGAACCGTATCCTTACCTAAGGTTTTGTAGTAGTAACCGCGTTTATCCGGATATTTAGCATTACGGTCATAAGATTCAAATTCATTAAATTGTTCATCCAACCCATTATAGCGCACTCCATATTTTCCATAAAATGCGGTATAATATCCATTATTTTTTAAAATTTTAGGGTAGGAGGTTTGCATATATGCGTCACGGATTTTCTTTGTGCTAAAATTGTAATTGTGTGAACGTTCGTAAAGACCGGTAAGGATACTTGCCCTACTTGCTGCACAAATCGGGGTTGTTACCGCGGCTTGAGAAAAAAAAGTACCTTCTTTGGCCAACTTATCCATTTCTGGGGTAGATATAAGTTTATTCCCAGTATAACCCAAAGCATCAAAACGTTGGTCGTCCGTCAAAATGAAAATGACATTGGGTTTCTCATCGTGTAGATCTATTTGTTGTTGAGCCCAAAAATTTAGGTGTGGTAGAATAAAAAAGAGTAAAACAATCGAAGCTTTTATACTTGTTTTCATTGGAATCTGTTCTTTTGGTTTGGTCTTCGGGCTTTTGTTTCAATTACCTATACTTATATACTTAGGTGAATACATTTGATTTTATTTATGTTGGGTGTTTTAATGTTTAGGGTTGTGAAAGCCGTGCGTTGCATCACTAAAATTTTGAATAAGGATAACTTAGAGGCGACTTCTTATTTTTAGACAGTATAATGGGAGTATTAAGGGTAAATATCCTCTGGAATAAGGTTGTTTTAAACCAGAGGATTACTACATGTACAACCTAATTAATGGGTAGTGCTTAGTTGTTGGAAGGTGGATAAGGTTGGTTTCTGACCGGATCGTTCAAACTATGTCCTATGCCATTTTTAAAAACATAATTGTAGTTGCGCAAACGTTCATTGTTTCCACCGCCCGTGGCCGTACTGGGAAGTGGGGCAGGGTTGGTGTTTACATCAATTCTTAACTGATTATCACGCCTCAATACTATTTTTCCAGCTTCTCCCGGAATTAGAGTTTGAAATTCATAATTAACATCATATACAAATAGGGGGTCATTCTGTGTAATGTAAGTGGTAATGATATGGTATTGTAAAATCAATCTTAACACATTCATGTCCGCTCTGGTCATTACCTCTGCAGGGGTTTCGCCCTCAGCAATTTCTTCTGAGCCTGTTATTAATTCTATAACATTCCCTCCTCCAGTAAATGCGTTGTTATTCAGCATTAGATAGGTTCTGTCACTGTTGGTGGAATTGTATTCATCGATCATATCAGCGGCCTCAATAGCTGCCGCCAAATAATCATAATTATCACCAATAAGTTCCCCATCTTCATTGAAATCGCCATTCACTCGGTCTGAGGTGAAAAATTCCCATGCCGTAAGGTTGTCAAAAGGATCGGTAAGATCTACATCTGGCTCAAATACAAATCGTTCCTGCAGGTCTAAATCACAGCCATGTAAAAAGACCATAAGGCCGGCTAAGAGCAAAATCTTTATATTCTTTAGTATATTCATTTTAAATAAGTTTTTTGATTATGAATTAGTACCCTGGGGTTTGTTCCAGTAGAGGGTTTTCAATAATATGTTCATCAAAAATCGGAAATAGTAACCTTTCCTCTGTTAATGGCGCACCGCCAGTAAGGGTATCCAATATCGGATTCAGTATTTCCATTGCTCTATTGGTCCTTCTAAGGTCCCACCATCTTTGGGCCTCACCAATAAGTTCTAAATGGCGCTCATCTAGAATGAATAGTTCGCGCTCCTCCAAAGTAGCCCCAAATTCCACGGCATCTACCAATGGTAATTGTCTGGCCGTTCTAAATTCATTGATCAGTTCCAATGCTCTAGTATCGTTGCCAAGTCGGTTTTCTAGCTCGGCCAGATACAAAATTATATTGGCGTACCGGTATAGTACCATATCGCTATCATCAAATGACTGGTTAAAATTTACTTTGTTATACTTGGCGAGCCTAGCGTTACCAAGTCCTTTTAATTCTATATTGGTCCCTCCCTCCCGGGATAAGTAATACCGATAATCACCATATACGAACTCTTCTTCACCATCTGCATTTGTGGTAGTCAAGACAGGATCTGTATCCGGGTACTTAGTAACCCATTCCAAGGAATCGATAGGGAATTTGGCACGCCACTTATTCTCCAAGGCCGGGGATAATGTATAAGAGGGGATACCGGCAAAAAACAGATTGAAAATACCTGCTCTGTTTCTGTTACCGGTTCCTGGGTCTTCATTTAGACTAAATCCTATTGACATAATCAATTCAGGCCCTTGTTGCATTTTTAACGGACCCGAGCTAGAAGAATTAGGGTCAAAAGGGTCTATATTATCATTAAGAAAAAGGTTCTGCCAGTCCCTTGCAGAAGTTACCAGGCTGAACTCGTTGCTGTTCACTACTTTAAGCAGTGCTTCCCTCGCTAATTCATCTTCACCTAAAAAGCCATAAACTTCTGCCTGGAAAGCCCATATACTGCTTAATGAGAACCGATAGGGGTTGGTCATTAAGTTCATGTTTTCTTCGGCAGCCAACATATCCGGTAAGACAACCTCGTTTAGAATGGTCGTTGCATCGGTTCTGGGGCGTTGAAGGTCTGGGCTAGCTTCCAATACTGGCTCTGTAAACAAAGGTGCGGCTCCCCAAACCCGTATAGCTTGAAAATAAGCATAGGCTCTCATCGCTTGTGCCTCTCCCAAAAGGTTCGCGTCAAAACCGCTGATTTGTGGAATGTTGGCGATGGCCAAGTTGGCCCTGTTTACCAACACATAAAAATCGTCCCACCTAAGAACACCGGCATTTCCTGAGGTCACATCGTTTGTGGTCAGCTCAATATTATTGGCATTGGCGCCATCATTGCCATTGATGTAACTGTCACCTCTAAATTCACCCCAGTAGTAATGATTAAGCCTAAAAGCAGGTTGCATGGCATCGTACATTCCAATAATGGCTGCCTGTGCGTCATTATTGTTCCTGAAGAAATTATCCGGAGCAATTTCGCTTATTGGTGATTCATCTACCAATTCCTCACATGACAGGGTGCTTATCAAAACCATCAGAGTGGGCAGTACTATCACTATATAGTTTTTTATATTTTTAGTTTTCATCCTTTTTTAGTTTAAAATTTAAGATTAAGACCTAAAATTACCTCGCGATCGTTAGGAAACCTTAAGTTGTCCACACCAGGTTGAAGCGGGTTACCACGAGTACCTAATTCAGGATTAAAACCTGGATAATTGGTCCATGTTAATAAGTTGTTAGCTGAGATATAAAAAGAACATTTTTTCAAGAAGCCCAATTCGTCTAAAATTGATTTTGGCAAATCATATCCCAAACGTATAAATCGGAGCTTGATGAAGCCGCCATCCGTAACAAAGAAACTATTGGGCCTATCTCTATTTTGTGGCACCCTGGTCAACCTTGGATAAACCGTAACATCACCTGGATTCAACCAAGCATTTTCAATACGATCCGGCCCTGGGGTTTCTCCCCCAGAATTCAGGTCATTTCTTAATTCGTCCCATCGCCTCCATGTATCGTTGCCCAATGTAAAATCAAAAAGAAAACTTAGGCTGATATCCTTGTACGCAAAATCATTGGAAAAACCACCAAAGTATTTTGGAAGACCGTTACCGATAATTTGCCGATCTTCATTCGTGATCACGAAGTCACCATCGACATCGTCCCAGATGATATCGCCGCCCTCGGCAACACGCCCATCGTTCTCAATTTGATTGAAATCACCTGTAAATTCTTGACCGTTTAGAGTGTAGTTCGTAAATGCTCCATTGGCATCAAAATTAGGAGTCAACTGAACTCCATCATCGGTAAAAGCATTGGATTCATCATATTGATATACCCCCAGGTTTTTATAACCGTAAATATTACCGATTGGCTGCCCCTCTTCGATAAGGTAGTCACCGGATTGAAATGGAGTTCCTCCCGCAAGTTTGGTGACTTCGTTTTCTTGATAACTAATATTAAAGTTACTGTTCCAACTAAAGTTTTTAGATTGCAGGATGGTTCCACCTAAATTAAGTTCAATACCTTGATTGCGAACGGCACCTACATTTTGGCGAATTCCGCTAAAACCAGACTCTTCCGGTAATGGAACATTTGCCAAAAGATCTTCTGTGTCTTTTCTATAGGCATCAAGATTGATTCTCAAACGGTTTTGGAACATACCTAAATCAAAACCCACATTTGTTTGGATTGTACTTTCCCAACTCAATTCGGGATTTCCCAGCCGAGTAGGGGCCACACCGCTTATACCATCATATACGGCACCCGGTGCAAGGGCGGAGGTAAACTCGTAATCACCAATACGGTCATTACCTGTTTCACCATAACTGGCTCGTAGCAAAAGGTTGTTTACCGTTCCGTTACCCTTTAAAAAAGGTTCGTTGCTAATGCGCCAACCTATTGAGCCAGATGGGAAATAACCAAATTCCTTATTGTCACCAAAGCGTGAAGACCCATCACGTCTTAGGGTAGCACTTATTAAATATCTATTGTCAAAGTCATAATTGAATCCGCCGAAGAGTGAAAACAAATTACTTCTCGTATTGAACGTTTGGTCACCATTGATACCTAAACCATTTGGGTCCACATTATTAAAGGTTTGTATGTCTTCAGAGACAAATTGAGCGTTCGATATTCCAAAATTTTCTTCACTTCGTTTAAGAATTTGCATTCCTGCAAAGGCTGATACGCTATGTTTGCCAAAATTATTGACGTAGTTGACAAAATTCTCTTGTTGAATATCATAATCCATTCTGTCCCTGTAGCTGGCCAAGGGGTTGGAATTGTTAGGATTAAGAACAAGTAATGGTTGAAAATCATTGTTTTTTCGTAATCTAAAATTCAAACCTAGCGTGGATTTGAAAGAAAATGATGGAGTAAATTTATATTGAAGCGAGGTAAAACTTTGCCCCCGCCATGTCCTTAATTTTAACTGTCTTAGTTGAGCTTCCGCAACCGGGTTTTGCCTACCACCAAATTCGGGTGTAAAGTCTCCATTAGGCTCAAAGATTGGGTAATAGGCAATCCGTTCCACCAATTGTTGAAAAACTTGATTTTCGCTTAAGCCACTTAATTCTTCAAAAGACGCATTAAAACTAGAACTTAATGAAAAGTTTTGGCTTGGTGTAAAATCTAACTTAAAACGGGTATTAATTCGCCTAAATTTGCTATTGATAACGATACCTTCTTCATTTAGAAAACCGCTATTCCAATACGCTTTTAACTTGTCACTACCCGCGCTTAGGGCAACATTTATCTGGTTTCTAAACCCGGCCCTTGTAATCAAGTCCTGTAGGTCGTAAGAGTTACGCAGCCTCAGGCTAAGGGAGTCTCGCTGGGTTCCGGTAGGGTTTTGCTGTTGGGCAGGAGTTCTTCGCACATCTTCATAAAACAAACGCTGTCTTGTATTGGCTACGGGTATTGCACCGTTCAATGAGTTGATACCGGTAACCACATTTACGTCAATATCTACCTCCCCGGATTTTCCGGACTTGGTGGTAATCAATACTACCCCGTTGGCTCCCCTAGTACCATAAATTGCTGTAGTGGCCCCATCTTTTAACACTTCTAAAGAAGCTATATCGTTTGGGTCAATATTATCGATATTGTCCAATTGCTGACCATCAACAACGTACAACGGGCCTGTACCTCCTGCGCTAAATGTAGATGTACCTCTCACCCTTATGTCAAAACCTGCACCGGGCCCACCATTTGTAGCAATTTGAACTCCTGCCAATCTACCTTGTACTCCTTCAAAGGCATTTGTAGGGGTAACCTCTGCAATTTCTTCGGATTTAACCGAGGTCAATGCCCCCAATACTTTCTCTCGTGACACGGCTGCATACCCAATAACTACTACCTCATCTAGATTTTGAGAGTCCTCTTCAAGGGTAACGTCAATTACCGATTGGTTTTTTACTGGTCTTTCTACAGTCTTATAACCGATATAGGAGAAAACCAGTGTTCGGCCGCCTGAGGAAAGATTAATAGTATAGTTGCCGTCAAAATCAGAAACAACGCCGTTGGTTGTTCCTTTCTGTACAATATTTACGCCTGGAACCGGCATCCCATCTGTTGCCATTATAGTTCCGGAGACAGTTGTTTGCTGTGCAATTGCATAACAACTGAACAAGAACATGATGCATAATGCCAACATGCGTTGAAAATGTTCGTGATAATTTCTTTTCATCTCGTTAGAATTTAGTTTTTGTTGAGTATTTATATGAATTGAATAGGGAAGGGATATTCTCTTTTTCCTTTTCAGGTCTAGGGTACCTTTTTAGAAATTGTATCCTTTTCCATTAAATTCGTTTGACCAATAATACTTATTAGATTTAAAAATACTTACCTGCACTGTACTGAAATTCAGTTGTTTTGTATGTTTTTACCCCTTAATAGGATTATTTTTCACCCTTTAGTGAGATGTGAAAACAATACTCTGGTTTATTGAAAATTTAGTATAGAGTTTTGATTAATATAGTTGGAGATAGAGAATTTTAGAAAAACAGTAGAGATAAATGGGTTATCCAGTTTTTGAGCAATGCGGTTGACAAAGTTTGATTGGTGGATGACGCGAAATGGAATGGTAGGATAGGAACGCTCCCAATAGTTTATAACGGAAAGTAGCTTTTGATCTCCATGTTATGTTCATAATACATATAGGCTATTTTTCCTTTGGAATTGAATTGAAAATCTCTTATATCACTACCAGATGGATATTAAATATTGTAACGAGTTCTGGAGTGGGTGATTTTTGGTAGAAGAGTATATAAAAAAGAGGGACAAAATTTATTTGTCCCTCTTTACCAACTCACTCAAAACAACTCAAAAAAATAATCGATTAAAAAAACATCGCTCATGTTTTAGCGATATCCATTATTTGTAGGGTCAGACTCTAACAAAATTGGGTTTTGTTCCAATTCTTGTAAGGGAATAGGCAACAACACATGATAAGGTTTGATATTTACATTGGGTTCCCAGAAACGATATTCTAGATTTTGAACCACATCCAATAGAATTCCCCATCTTATCAAATCGTACCGTCTGTGTGCCTCACCGGCTAACTCCCATTTACGTTCGTCGTATATGGCTTCCCTAAATTCTTGTTGACTAAGCCCCACTAGCTCCCATTCGGCTTGGGCAGCATAAGCACGCTCTCTAACCGCATGAATGTACTGATAGGCATTTGCCGGGCCGTTAAGCTCATTTTCACATTCGGCAGCCATCAAATACACATCAGCCAATCGAAAAACCATTCGATTATCAGAGTGGTTGAAACGTGGAGAGGTTTCTAAGTCAAGATTCCAGAATTTAGCCATGTAAGGAAAATTTAATTCGAACCCCAAATAATTATCTACAATATTTACTTCCCTTCTTAAGTCATTTAATGGGAATTTTTCAGCAAAATCTTTTGAGGCTACTTGTAAACCGGTTCCGTTGAATGCTTGTCCATTTGCTGCAAGTGCATCTCCTAGGGCACCTCTTTCGTCAGTGTTCTTAGGTTCATCCCTTAAACGCGGGTTGAACATGGCTGGCCTCCAACTGTTATTCCCGGCAAAATTCTGGCCTGGAAACGCGGGATCAAAGATACCTTCAATGTCCTTTGCGAAATCTAAAGACCAAATGATTTCTGCATTGTATTCATTTAATGGGTCAAAAACTTCTGCATAAATGGGTAGTAAGGTATGGGGAGATTGATTAATAATCTCCAAACACTTGTCCAATCCTGCTTGCCAGTTTTGTTGTTTCATATATATTTTAGCTTCAATAATAGCAGCTGCCCATTTGGTAGCGCGACCTCTTTGATCGTCAGGATAGGAAGATGGTAAAATTGATTGCGCAAGTTGTAAATCGGATAAAACACCACTAAGTATAGTAGCTTTATCTGTTCTTCCCAACTGACTGACTTCTTCTAATTGTAGTACCTCTGTATAATAGGGTGCATCACCCCACAGATTGGTAATGTGCCAATAACACAACGCTCGTAAAAAAGTAGCTTCCGCAATAATTTCTGTTCGCGCTTCCTCAAGTATAGCTTCATTACCTGTAACTCTGTCAATGATAATGTTCGTATTAAATATAATTCGATAAAGGTCTTTCCATGTGTCTGATACACTCATTTTTTGAACGGAGACATCTGCTAAAGATTCATTCATAGAGTAATTTCCAATGGGCTCAACAAAATTTGCAGAACGGTTAGGCTCTATAATATCAGCGCCATTGTCATAAAAATGATCAAGACCTACTTGGCCATAAATAGAATTGTTCTTTAAAATAGCATAGGTGCCTTGAATAGCTTGTCTTGCATCATTTTCAGATGCAAAAAACGTTTCTGGAGCAACAATCGCCCTTGGTTCTTCTTCTAAAAACTTCTCACAACTAAATAAGGAGAATGCCACGAAGATGTATATAAGAATATTCTTTGTTTTCATATTTAATTTTTTTAAAAAGTTACGTTAAGACCAAGTGTTATCACTCGTGGATTAGGGTATTGTCCATCTAAATATCCTTGTGCTATATTGCCCAATCCACTTCTACCAAAGTTGCTGGCCTCAGGCTCAATCAATCTAGTATTAGAGGATAACCATAGGTTACTTCCTGATACGTATAGAGTCGCGTTTTTTACTCCCTTAAATATCGTTTCGGTTGGAAAATTGTAAGCTAATCGTACCGTTTTAAGACGAATATGGGACCCATCTTCAACATACTCTGAGTTACTTGGTGTATTTGTTACCGAGTCGCCGCCTGCTCTAGGAATATCAGAGGTTGGATTGTCAACAGTCCAACGGTCACGTAAATCTCCAAATTTTACTGTTTCGCCTCTATTAAAATAGTGATTTCGCATTCTTAAATTATATACCTCATTGCCTGTTGTACCTTGAAAGAAAAAGGAAAAATCTAAATTCTTATATGAAAATGAGTTCTCGAAACCAAAGATTAAATCAGGTAACGGACTACCCAAAATAACATTGTCTTCAGTTGAAGCAATACCATCTCCATTGATATCCTCGAATCGAGGACCTCCTACAACTTGTGGGTCTGTTCTGCCCGACGCATCAATTTCTTCTTGACTCTTCCAAGTACCGAGATAATTTAATCCCGTATAAACAGGAACTGATTCGCCAACAATTAGTCGCGTGTTACCCGAACCTATAATAGGGTCTACAACAACATCTATGAATTCTTGACCTCCAAGGTCTAATATTTCATTCTTATTAGCTGCCAATGTCAAGGTGGTATTCCAGTTGAAGTTGTCATTGGAAATGTTGGTAGAATTTATCAACAGTTCCCAACCTTTGTTTTCAAGAGCCCCAGTATTTTGCAATTGACTTGTAAAGCCAGTTTGTCTGGGTATGGTTACGTCTAAAAGTAAGTCGTTGGTCTCTTTTTGATAATAGTTGAATTCTGTAAAGAGTCTGCCGCCGAATAATGATGCCTCTAAAGCAATATCTAGTGAGGTAGTGGTTTCCCATTGTAGGTTCGGGTTTGAAGGTCTACCCAATGTTAATCCTGGTACCTCAGAACCATTAAGTGTAGTATTCGCTTCGGTGAGAACCCCTAATGTTCTATACGGTCCAATCGCTTGATTACCAGAACGACCCCAACTGGCTCTTAATTTCAAATCGGAAAATAAGTTATGATTTTGCATAAATGACTCTTCACTAATTTTCCAGGCTGCTGCCACAGAAGGATAGAACTCATATTTATTGCCTTCTGCGAAAACTGAACTACCATCTGTTCTTCCTACCAAGGTTAATAGGTATTTATCTTTATAATCGTAGTTGATTCTTCCGAAAAAAGAAGCAATTTGAAATCCGCTATAACCACTGGTCACAATAGCTCTAATGGGATCGGAATTACCCAAATTATTAAAACCGGTTGCATCACTGGTAATACCCGCTGCTTCTGCTTCCGCCGTCTCAGTTTCTACTTTTTGAAAAGAGGCACCACCCAGTATTGTAAGTCCGTTATTTTCGCCTATATCGGGTCTATACTGTATGGTGTTTTCATTATTCCAGCCTGTACTTGCTACAGTTCGTACACTAGCAGTTCCACCGTCAGTTACCCCTATGGCAAGATTACCTGGTAATTGGCTAGAATTAAACCTATTTTGCTTGATATTGTTAAATTCTGGACTAAATGTAGAACGAATTGTCCAAGCCGGAGCTGGATTATATTCTAAATATGCGGTAGCCAATAGATTATTAGTAAAGGTCTCGTTTGTATTCAATTCAAAATTTGCAAGTGGGTTGCTGAAAGGCGAACCAATAACATCATTGAACCCATTAAAGGTGCCATCATCATTAAATGCGGGTTGCGTACGTAATGTTCCGAAGGCATTACCACCAAAAGAGGTAAGACCATTGTCTACTTTTATTCTGGAGTAATTAATACGAAAACCAGCTTTCAAATTGTTGCTTAGATTTAAGTCTAAATTGGATCTGAAAATAAACTTTTCTATTCCAGAGGTGTTTACAATACCTTCTTGATTAAAGTAGTTTAAAGAGTTATAGTAGTTTACATTTTCTGATGCTCCTGCAATTGATACATCCGCATTGTAAATTGGGGCTGGTCCAGTTGTTAAATCGATCCAATCATTGTTAGGGTAAGTAGATGGGGCATCAGGAAAAGGAGCTGCAGCTGATCTGAACTCTGCATGTTCGTTGGTAAAAGCAATCTGTTCTTCTTGAGATAAAAAGTCAGGTAGTTCAGGTAGCATTTGCATACTTGTAAATATGTTAACGCTAACTTCAGGTTTACCAGTTCCTGCACCACGACCATTTTTAGTAGAGACTAAAACAACACCGTTTGCACCTCTAGAACCGTAAATAGCTATAGAAGATGCATCTTTTAGAATTTCTATGGATTTAATGTCATTTGCATTAATATTGTTGAGGTTAAAATTGGTTCCTACTACAATACCATCTATTACCCAAAGAGGCTCGTTACTTCCCGTAATTGAATTTCCTCCACGAACCCTAATTACGGTGCCTGCGCCTGGCGCACCACTAGTTTGAGTAACTTGAACACCGGCAGCTCTACCTTGTAAAACTTGGTCAACCCTTGAAGAAGGTGTTTGAGTTATTTCCTCTGCACTTACCGACGCAACAGAACCTGTTAAATCAGATTTGGTGGTGGTCCCATATCCAATAACCACAACTTCTTCCAAGGCTTGGGTATCTTCGTTCAAGGTTACGTTTACTATAGTTTTGTTTCCAACTGTTTCTTCTGTACTACTATATCCTATATAGGTAAATACTAAAATATCGGACCCTTCATTAAGGTTAATAGTATAATTACCGTCAAAATCAGATACAACACCGTTGGTGGTTCCTTTTTGGACAATATTGGCTCCCGGTATGGGCATGCCTTGTATGTCAGTAATTGTTCCTGTTACAGTAGTTTGTTGTGCAATAGCGTAGAAGCTAGCAATGTTCATTAGAAACAGTGTTAAGAACCATTTCGTTATTTTTAAATTCGGTTTTTTCATTTCTTTCCTTTTTTTGAATTTAATTGATTGGTGGTTTTTTTAGCAATTAATGGTTAGTTGATTTGATTGCTCTAAGGGTTAAATAGGGTTCTTAATCTTTTGTTAACAACAAGACAATATTATGTTAATATAGCGAGCTAACTTACCTGCACTGTGCTGAAATTCAGTGGGTTTGTACGTTTTTACTCCTTTTCTGAACGAATGCATACCTTAGTTTATTCATTGAGATTACTAGGAAAGAGCAATGGCGTAAAACCCTTAAGATATGAGTAAGCTATAAACCAATATGTAGAAGGTAGAAAGTGGAAATATAGTTGGTACCTGTTGAATGGTTATGTAGACTTTGATTGCCTTTTTTGATTACCTGTACTCCAAATTAGATGGATTGAACCAGAGAACAGTATTGTTATGCCATTATAAACAGAGGTATTTCACGCTTTACAAGGGAATTATTAAAATAGTTGAGAAAGACAAAAAAGCAGCTACATGGTTTATTGTAGCTGCTTTTTTTTTGAAATTGTATAGTAGAATGCAATCTGGGTATATTTAAAGACTTGTCTTCTGAAACTTCCTGCTAAAAAGTAAAAAGAGTAGCCCGCAGAGTAGCCACGCAGGCAGGGTTACAAACGAAAGGAAAACATCAAATTGAATTGAAATAAAGTAAAATAATCCAAAGCTTATGGCCCATGCCAAGAATACGGATTTATTGAATCTGATATTAGCGATTTCCGCGTAGTTTTTTACTATTCCCGCCTGCTTATGGAAGAAGTGTTCGAAAACAATAACGGCGCCAAAGGGTGCGAGTATAAAGCCGTATAGGGCTACAAAACCTAAAAGTTTCATTGCGAAAGCAGGGAATAGTCCGGCAATGGTGGCAATGGTCCCGGCAATGATCGTTACCCAAAAAGTAGACAATTTGGGCAGGATGGCTTGGAAGGCAAGCCCTGCTCGGTATATGGTGGGGTTGGCGGTGGTCCATCCCGCGAGAACAACCGCTATAATACCGAATATTCCTATGGCGTTGTTGGCTAAAGGTCCCGGGGCCACTGGTGGCGCCTCTCCGTTGGATAGGAATGCCTGTGCTTCGGGCGATTTTAAGTAAACGGCATACAGCAGTGCAGCGGCAATCCATGCCATGTAATGGCCCACATACATACCCGCGGCGGTGGTCCATCCTGCATTGGCATTTTTTGCAAATCTAAATACGGAGAGGTCGGACATGCCCACATGCATGGCGGCATTGGCGAACCAAGACCAAATGACTACGTGCCAGAATGTGTATTTCAACTGTCCGGGGAAGGGTTCCGATCCTTCACCCCAAATATTCCAGAAATCTGCAAAGCTCTTAACACCCAATTGGTCCAAGGCAACTATGCCCGATGCCAAGAAGGCCAGTACAATTATGGGCGACATGTAGTTGGCGGCCTTCGATACGGTATCGTATCCTTTTGAAGCTATCAGGGAGATTACGGCCCCAATAAGGACAACAATAATGACCCATGTAGCACCATTGGGTGTGGTATCGGTCAGTTTGGGCATTTCCATATCAAAAGGAATACCCACAGCCGTAGCCGAAACGGTTATCATGGCTCCTGCTAGGAAGCAGAATAGGATACCGTTGGCAAGGTTGTAGCCTATAACCAGTTTTTTGCCGCATATTTTTTCGAATTGATAATAGAGGGTCAGCCTATTTTCCACGGCAATTTTCGCGGTAAGGAACCTCCAACTCAGTACGGCCAGTAGATTGCCTATCAGCAGCCCCACGATGAGGTCGAAGGCGCTAACACCTGCAGTCAAGAACAGCGGGCCGATCATAAATTCGGTACCTGCAGCATGTTCTCCTGCATACATTCCCAAAAAGCTTTTCCAGTCTTTTAATTTGGATGTGGGTACGGGTTCCCTTTCGAATTCTCCTCCTGCTATTTCCTCGATCAGTTCTTCCTCGTGATGGTTTTGGCTCATAGTGGTGTCGGTTTTATTTAATTAGGTGTTTAGGCAAATCCTCTACACGTTCACAGCATAGCTGGTCCATGACCTGTTTAAATTGCGTTTTTAACATTGATATTGTATGGTCGCCGCCTTTGTTTCCAAGGGCTCCACAGCCATAGACAAAAGAACGCCCCATAAAAGTAAATTTGGCACCACTTGCCATGGCGCGTGCAATGTCCGGGCCAGAACGCAAGCCGCTATCCATCATTATTTCTATCTGGTCGCTATATTTTGCTGCAATTTCGGTTAAAGAATTTATGGTTGATTGAGCTGCATCTAACTGTCGTCCTCCATGATTGGAAACAATAATACCATCAAATCCCATGCGAATGGCATCTTGGGTGTCTTGCTCCGAGGCAACACCTTTTAGCACTAGCTTACCTTTCCATTTATCACGGATAGGTTTTATTTTTTCTTCGTTCAATCTGCCAGAAAAGGTTTTATCCATAAATGCTCCCAGTTGTTTTAAATCGAGCCCTTCGGGAGTATATGGTCTTAGGGTTTCAAATGTGGGTTGACCATATTTTAAAGTGTTAAATGCCCAGTTTGGCTTTCCAAAAATTTGAAGAATATTGGCAAGGGTCATTTTTGGAGGTAATGCCAATCCGTTTCTAAAATCCCGCGGGCGGTAACCAAATGTAGGTACATCACATAAAAGAACGAGTACAGGACAACCAGCTGCTTCTGCACGATCTAAAATATTGTCCCGTATGGCATTGTCTACGGGATTATATAATTGAAACCAAGCATTGCCTTCAGTGAGTTCGCTTGCCTTTTCAATATCCATAGTGGTAACCGTACTGAGTATAAATGGAATATTATGGTTAAAGGCCGCTTCTGCTAAAATAGCCGGTGTGTTAGGCCACATCAGTCCTTGTAGACCCACAGGCGCAATACCAAAAGGGGCATCGAACTCCATGCCCATTACCTTTGTTTTTATAGAGCTGGTACCATAATTTCTCAGGTACCTTGGTTGCAGTTGTATTTTTCGAATTTCTTCAGTATTTCTGGTGAGGCTTACATCTTCATTACAACCGCCATCTAAATATTCAAAAGCGAATTTGGGTATACGACCCTTGGCTTTTATCCTTAAATCATCTACCGAGGGATAATCTGAATTGAAACCCATAATTCTAGTTGTTTAAAATGGATGATACATGCTTTTTTACAGCATAATTTTTATCTAAAAAGGTAGGTTCTAAAACCACATCGGAAATAACGATAGCTGCACCAAGAGCAGAGCCTAAAGAAGAATCTGTGGTACTTAGTTTCATATTGCCCATATACTCCGAAAGCAAATGAATATATACTTCGTTGTCACTAAAACCTCCATCTACGTAAAGTTGCTGTATCTTGGAGTTTCCCATAGCGGCCCTAATACTTTTTTCTTGGAGCAAGACCAATTCCAGAATTAATTGGTGATAGGCATGCTCAAATTTATCATAGGATATTGAGGTCTCTGCCGGCATGTCTTCTGAAAACATAGTAAACCACTTGAACATATGAACGAAATCTTTATTGATTTCGAAAAAAGTTTCTTGGTCAAATTTTACGTTTCTGTGGGAATCATCCGAAACATTAAAATGGTCGGCCAATGCTTTAACTTGAAGCTTATATTCATTACCCAAAAATAACCGGGATACTTTTACAGGACTCCCATCTATTCTCATGTTAAAAAGCGAATCATTTTCAATATCTTCTAGAGTAAGCATTCCCGTATTGAAAGGGTTGATAGAAATACTCCATGTTCCTGTTGAAACCAAGATAAAGGGTTTAGAAATACTACGGATATAAGGTAATAGGGCAGAGGAGCTATCATGGATACCAATACCCATTTTAATTTTTTTACCCTTATAATTTATAATAGTTGATTGTCTTGAGGATGCAAGAGGAGGTAATTTTTTATCAATACCCTCTGTATAGACCCAATTATGATAGTCTTTTTTCTCAAAGTCCCAAAGCAAGGTATGACAACCAATGCTGGTATACTCGCTAACTGGTACTCCGGTAAATAGGTAACTCAAGTATTGAGGCAAATGAAGGGAGTATTTTATTTTTTTAAAAGTTTCTGGCTGCGCATTTTTTAACCAGTATAGATGCATACCGGTATTTAACATACCTAATTTTGGGGAGCCAGTTATTCTTGATAATTCATTTTCTGGACCATAAGCTTTATAAAAAGCCTCATAAATATCCTCTTTTAAAGGCTTCATATAATTATAAAGAGGTGTAAGTGGTGTTCCTTTTTCATCAATATGTATCCAGCTGGCACCGTAACACGAAAAGTTTAAGGCTTCGATTTCATATTCTACAGAGTTGAGCATTTTATCAAATACCTCTTTTGCCCATTCTTCTAATGCTGCAAGATTTTCTGAAGGGTACCCGTCCTCGTCCTGAATTTCTTCAAAACTAATATACTCCCGATGCACCTCTTGGAAATCCTCATCAAAAAGGAAGAATTTTTTATTCGTCTTCCCAATATCAAATACAGCCGTAACTTTAGTTTTCATCGTGTTGTAATTATAGTCCAGATGCAACGGAGTTAGCACCTCTTTCTTTGATTAAATTCTCTCTTACTTTTAGAGACCGATAAGTGTTTATAGGGCTTAAAGCTCCACCACTGTTTAATCTTGCTTTTTCTAGTAGTGGTCTGACATCTGTCCGATAGGCATCTTGTAGAATCTCCTGACATTTAACCACATCATGATTCAACTGAGCTTCGGTTAACAATTTTTGGTCTACAAGCAATGCTTTTGCATGTGCTTCTTGTATGGCCTCTAATGATTGAATCAAATCCTCCAATGGATCTTTTATATTATGGCTGGCATCTATCATCCAGGCCGGGTATGGATTCTGAGGGTTATTTTCCATTCCATACACCAACGCATTGAAAATCAAGAACAGGGCATAAGGTTTAACACTTCCAACGGTAAGATCATCATCGCCATATTTACTATCATTAAAATGAAAACCACCCAGTTTTCCCTTTAGCATTAAAGTGGAAACTATTTGTTCAATATTGGTGTTGGGTAAATGATGCCCTAAATCTACCAAGGTATATGCTTTATTACCACATGCATTGGCCAGCATGAATGAAGTTCCCCAATCTTGAATTACCGTACTGTAAAAATTGGGCTCGTAAGGTTTATATTCTATGAACATTTTCCAGTTCTCAGGAAGGGTTTTGTAGATGTCCTTAAGGCTGTCTTCTGTATTTTGTAATGCGGATTGAAAATTGGTTTGTCCAGGAAAATTTGAACCGTCTGCTAACCAAACCGTTAAACTTTTGGAACCAAGTTTATCTCCAATTTTTATTACTTCAATATTATGTGCAACGGCCTGTTCGCGAGCGGCTTTACTTGTGTTGCTCAAAGAACCGAACTTATAACTTTCCTTAACGTTCTTTTGATCTTGAAAAGTGTTTGAGTTGACTGCGTCAAATAAAATACCGTGAGAGTTTGCTATATCTTTGATGGCATTGTAGTCCGTTGGAACATCCCATGGAATATGCAATGATATGGCACCCGCAGTTTGTGTTAGCGAGTGGATCAATCCAACATCATCAATTTTCAGTTCCAGATTTGATGGCTCTCCTTGAAATCCAAAACGTCCGAATCTTGTGCCACCTGCCCCCAAGGCCCAACTAGGTATTGCTACTTGAAAGTCTTGAAGTTTTTTGATAATAGCGTTAACATCTTTACCTTTTTTTGAAAGAGTACATCCTAAAAAGTCGAAACGCTCATTATGTTCGGTGATTTCTTTTTGGTTGATATCCCCGAGTTGATTTTTATCTATTTTCATAAAGTCTTTAATTTTGGAAGAATATTTCCATGGGCTATGCAGCCCATGGAAATAAAAACAAACTAACTCAAAACAACTTATCTTACAAATGCATTGGCCATACCGCCGTCTACATTGATAATATTTCCTGTGGTCTTGTCCAGTATTCCTACGCATGCGAACACACCGTTTGCAATATCGTTAGGATAAATAATTTCATTTAAAAGGTTACGTTTGGCGTAATGAGCAGGAAGCTCTTCAACTGTAATCCCGTATGCCTTGGCGCGACCTTCGGCCCAATCGCCTTCCCATATCTTACTGCCCACGATCACCCCGTCCGGGTTTACGGTATTGACCCGTATTTTATCACCGCCCAGCTCTGCGGCCAATAAACGCGCCATATGCTGTTGTGCGGCCTTGGAGGTGCCGTAAGCTACATTGTTCGGTCCCGATACCAGACCGTTCTTGCTGGCTATGCTAATAAAGTCCCCGCCCAAGCTCTGTTTGCGCATAACGGCCACGGCTTGCTTGGCAAGTTCGAACTGCCCTTTTACCAGTACGTTCTGTAGGATATCCCAATCTTTTTCGGTGGTCTCTTCCAGCGGCTTTGAAATGGCCAGGCCTGCACTATGTACTACGATATCCACTCCTCCGAACGCTAAACAGGCTTTTTTATAGGCCTCGGCAATGGATTCACTTTTCGTTACATCGCAGACCGCATAGCTGGCAATGTCCCTTGCATAGGTGGAGACCGCTTCTTCCAACCTATCTTCGGCAATGTCCGTTAATACTACATTGGCACCTTCCTCGGCCAGCTTGTCCGCAATGGCCTTGCCGATCCCTCCGCCCGCACCGGTAACCAAGGCTACTTTACGGGATAATGGTTTTTCTTTTGGCATACGCTGCAGTTTGGCCTCCTCCAATAACCAGTATTCAATATCAAAAGCCTCCTGTCTTGGTAACGAGGTATACTCCGTAATGGCTTCTGCACCGCGCATTACGTTAATTGCGTTCACGTAAAACTCGTTGGCAACACGAGTGGTCTGCTTGTTTTTTGCAAAGCTGAACATACCTACACCTGGGTAGATAATAATAACCGGGCTGGCATCTCTTACGGCAGGGCTATTGTTCCGTTTATGGTTGTCATAATAGGATTGATATTCTTTTCTGTACTGTTCAAAATCGGGATGTAATTTAGCCAGTACGGCCTCCGTATCCGAAAGGTCTTCCTTGGCATCCAATTTCAATACCAAAGGTTGAATTTTAGTCCTTAAAAAGTGGTCGGGACATGAGGTGCCCATAGGTGCCAGGCGCTCCAGGTCGTTACTGTTTATGTACTCTAGAACGACATCACTATCGTTAAAATGTCCGATCATCCTGTTTTCGGAAGAACAAAGGCCTCTAAGCATTGGCATAAGCTGGGCGGCCTTTTCCAGACGCTCCTCTTTGGGAAGGCTCTCTATCTTTTGCCCCCCGAAAACACTTCCGTTGGCCTTTATTTTGTTCTCAATATATTCCGAGGCCATTTCAATGACCTCAAGACTGTTCATATAACATTCGTGGGAGGTGTCCCCCCAAGTAAAAAGTCCGTGGCTGCCCAGAACGATCCCGCGTATACCGGGGTTGTCGTTCAAACATTTTTCCAGTTGAAGGCCTAGGTCAAAACCGGGCCGTTGCCAAGGTACCCACCCCATGGTATCTCCCCAGATCTCTTTAGTCACTTTTTCACTGTCCTTTGCCGCGGCTACGGCTATTAAGGCATCCGGGTGCAAATGGTCTATATGTTTAAAGGGGAGCAATCCGTGCAATGGCGTGTCTATGGAAGGGGCCTTGCTGTCCAGGTCATAGATGCAATGGTTAAAGAGGCCGACCATGCGGTCCTCATCTTCCAGCCCGCCGTAGACGTTCTTTAGGTTTCTTAACCTTTCCGTATACAGACCTGCTATTCCAGCTTTGGTCAATGTACCGATATCGCCACCGGAACCCTTGATCCACATTACTTCCACATCATCACCGGTCAACGGGTCTTTTTCAATGGTCTTACAACTCGTATTTCCGCCACCATAGTTGGTGATCCTTAGATCCGCCCCAAGGATATTTGAGCGATAAAGAAAAAGGGCTACTTGGTCATCGCCCAGTGCAGCGGCTTTCTTTTCATCCCAAAGATGGTCTACGTACTTAAATTGTTGTGCTGTATTTTTCATTTGAAGGGTTATTACGTTTGTAGACAAAAATATAGGATGGGGGAAAGCTATCCGTCCTGTACTGTACCGTTTCACCCCCAAAAAATAAATATGCGCATTTTTAGGTATTATAAAATTACCTCTTTACTATTGTGGTATTGTTACTATTTTGTGCTTAGTAAACAAAAAGATTTTAACCGATGGACATATTCAATTTTATTAAGATAGACGAAAACTCCAGGGTGCCCAAGTACAGGCAGATTGTGGACTCAATCATCTATAATATTTCTTCTGGAAATCTAAAGATGGACGACAAGATTCCGTCTATAAATAGGTTTAGTGAAGAGTACCTTTTATCAAGAGATACGGTAGAAAAAGCGTATAGTATTTTAAGGGAACGTAAGGTTATCATCTCCATAAAGGGCAAGGGTTACTACATAGCCCGGACCAAGCTGATATCAAAGGTCAATATTCTTTTTCTTATCAATAAATTGAGTTCGTATAAGATGCGGATCTATAATTCTTTTATAGAGCGTATCGGGGGAACCGCCCATACAAATCTTTTCATCTACCATTGCGAGGAGGAACTTTTCCTGAATCTTTTGGAAAAGAACCGCAATGCTTACGATTATTATGTAATCATGCCGCATTTTAAGACCGATAAGCTGAAGCATGCTAGTCAAACCATGGAAGCAATTAAGGCGATCGACCAGATTCCCAAGGAGAAATTAATCATAATGGACAACCTCTTGTCTGGAATACAGGGGGAGCATATAGAGATTTACCAAGACTTTGAAAACGATATATACAATGCGTTGAAGGAAGGGTTGGGTAAAATTTCCAAATATGAGAAGCTTATCATTACCTATCCTGAGGAATCGGTCTATCCGTATCCGAAAAGAATCCTGCATGGGTTCCGCAAGTTTTGCGGGGAGCACAATATTGATTTCGAGGTGCTTAACGAAATCTATGATGATATGATATTAAAAAAAGGCGATTTGTTTATTACTATAAGCGAGTCCGACTTGGTGAGCTTGGTGAACCAGATACGTAACCAAGAATTCGACCTCGGTAATGAAATAGGCGTAATCTCCTATAATGATACGCCCTTGAAGCAACTGTTGGGAATTACCTGTATCTCCACGGATTTCAAGGCCATGGGAGAAACCGCGGCCCGTATGATTATGGACAAGAAAAAGGGTAAGGTCAAGAACCCTTTTCATTTTATTGATAGGAACTCAATATAATCTACAACTATCTCAAACAAAATCGTAACCAACACAATCTTAATAAAGTAAGAGGGGATGTTAAGAGATTTTCGGATATGTTGTAATGTCAATATTTTTAAGGCTTTTTACGGGCATAAATTTTAATTTAAGCCGTCTTCATAACCCAGTTTTGGCATTAGGTATTTCAATTTTTGCACATTCCTTATCGCCGTTAAATGTGGTTGCACTAAAGTTAAAAACTGGGCTACTACTACTAGTATTACTACTACTACTACTACTACTACTTAAATTCCGATACCTTGGGGTTTGGAATGGCAAAGATATCAGTATACCCAACTCACAAAACTTACTTCAAACCGTTTAGATCATAGAATTAGGCCATCATTTTAATTAGGTATTTATTATCAGGCAAGTTTTAGGAGTGTAGTAATAAGTTGGGTCTAAACAAATATGGTTAAACCTACCAATATCTCCAAGTTTTTAGAATCTACAGCTGAGAAAAATCAGGATAGGTTTAAATGCTTAAGCAGGACAGTACAGGACACCACAGCACGGTACAGGATGAGTTATAAGAATCACTCATATACATTTGAAGATACCTTAAAATATCGCTCAATATTTTAAGGATAATATATAACTCAACTAAATAATTCAAAATTATGAAAAAAAGGTTAAGAGGAAATCCTCAGGGATTTCTAATGATTATGATTCTGCTATGTGGTTTTACGATGCAGGCGCAAAGTGTTACCATATCAGGAACTGTGGTTTCGGCAGACGATTCGCAACCACTACCCGGGGTAAATGTAATCGTTAAAGGAACCACTACAGGTTCCGTAACGGATTTTGACGGGAACTACAGTATTGTGGCTCCAGATGCCAATAGTGTTTTGGTGTTTACTTACTTAGGTTTTACTACACAAGAGATTCCAGTTAGTGGTAAAAGCCAGATTGATGTGTCCATGACTGAAGACGCTGCTCTTCTAGATGAAGTTGTGGTGGTTGGGTACGGTACCCAGATTAAGCGCCAAGTAACTGGTGCGGTGTCTACAATTCAAGCCAATGAACTTGCGGATATTCCTGTTTCTCAGGTTACTCAGAAAATACAGGGTAGATTACCAGGGGTTCAAATTAATCAGGCTACTGGTAAACCGGGGCAGGGAATGTCTGTTCGGATAAGAGGGCAACTATCTGTTTCTGGTGGAAGTGACCCATTATATGTAGTAGATGGTTTTCCTATTTCCGGTGGTATCAATACTATAAACCCAGATGAGATTCAGGATATTACGGTGCTAAAAGATGCTGCTTCTACATCACTTTATGGCTCCAGAGCCGCAAATGGTGTGGTGTTGATTACTACAAAAAATGGAAGGCCTGGTGAAACTAGTGTAAGCTTAAATATGACAACTAGCATGCAGAGTGTTCCACAGCGTGGAAGAATAGATATGATGGATGCCGTTCAGTTCGCTCAGTTTAAAAAGGAATATTATGAAGATCAAGGGAGTCCGGTTCCAGAGATTTTTCAAAACCCTTCGCAGTACGAAGGCCAAACCAACGATTGGTACGACGCTCTTTTAAGAACTGCGCCTATGACCAATTATAACCTGAGCATAACTTCTAACAAAGAAAAACTAAAAACTTCGGTGGTTCTAGGTTTCTTTGATCAAGAAGGAGTGGTATTAGGTTCGGATTACAAACGTTATTCGTTACGTGCAAATTTGGAGTATAAGTTAAACGATAAAGTTCGTATAGGGGTGAATGTTGCTCCAAATCACATCATAGACAATGTGCCAAGAACAGATGGTACTAGAGGTACGGGCCTTTTATTCAATGCATTGCATACATGGCCGATCATGCCCATTTACAATCCGGATGGTACACGAACGGAATTCAATAGATTTCCAGCTGATACAGGAAATATTTTCTCTTACGCCAACTGGTTGAATTCTGCCGAACGTATCAAAGATGAAACAAAAAGTGTAAATCTTTTGTCAAATGCTTTTCTTGAATATAAGCCTATTGAAGGTCTTGCTATTAAGACCAGTTTGAATGCCGAATTATATAATGAGCAATATGAATTCTTCAGTCCAACTAATGCTACCTATTCAATAAACAGACCCGTACCGACCAATAATGAGGCCATTTGGGATGACCGAAATACTTTTTCTTGGTTGAACGAAAATACGGTTACGTACGATAAAAGTATTGGTGACCATACGTTTTCTGTCTTAGGAGGTTTTACCTATCAAAAATACCGTCAAGACCGTAGTAGGGTTCAAGCATCTGATTTTGCAGATGATCGCTTGCCAACAATCCAAGGGGCAACTAATATTAATAGAAATGGAACGTATGATCAAGTAAGAGAGTGGAGTTTGGTTTCCTTTTTATCCAGGCTTACATATAATTATAAAGGAAAATATCTGTTGACAGGTTCTATTCGTAGTGATGGTTCTTCAAGGTTTGGATCGGAGAACCGTTGGGGTACTTTTCCTTCGGTATCTGCCGGTTGGATTGCCTCGGATGAGCCTTTCTTAGAAAATTCAGAAACCATATCGTTGCTTAAATTAAGAGGTAGTTATGGCGTTACGGGAAATAACAATATTGGTAACTACACACAATATGCTTTAATAGATAATACAGTAAATGCGGTTTTTGGTGATACTTTTGCACCGGGCTCTGCGGTAAACTCGCTTTCCAATTCAAATTTGGGCTGGGAAACTACTAAGCAATTTGATGCCGGACTGGATTTGAGTCTGTTTAATGACAGAGTTTCTTTCGTTTATGATTACTATACCAAGAATACCACAAACTTATTATACAATGTTCAAGTGGCCAGAGAATCTGGTTTTTCAAATTTCAGTGATAATATTGGTGAGATACGTTTTTGGGGTCATGAGTTTGCTTTAAATACAGTGAATACCACTGGTAAATTTAAATGGACTACTAATGCCAATATTTCATTTAATAGAAATAGGGTAGAAGCATTGGCAGATGGTATTGATAGGGTTTACGGTCCTGGAGGATGGCATATAACTAAAGTAGGAGAACCTTTTGGTCAATTTTATGGTCATGTTTCTGATGGCGTATATTTAAACCAAGAAGATTTGGATAATTCACCACAGGTTCCGGGTCGTTCAACGGTGGGTAGTATAAAACTCGTGGATATTAATGGTGATGGTATTATAACGAATGGAGGAGATGAGGATGATCGTGCCATTACAGGAAGTCCTTTTCCGGATTTCACCTATGGGATTACGAATACTATCAAATACGGTAATTTCGATTTTTCAGTAGTAGGCACCGGATCACAAGGCAATCAGTTATTGGTGAGACATTTGTACAGTACAACAAATTTAGATGGTGTTTTTAATCTCTTAGCAGATGTAGAAAACCGTTTTAGATCTGTTGAGAATCCTGGGGATGGTTTTTATGGTACTACGGTAGGTGGTGGTAACGTTACCGGTATAGAGAGGGATTGGATTAACGATCGTTTTGTAGCAGACGCTTCTTATTTTAATATTAGAAATATCACTTTAGGATATACCTTACCAGGCTTAGAGAAATACTTCAAGTCTGCTAGAATATATGGATCTATTCAAAATGTGCACATTTTTACTAAATATTGGGGTGGGCCAAATCCTGAAATAAGTGTTCAGAACGATGGAGATGGAGACGGTGGCAACCTTGCCTCAGGGGTAGATATCTCTGGATACCCCGTTCCAAGAATATTTAGTGTTGGTTTAAATTTAAACTTTTAAATCATAAACTACGATGTCAGAACATATTTCACTTTCGACAAATTTTAAAACTGAAAAAATGAAAAAGATATTTTATTGTATCGTAGTATCACTGGCTTTTTTGGTCGGTAGCTGCGATGATGAGCTAACTATATTTCCTGAAGATTCACTGAGTGTACCTACTTTCTTTAAAACGGAAACGGATTTTACGCAAGCAGTGAACGGTGCCTACGTGCCCTTGCGCTTGATTAATAACCAGGCAAAGCCGTATTTGGCCGAGATGCATTCGGACAACACTTATTTTGCCCGTAATACGGCATTTGGGGCAACGGAGAACCAAGAGGATATAGCGGACCACTCCATACCAAGTGATGGAGGAATTACTGCCAATAGATGGGTAGAAGAGATATATCGGGAATATTATCAGGTTATAGCGCGTACAAATCAAATTCTTACAACTATTGACGATGCCGAGTTTGATGAAACGGCTAAGGCCAACCTTAAAGGTCAAGCACTTTTTTTAAGAGCATATTCCTATTTTGATTTAACACAGTTGTTCGGCAGTGTTCCTATGCACTTAGAGCCTGTATTGGATCGTGAAGGAGCCGCTTTACCTCTTTCTGGCGAAGATGATCTTTATGTGCAAATTATTGAAGATGCTAAACAAGCTACTGCTTTATTGCCCCTTAAATCGGAACAAGAACCGGGAAGGGTTACTTTGGGAGCGGCGCAAACACTCTTGGCCAATGTTTATATGGTACGTGAGCAATGGAGCGAGGCAGAAACTTTACTAAAAGCGGTTGTAGCCAGTAATGAATATATGCTAATGCCGAATTACGAAGATGCTTTCTCCGGAAATAGTGAAAACAAGAACAACATGGAATCTGTTTTTGAAATTCAATACAGGGAAGGTGCAGAAGGTTTAAATGGTAGTTTTTTATATAACTTCCTACCGAGGCCTATCACTGCCGAAGAAGTTGGAGCTATAACTGGGACATCAAATCCGCAACCAGTGAATGGTGAGGGAAATAATATTCCAACTCCAGATATAATTGAGGCTTATGAAGAAGGTGACTTAAGGGAAGACGCTTCAATTATGTACGTTGACATTAGTGAAAGTTTTTGGGAAGATGGTGTTTACCCTATTATTAAAAAATATGTGGAGCCACATGCACTGCATAATAACCATGGAATGAACTGGCCGGTATACAGGTATTCAGAAGTGTTACTATTTTTAGCAGAAGCTTTGGAAGAACAGGGAAAAGATGGAGAAGCTCTTCCTTACCTAAATCAAGTTCGTACCCGAGCAGGTTTAGGTGACCCTGCAGGGGATTTAGGTGAAGCCATCTTTAAAGAGAGAAGGGTGGAACTTGCCTTTGAAAACAAAAGATGGTTTGATTTGGTAAGAACAGGCCGTGCCATAGACGTGATTACGGCCCACGGCAATAAGATAAAGGCGAACCCTATTGATTATTACTATCCTGCAGGAGTAGAACCAAGAGGAAATGTTTTTACCAATATTTCTGAACGATATGCACTTCCTGCTTCGGAGTCCTCTCTGAATCCTAATTTTTAATGGAATTGTTAAAAGGTTTAATATAAAAGTAATTAAAGGTCATGGTAATTCATGGCCTTTAATCATAGAGGTAGAATGACTCTTTTATTTGGCTTAGGGTCATTTGGAATAATAGGTAGAATTCTAGTAATCAATTAAAATATATAAGAATAATGTGTAAAAATAGTTGTGAAATATTCAAATTTCTAACCAATGGATTTCTGGTATTGTCGTTAGTGTTTTGCTTTCAATCCTGTAAAGAAAAGAAACAGGAAGCGGTGACTGAGGTTTCAAATGAAATGCCACAAAAAGGTGATGACTTTGTAAGCATATTTGATGGGAAAACTTTAACCGGTTGGAAAGGGGACGTCAATTACTGGCGTGTTGAAAATGGAAATCTAGTGGGTGAGGTAACCCCCGAGACTCTTTTGAAGAGAAATACTTTTATTATCTGGCAAGAAGGTCAACCGGGTGATTTTGAATTAAAACTAGAGTTTAAAATAACCGAATCAGGAAATAGCGGAATTAATTATAGAAGTGATTTAATAGATTCCATTCCTAATGCTCTTAAAGGATATCAAGCTGATATTGACGGAAAAATCAGATATACGGGTCAGAACTACGAGGAGAAAAAAAGGGCCACTTTAGCATACCGTGGGGAGAAGGTAAAAATACAGACCCAAGATAATCCGGATGTTGCCGGTTCTTTACGGGGCAATGTAAAGAAGAATTGCTGGCAGAGTAGGGAAGTAATAGATTCCTTGGGAGAATCAGATTCACTAAAGGCTAAAATTAAAAGTGAAGATTGGAATGAAGTACATCTGGTTATAAAAGGAAACCGTCTTCAGCATTACGTTAATGGTGTATTAATGAGTGATGTAATTGATGAAGATACTATAAATAGAAAGTTAAAAGGACATTTAGGAGTTCAGGTTCATGTAGGTCCACCTATGAAGGTTGAGTATAGAAATATAAGGTTGAAGCACCTTTAAATTTGAATAGGGCATGTGCCAAAGGATAGTACAGGATAGATATGTTTTTTTCTGCGGCTAACTTTGTTTGAACAAACAATTAATTAAATAAATCCAGGAATTTTAAGAACTATTCTATGAAAAATAAAGTTGTGGTTTTAACAGGTGCAGGAGGTGTTTTGTGCAGTAGCCTTGCCAAAGCATTTGCTAAAAAGGAATGTAAAGTTGCCGTATTGGACCTAAATAGAGAGGCTGCCGATAGGGTTGCTGAGGAAATCAAAGCTGAGGGAGGTGTGGCCATTGGGGTACAGGCAAATGTTTTGGAAGAACAGTCGTTAGATGGGGCCAAAGCAGTGGTCAACCAAGAACTGGGACCTTGCGACATATTAATTAATGGGGCAGGCGGAAATCATCCTTTAGGAACTACTAGTGAACCCTATTTTAGAGCGGAAGATCTTAATAACACTGTAGAGGGGTTCAAAACTTTTTTTGATTTAGATGTAGATGGTATACAGTTTACCTTTAACCTAAATTTTATAGGTACGCTCTTACCAACTCAGGTTTTTGCCAAGGATATGGTTGGAAGGGATGAGTGTAATATTCTAAATATTTCATCCATGAATGCATTTACGCCATTAACCAAGATTCCGGCATATAGCGGTGCAAAGGCTGCTGTATCTAATTTTACACAATGGTTAGCAGTCCATTTTTCAAAGATTGGCATTCGTGTAAACGCTTTGGCCCCTGGTTTTTTTCTTACTGATCAGAATAGAACCTTACTTACTGAGACTAATGGTTCTTTGACATCCAGAGGGAATACTATTATAGGTCAAACACCTATGGGGCGTTTTGGCGAACCGGGAGACCTTATTGGACCTACACTTTGGTTATGCGGAAATCAAGCTTCATTTGTAACGGGAGTTGTTGTGCCAATCGATGGAGGTTTTAGTGCATTTAGTGGTGTTTAAATAAATCGAAAAAAAAATAAAATGAGCATAAATTTAGAACAAACATGGCGCTGGTACGGACCCGAAGATCCCGTTGCACTGGCCGATATACGACAAGCAGGTGCGACAGGAATAGTTTCGGCTTTACATCACGTTCCAAATGGTCAAATCTGGTCTATTCTAGAAATAGAAAAGAGAAAGAAAGAAATAGAAGAGGCAGGATTATCTTGGTCAGTAGTTGAGAGTGTGCCTATTCATGAGAGCATCAAAACGCAAGCAGATGGTTACATGACTTATATTGAGAACTATAAGGAGACTCTCATGAATTTAGGAGAGTGCGGTATTGATATTGTCTGTTATAATTTTATGCCTGTTTTGGATTGGACACGTACCAATCTAGATTTTGAAGTAGAGGATAATTCTACCGCATTGCGGTTTGAAGCGGCCGCATTTGCTGCGTTTGAACTGTTTTTACTTAAGAGGCCAGGAGCGGAAAGTACGTACGAACAGAAGGAAATAGAAGAAGCGAAAAAATACTTTGAAAGTCTAACGGATGAAGGAAAGCACAAGTTATCCAACAATATTATAGCTGGACTGCCCGGAGCTGAAGAAGGATATTCTTTGGAAGAGTTTAATTCAATCTTATCTACCTATGACGCAATAGGTCCAGAAAAATTAAAACAGCATTTGTTTGAGTTTCTAGGGCATATTATTCCAGTAGCTGAGAAAGCTGGGGTTCTAATGTGTATACATCCAGATGATCCTCCATTTGAAATATTGGGTCTCCCAAGGGTGGTGAGTACGGAGAAAGATATTGTAGAATTATACGATGCTGTAGATAGTCCTAATAATGGACTTACCTTCTGCACGGGTTCTTTTGGTGTTAGAAAGGATAACGATTTACCGGGTATGGTTGAACGGTTGGGCAATCGTATTCATTTTATACATTTAAGGAGTACGCAACGTGATTCCCATGGTAATTTTCATGAAGCTAACCATTTAGAAGGGGATGTAGATATGTACGGTGTAATGAAGGCACTCGTTAACGAACAGGTAAAGCGGCAAACTAACGGAAGAAAAGATTTTCGCATGCCCATGCGCCCTGACCATGGACACAAAATGCTAGATGATCTTAGGAAGAAAACTAACCCGGGATATTCTGGAATTGGCCGATTAAGAGGTTTGGCGGAATTGCGCGGTTTGGAACTTGGTATCAGAAAATCCTTGTTCAACTAGGAATATTATGTTTCAATAGGAACCAAGACTAAAATGTCTTAAGCCCTCAAACTATATGCATATTTGCAGCAGAATATACTAAAAATAGATTGTAAATTAATAAATATGGGTAATCTACAAGATTTTTAAAAATTAGTGATTTCAAATGCAGGACATGTAGAAGGTTTAGCTGAAGGCGATAAAGCTCCGGATTTCATTTTACCGAATGCATTAGGAAATGATGTTTCGCTATATGTAAAGTTACAATCCGGCGTAGTAATTATTAAATTTTATCGTGGCGAATGGTGTCCTATATGTAATTTAGACTTGAGGGAGGTACAAAGTAAATTATCTGAGATTAAATCTTTAGGAGCTTCTGTTATAGCAATAAGTCCACAAAACCCGGACATGGCACTAACCGCAAAGGAAAAAAACAATTTAGATTTTGAAGTGCTAAGTGATGCAAATCAAAAAATCATTAAGGCGTATAACCTTCAGTTTGATCCAGGTAAAGATTATCATGCGCGTCGCGATTTAGCACTTCTAAATGGTAATGGTTCAAAAACACTTCCGGTTCCGGCCACCTTTATTATCAATACCGATCAAGTCATTGTAACCGCTCATGTAGAAGCCAATTATACGGAAAGAATGGGGGTGTCCGAAATTCTATCGGTACTTAAAGACTTAGCAGATTAGGTATAGCTAATAGGTAGTACATAAAATCATTAAATTCGCCCATCCTCAGGACAGCACAGGATGGGTAATGATACTATAACACATAAGTTTGATGAAGATTTTTTTCATTACCTATCCCTGTTCAAAACATTTATTTCTTTGAGTTGGGTAAACATCTAATTTTATGAGAACAAGAATTTTTGCTGCAATTTTACTTTGCATGTGTCTTCTTTCAGCAAAGGCACAAATGACCAAAAACGAACAGAACGCCAAAAAACCTAATATCATTTTTATTCTAACAGATGATCAGCGTTTTGATGCTTTGGGTTATGCTGGGAATAAACTTATATCTACCCCAGAAATGGATAAGTTGGCCAAAGAAGGCACCTATTTTAAGAACGCTATGGTGACCACACCAATTTGTGCAGCGAGCAGGGCTAGTATTTTAACTGGGCTTTATGAACGTACACATAATTTCAATTTTCAAACTGGGAATATAAGAGAGTCTTATATGGCAGAATCTTATTCTTCCATTTTAAAAGAGAATGGATATTTCACCGGTTTTTATGGTAAATACGGAGTCCGCTATGATAATCTAGAAAACCAATTTGATCAATATGAGTCTTATGATCGAAATAATGAATATAAAGACAAGCGTGGTTATTATTATAAAACGTTAGGTAAGGATACGGTTCATTTAACACGATATACGGGTCAAAAAGCAATAGATTTTATTGCAGATGTAAAAACGGATAAACCCTTTTGTCTTTCTTTGAGTTTTAGCGCGCCTCACGCACACGATCCCGCGCAGGACCAGTACTTCTGGCAAGGAGAGTCAGATGCTTTACTTCAGAATATGAATATGCCCGAAGCAGATTTAAGTGACGATAAATACTTTGAAGCCCAACCTAAATTTGTACGTGAAGGCTTTAACCGTTTACGATGGACCTGGAGGTATGATACCCCTGAAAAATACCAGCATAGTGTAAAAGGGTATTATAGAATGATCTCAGGAATAGATCGTGAAATTGCCAAAATCCGTTTGGAACTAGAAAAAAAAGGTCTTGCAGAAAACACGGTTATTATTTTAATGGGTGATAATGGTTATTTTTTAGGAGAGCGACAGTTAGCTGGTAAATGGTTGTTATATGATAATTCCGTTCGGGTACCCCTAATAGTCTTTGATCCAAGGGTGAAAAAACAGAAAGATAGTGAGGCCTTAGCTTTAAATATAGATGTGCCTTCTACTATTTTAGACCTTGCTGGAGTTGGACAGCCAAAAGCATGGCATGGTAAAAGTTTAATGCCGATAGTTGCAAAACAGACAAAGAACCTTGAACGCGATACTGTGCTTATTGAGCATATTTGGGAGTTTGAGAGCATTCCTCCCAGTGAAGGAGTTCGTACAAAAGATTGGAAGTATTTTAGATATGTCAACGATAAATCCATAGAGGAACTTTATGACCTTAAAAAAGACCCTAAGGAAATCAATAATCTTGCAAAAGACCCAGCTTATGCTGAAAAAATGGATGCGTTCAGGAAGTCTACGGATGTCTTGATTACTAAAAATAGTGATGCCAATAGAGCAGCGCCAACGGATTTGACCGTTGAGTTGATTCGCTCTCCGGAAACCGAAGTTGAAGTTTTTGATTTGGAACCCGAATTCGGATGGACCGTTCCATTAGGTTCAAAGTTTCAATCTGCCTATCAAATTTTGGTAGCTTCGGATAAAGGAAATATCGACAACAATAATGGCGACATCTGGGATAGTGGGCAAGTACGCTCATCGGCATCAACAAATGTAATATATGGAGGTAATCCTTTAGAAATAGGGAAAACCTACTATTGGAAGGTTCGTATCTGGGAAGAAGAAAACCGTTTGGTAGAGTATTCCGAAGTACAAAAATTTACTACAGGAAAAAGTGACAGTTACATCATTTCGACTGAAAACAAGTTCGTTACAAGCAAAATCAAACCCGTAAAATTTGAAAACAAAGGAGATTTTTATTTTATCGACTTCGGAAAAGCTGCTTTTGCCACCATGGATTTTAACTACACGGCCAAAACACCACACACCTTAACGGTTAGAGTTGGGGAAATGGTCGATGATAAAGGTAATGTGAACAGAACCCCTCCGAAAAAGAGTAACATTCGTTATCAAGAGATAGAGGTTAATGTAAAACCAGGTCAAACAAAGTATCAAATACAAGTTCAAACAAACGAAAGAAATACAAGACCTAATAAAGCAATTCCCCTGCCAGATGGATTTCCACCGCTTGTACCCTTCAGATATGCAGAAATTGAGGGTGCTCAAGAGTCTATTTCGGCAGATGATGTTGAACAGCTTGCCTTCCATACCTATTGGGATGAGGAAGCGAGTAGTTTTAAAAGTAATGATGATATTTTGAATCAAGTTTGGGACCTGTGCAAGTACTCCATTAAGGCAACTACCTTTAATGGACTATATGTTGACGGAGACCGCGAACGTATTCCCTACGAGGCCGATGCATATCTAAATCAGTTAAGCCATTATACGACGGATAGGGAGTTTGCCATCGGAAGGCGGACTATTGAGTATTTCATGAAGAACCCGACATGGCCTACGGAATGGCAACAACATGTAGCTTTATTGATTTATGCCGACTATATGTACACCGGCAATACTGAATTGATAGAACGTTATTACGAAGCCTTAAAACACAAAACACTTTACGAACTATCGAATGAAGATGGTTTGATAACTTCTACGAAGGTGGACCGTGACTTTATGCGAAAGCTAGGTTTTAGTGATGGTTACAAGAAGCCCCTAACGGATATTGTAGATTGGCCACCGCCAAATTTTAATGGTAGTACCACCCCCGGCGAACTTGATGGTTTTGTATTTAGGCCCTATAGTACGGTAATCAATTCATTCTTCTATGAGAATATGAAAATCATGGTAGAGTTTGCCCGCATTCTTGGCAAGACCCAAGAAGTGATGGATTTTGAATTACGGGCTGCCAAGGCAAAAAAAGCGGTTAACGAGCAAATGTTCGATAAAGAAAGAGGTGTTTATGTAGATGGTATTGGTACAGACCATGCGTCATTGCATGCCAACATGATGCCCTTGGCCTTTGGTTTGGTTCCAGAAGAGAATTATGAATCTGTTGTGAATTATGTAAAATCTCGAGGCATGGCGTGTAGTGTTTATGGCTCTCAATTCTTGATGGATGGATTATATAATGCTGGAGAAGAGGATTATGCCCTGCAATTATTGACCGATACCAGCGATAGAAGTTGGTACAACATGATTCGTATTGGATCTACCATAACTCTAGAGTCATGGGATAATAAATACAAAAATAATTTGGACTGGAACCACGCTTGGGGTGCCGTCCCTGCAAATGTTATCCCAAGGGGACTATGGGGTATAAAGCCTAAAACGCCGGGATTTGCAATTGCTACTATTAAACCTCAAATGAGCAAGTTGAAATCAAGCACTATTGAAGTACCTACGGTACGAGGAACAATTAAAGGAACATATACACATAATGGTCCCAGACTTCAAACTTATGAAATTGAAATACCAGGAAACATGGTGGCTGAATTTTCATTAAACAATTTAGAAGGAAAAGATTTTATCCACAATGGTGAAAAAGTACCATCCGCTTTTGAGTCGATTAGACTTTCGCCCGGAAAGCATACCATTCAGCTAAAAATAAATTCATTTTAAGAAAGAAACAGAAAGATATAAACTATATAAGATTAAAAAAACTATGAAAAATTTTGTTATAAGCTTATTGTTTCTAACCATTAGTTTGTTTTCCTTTTCGCCGATGGCAAGTGATTTTGTCCCATTGTTCAATGGAAAGAATCTTGAAGGATGGGAAATAAAGAATGGTACCGCTCCATTTACCGTAGAGGATGGTGTCATAGTAGGTACTTATACTTCAGGAACCCCAAATACATTTTTGTGTACTAAAGAGTCTTATAACGACTTTATACTCACTTTTGATACATATTTAGGAGAAGAAACGAATTCCGGTGTTATGTTCAGGGCGCAAAGTAATCCCGAATATAGAGACGGTAGAGTGCATGGATATCAAATGGAGATGGACCCGTCACCTAGGAAATGGACGGGAGGCATTTTTGATGAAGCACGTAGAGGTTGGATATATAATTTGGAAAGAAATCCTGAGGCAAAAGATGCTTTTAAATTAAATTCATGGAATACTTGTCGTATCGAAGCCATTGGAAATAATTTGAGGGTATGGGTTAATGGTGTTCAAACAGCTGATGTAATTGATGATATGGATGCATCTGGTTTTATTGGTTTACAAGTGCATTCTTGCCCGGAAAGATTGAACGGACGTCAGGTAAAATTTAAGAATATTCAAATTTGCACTACTAATTTAGACCAGCACAGAACGAAGACAGAAAAGAAAATTGTTCAAAATAGCTATCTAAAAAATAAGCTGACAGAAAGGGAAAAATCAGAAGGTTGGCAGTTGCTTTGGGATGGCAAAACAACTAATGGTTGGCGTGGGGCCAAGCTTTCTCGGTTTCCATCCGAAGGATGGTCTATAGCTAACGGAGAATTAATAGTTGCTGATGCTGGGGGTGCGGAATCTGAAAACGGCGGAGATATTGTAACCGTTAAAAAATATGGTAATTTTGAGATGGAGGTAGATTTTAAGATTACCAAAGGGGCCAATAGTGGTATTAAATATTTTGTAGATACAGACTTGAATAAAGGTAAGGGTTCGTCAATTGGATGTGAATACCAAATTTTGGACGATGAGCTACATCCAGATGCAAAGAAAGGTAAAAATGGCAATCGAACGTTAGCTTCACTCTATGATTTGATTCCTGCAAATGCCCATAATTTTAATCCTGATGAGTCTACTAAAAAAAGGGTGAATAAATATGAATGGAACCGAGCGCGTATTGTGGTAAAAGGTGACAATGTAGAGCACTACCTTAACGGTATTCTAGTTGTTAGGTACAACAGGAGCGGCCAAGAATGGAAAGATTTGGTGGCGACCAGTAAGTATAAGGATTGGCCTAATTTTGGTGAGGCCACAACGGGCAATATTCTACTACAGGACCACGGGGACGAAGTATATTATAAGAATATAAAAATCAAAGAATTGTAATAATGAAAACATCTAGAAGAAGTTTTATTCAGAAAACGGCCTTGGGAACTACGGGTGCTATACTAGGAAGTTCCAGCTTATCCGCTAAGAGTTATAGAAAAGTTATGGGGGCCAATGATAGAATCCAAGTAGCCATTGCTGGTTTGGGCCGTCGGGTTGGTGCCATATATGCTCCGGTAGAATTAAAGAGTAATAATGTGGAGCTAGTTTACCTTTGTGATGTTATGGAGAGCCAGCGTGTAAAAGCCGCAAAAGAAATGACTCCTCGTTTGGGGTATACTCCAAAACTGGAAAATGATATAAGAAAGGTGCTTGAAGATAAAAAGGTAGATGCACTATTTAATCTAACCCCTGATCACTGGCATGCTCCGGGTTCCATAATGGCATTAAAAGAAGGAAAACATGTATATGTTGAAAAGCCTTGTAGTCATAACATGGCCGAAAACGAACTGCTCGTTGCTGCGCAGAAAAAATATGATAGAGTGGTGCAGATGGGTAACCAACAACGTTCTGCTCAGCATAGTATAGATATTATCAAGCAAATTCATGATGGCGTAATAGGTAAGCCATACAAGGCAGTTGCCTTCTTTAGTAGTAAACGGGGAGAGGTGCCGCATCAAAAAGCTGCTCCAGTACCTACAGGGCTAGACTGGGAATTGTTTCAAGGTCCTGCTGTTCGCCGTGATTATACTTCGGAGACATGGAATTACAATTGGCACTGGTATGGATGGAATTACGGTACCGCAGAATTGGGAAATAACGGTACACACGAGCTAGATGTAGCACGTTGGGCCCTACAAGTAGATTTTCCAAATCATGTGGAGGCAGATGGCATTAAATCTTCCTTTGTTGATGATGGTTGGGAGATGTACGATACCATGGAGGCTACATTTAAGTTCGATAACAATACCACTATTAAATGGGACGGAAAGAGTAGAAACGGATATGGAACCTATGGCGGTGGACGTGGTACTATTATTTACGGTAGCGAAGGCAGTGTGTATGTAAACCGTGATTTATATAAGTTGTATGATCGTGAGGGGAACTTAGTAGAAACGGTCAAGGCCAAAACCAAGGAAGGTGGATTAGAGCTTGGTGGCGGTGGAGGAATGAGCACCATACATGTAGGTAATTTTTTCAACGCCATTAGAGGTAAGGAAACTTTACAAGCACCTATAGATGATGCCTCAAAAAGCATGGCATTGGTTCATTTTGGTAATGTAGCTTATAGAATTGGAAACGGTTTTGATATAGACCCGAAAACGGGTAGAATGCTAGATCGTAAAGCATTGGCTTTATGGGGAAGGGAATATGCTAAGGGTTGGGAGCTTAGTCTATAATTGTAATTGGTAACATTTACTGAACGTTGGGTTATGTTGTTTCTTTATAAGGAATAACAAGGAAAACGAATAAAATCTTTGCAGCGAAGAAAATTATTATGATGAAAAAGGTTTTTTTCATACTGATTACTATGTTATGTGGTCTATTACATCTTGGCAGCATTACAATTAATACTTCCAATTCGGTTGAGGAAAACGTTATAAGGTCCATTGGACATATGGAAGTGGCCAGAGCCAAAGCTTTTTTGACTTCGGTACCGGTTACCGTTACCGATGCGTTTTGTAAGCGAAGTGCCGGAAGCGTACATGATTTTTATTCTGAAGGGGATTATTGGTGGCCCGATCCCAATAGTCCAGAAGGACCCTATATCCAAAAAGACGGACAGACAAATCCGGATAATTTTGTGGCTCATCGTTTGGCTATGATACGATTGAGTGAAATAGTGGGTACGCTAACATCCGCTTGGTTGCTTACAGAAGAAAAAGTTTACGTCGATAAGGCCTTGGAACACCTAAATGCTTGGTTTGTTGAGGATGATACCATGATGAATCCACACATGCTTTACGCTCAGGCGATATACGGTAAGGTTACCGGTAGGGGCATTGGGTTAATTGATGCGTATCATTTTGTTGAGGTCGCACAGAGCATTAAAGTTCTCTCTAAAAAAGGAGCTATACCGGATAATCAGGCAAAAAAACTAAAAAACTGGTTTGGAAGATTTTTAAAATGGATGACCGAACATGAATATGGAATTTCAGAAATGAACTGGAAGAATAACCATGGTACCTGCTGGGCCGTTACTGCGGCCTCTTTGGCAACATTAACCGAAAACGAAAGAATTATAGAGCTCTGTACCAATCGATTCAAAGAAATACTGTTACCGGAGCAAATGGCTAAAAATGGCAGTTTTCCACTGGAACTTGTCCGAACTAAACCATTTGGGTATTCACTTTTTAATATTGATGCTTTTTGCACGTTAGCTCAAATACTTTCTACTCAAGATGATAATCTTTTTGAATACAGCACTCCAAATGGCAAATCATTGAAACAGGGAATAGAATTTATTTATCCCTTTATAGCCGACAAATCAAAATGGCCTTTCGAACAGGATATTTATATTTGGAATGAATGGCCAGTGCGTCATCCATCACTTTTGTTCACGGCAATGGCGTTTGATAAACAGGAATATATAGACACGTATTTAAAATTGCCCGAATACCCTTTGCATTCCGAGGTTATACGCAACCTTCCGGTTAGGCATCCCATAATTTGGTTTTTTGATTAGGTGCCTATAAAACCAAAAGGGTTTCATGTATTTTTTATATGAATGAAACAAATTATTACCTCTAATGGCATTAGGTCGTGTGGCTTAGTGTAAAAGTTACATAGGATGACCCGAGGTATTAATATAAAAAAACCTCGTTGAATTACTCTTCATTATCCAGGAAAATTTGCATAATGGTTATTCTAATTGAGCTATTTTATATTTGAAAGCACTACATTACCGCGGAGCCCCAATTACTTTTACATCTGTTGCATCACTGCCATTTGTTCTTGCCTTTTGTTCAACAAAATAGGGTTGAAAAGTATAGGATGAATTATTGTCCCAAATGGTATTGTTAGTGGGTATTTTCTTTTTTAAAAGAGTTGTAGTGTTTTGATAGTCAGGGTTGTTAGCTAGATTAATAAACTCATTCGGGTCATTTTTATGATCATATAATTCTTCCGTTCCATCTTCGTAGCGAATGTATCTAAACTGTTTGGACTTGACGGCATGATTGTTCATTCCAAAAGTTGTTATTGCAAATTGAGGGTCTAGATCGTTGTCGTTCATCAAGGGAACAAGACTTTTACCCTCGTTTCTTTCATAGGCTGGTAGTCCGCACAGCTCCAAAAGAGTAGGGTAAATAGACAATAGCTCTGCGGGTTTATCTATTACTTTCCCTTTTGGTAAATCGGGTGCCACAAATAATAAGGGAGTTTCGGTAGCTGCATTCCAAAGGGCGTGCTTGGCAAAGGTACTTTTTTCTCCTAAGCGGTAGCCATGATCGGACCAAAGAACAATAACGGTATTATTGGCGTGTCCACTTTCATCAAGCGTATCTAACAGTCTTCCAATTTCGTAATCCACATAGCTGATACAAGCCAAATATGCCTGAATGATTTTTGGCCATTCCCCACTTTTAATGGCCCAATCTGTAGAGGGCATCATTGGTAAATCGTTTATTTTTAATGCTACGGGAGGAACATCGTTTAAATCATCTGCCCGATAAGGTCTAGTTTTTATACTATCCAACGGATGGAGATCAAACCATTTTTGAGGCACATAAAGAGGAACATGAACCCGTAAAAAACCTATTCCCATAAAAAAAGGACGGTCGTAGGTTTTCTTTAGTCGCTCGTTGACCCAATTCACGGATTGGTGGTCGGGCATCAAAGAGTCTGCTTCGGGAAAAGCACCCCAGTCCGTACTTGTTCTTCCGTATTTCTTGCGGTCCGAGGAACCGAAACCATCCCATACAAATCGTTTCTCTGGATAAGGTCCAAAACCTTTCTCCCTCCCTCCAGATTCATCAAAAACTCCATTAGGAGCATGCGTATGGAACAACTTGCCAATACCCATGGTATGATAGCCGTTTTTCTTAAAGTATTCGGGAAGCATTATAATATCCTGTGTTGCGGAATTGTTTTCCGAACGTATCTTTTCATCGGATATCATGCCATAAATACCGGTTGTTGATGGGCGTAGGCCTGTCATTAATGAAGCTCTTGAAGGACCGCATAAGGGGGCTTGGCAGTGTGCGTCTGAAAAAATTACCCCTCTAGAGGCCAAACGATCAATATTGGGGGTTTTGGTGCCAGAGAACTTATCGAGTACTCCAAGCATATTATTTAAATCATCTACAGCAATGAACAAAACGTTGGGATGATCTGGTTTTACAATTTTTTCTGTTTTTTCTTCCTCCTTACAGGCGGATAAACACAATAAACTTAGGGCAAAGACGAAAAATGCTCCATTTTTCATAAGGTGAATTTTATAGGGCCTTTAGATAATTTCAATTGTTAGTTCTACCTCTGATTCTATGTCAAAATAGGCTATTATAGGTACAGCTTCCGCGCCAGGGACCATATTAAAGATTCGTTCTTTAGGCGTTTCTTTTATGGTGAGGGGAACATTTGAAGTGATTTTAACCAAACCTTCCGGTTTTTGTACGGTAATCTCATTTGTACTATGTTGGGCAACCGTCTCGCCGGAAGGAGAAATAATAGGTAGTACAAAAGCGGTTTTAGAAATAACTTTTTGATTGGTTTTAGCTATAATTCGTAGCGAACTTTCTGAACATTCATAGGTTAAATCAAAGTCCGAAGCAGTGCTTTCAACAGCTTGGTTGTATTCATTTTTTAATTGGCACTGCGTATTTATTAGAATCTGTCCATTGGTGTCTTTGGACGAAATAGTTGCGGCACGATCAAATATATTAGAGTTCCATTTATCATTATGCATGGTTTCTATCCTTGGTGTAAACGGAAAATCTTCTCCTGGGTTGGGTTGTTGGTTTAATGGCTCTACCAACTTATATTTAGCCATACTTGCAGCTAACAAAAGCCCTACTTTGGTATGATACAATAATGACAAAGCCCCTCCGGTAGCCTGACGGTAATACCCATCTTTGTAGATGGCGTCATAGGCAGTTACGGTTCCTCTCCAATTGCCACGGGAAAAAAGACTTGTGTCTATTTCCTTATAGTGTTTTATACCATCGGCAGTACTTCTAGGTAGGGGAGTGGCAGTGTTTATTTTAGGTAGTTCGTGCCAATTATCCAATAAATGTGCCAATGGTTTAGTATGTGCAAAGGTATGGTGTATACAAGGTTTTATACCGTATGAAGTATAATGAATACCACCATGTAACAATCCGTTGTGGGTACAGCGTCTCAATAATTCGGTATATTTTACTGCGGCCGTGCCCAAGGCGGGATTACGATTGGCCATAAGTGCCAATGCAGGTTGACTACCATCACAAGTGCGGCTGCCCCAATACGTCCATTTAAACATTCGTGTTCCCCAACCATTGTCCCAACCCCCATCGGGTAACATAAATTCTAAATGGGTACTTAGGGATTTATCCAAAAGCTCAAGAAGTTCGGTGTCGTTTTCATGAACGGCATATAGTACAATATTGTTCAACGATTCCTCCACGTTATAGCCTAAGTCTATGCCTTTTAATCCTTTGGCACTTAGCTTATGTGCACTTGGTTTTATTTCACCATATAAAAAATTATTAGGTTTTGTGAAATAGGTTTTTATAGCTTCCGCCAGTTCTTTGCTACGAGATAGGTATTCCGGCTTATTGAGCATCTTACCGATAAGGTTGAGAGCATAAATGGTAGTGGCCCCGTAATTTACGTTGGTCACATCCATAGTTGGGAATTTCCTGTAAACAAAATCTGCAGCTCTCGCCAATCTATCCACCCATCTTGCACGTCGTTCTTCGTCAAGCAAATCTCCGTGGTATTGTAAAGCTTCTGCCAAAGAAATGGCTCCAAACACCGTGATACCGTTCCAGGATTTTGGGTTAAGATCGTTGGACCACGCTCCACTAGGCAATGTTACATTTTCGGCCCACTCCATCACGGCAATACCTGAATTGAGATATTTTTGTTCGCCTGTATACTTTGCCATAGCCAGTAAAGGATAAACGGCATCCATCATTCGTCCGTGGACCTTGTTACATGCTGGACATTTGAACATACCATGTACTTTGGGGTCGTCCGTATTAATAATTTGTGTTTGGATAAGTCCATCGCACCAATCTTTTAAAAGATCGTAAACGAGTTTTTTAAACTCTAAAGAATGTTCTTTGGTAACCTTATCGGAACATGAATTTAACCATGGCCCCATAGATAGGGTAAGACCAGCGGTGCCTAGGCTAGAGAGTTGTAAAAAATCTTTTCGTTTCATTTGACCTGATTTTTTGGTTACCTTTTCTACTTATCAGTGGTCATTTTATAAATTTCGGAGCCTGCACTTAAAAAGGCCCCAGTACCGTATACCTCCGTCTTATCCGGACTAGCATTGCCAGGAGCGGCACCAATGGGTTGAACATAGCCCAGCATACCATTATCATTAACGTAACTTGTCATGGCGTTCCATCCTTTGATTGCGGCTTTTTTATAATCGTTACTTTTTAATATTCCGTTATTAATACCCCAGGTTAGGCCATAAACAAAAAAGGATGAACCGCTGGTCTCTGGTGTTGGATAGAATTCTTGGCCCAATAAGCTCATTGCCCAATGTCCTTTTGGAGTCTGTAATTCAAGAAGTTTTGCGGACATTTTTTTATATATATCCAAGAAGTATTCATATTCCTTGGTTTTAGGTTTTAAATTCGATAAAATATCGGCTAGGCCAGCGTAGACCCAACCATTACCTCGTCCCCAAAATACTTTAGTCCCATTGTCTAATTTGTCTTTAAATCTTTCATCTCTATAATACAAGTGCTCCTCCTCATCAAACAAGAATTCAGTAGTAGCTTTGTATTCTTCAAACATGAAATCCAAATATTTTTGTTCTCCGGTTATATTATACAAATCGGCCCAAACAGGTGGGGACATAAAAAGAGCATCGCACCAGTTCCAACGATCTTGGTGGTAGGGGGTGGCCCAATTCAATTTGGTATTAGCGGGATGGTGCATAAGAAAGTTAAATTGTTCTATAGTAGGGTCCAACATTTCTTTTTGGTTGTATTTTCTATATAATGCAGCGTACATTCGGCCAACAGTATGGTCATCTGCGTGATATTTTCGTTCGTGTAGTTGCCATTTATTTTGATTGCCAATTCCCTTCAACCAATTGTAGTAGGTATCATCGTCGGCCATTTCTGCCCATTTGGCCATTCCAACATACAGCGCTCCGTTTGTCCAATGTAGAGGGTGGTGAGGTTTTTTATTGCTATAACTGTCATTGATGTGATCCATTTGCCAGTCAGCCACCTTTTTCATTATGTCTTTTACTTCTTTGGGATTTACTTTTTGGGCACTGCAGAAGTGAATAGTAAAAAAAGTGACGAGTAGTAATTTGATTGTTTTCATAGGATTGACTTTGTAATTTTATTCAAAAACACCGGATGTGATGCTTCAATTTTTAAAAAGAAAAGGAGCACGAATGCGAGAACAATTTTAGTGGGGTTTTGGGGAATTTGCATCCTGTGCTATCCTGTCATCCCTATATATTGGAACGTTTTTCTAAGAATAAAAGGCAGCTCTTTCGAGCTGTCCTTAGTTTGATAGAAGGGATTATTGCGATTTAATGTGTATAGGGGACCGTGCCTGTTTCATCAATAGAATACCCCCATTTTTTAATATATGCCAGCCCGGGAAGAAATTCATCTCCCGTTTCTTCTAATCTTTGATACAACAATTTCTCCATGTCATCTTGCACAGAAGTATACCCTTCATTGCCCACAAGGTTATTCAGTTGATAAGGGTCTATTTTATTGTCAAAAAGGAGCCATGGTCCTGTTAAGCCCCTAGCATATGTGTATCGTTGGGTCTTTATAGCTCTATATTCCCTAGCGCCATGCTGTACCTTGTTCCATTGTCCAAAAGGTTGTACGCATGTAAGTAATGTGGCGTCACCTACCTGTTCCTTCCCTTCCAAATAAGGTCTGTAGTTTATTCCTTCTACAGTAGTTGGAATTGAAATGTCACAAAGCCCTAAAAGGGTAGGCATAATGTCTTCGGAATTCATCAATGCAGCTCGCTCTCCTATTGAAATTCTTAGGTTTTGGGGAATATGGAATAGCATTGGGACTCGGGCCGATTCTTCATAGGGTTGTTGCTTTTTATATGCCCCATGAGAGCCTAGTAAATCACCATGATCTGAGGTGAAAACAATAATAGTGTTTTCATATTTACCAGTGTTTTTCAGGTTACTGATCAGCTTTCCGATCATATCGTCAATTGCGGCGATATGGGCATAGTAGCCAGCTAGATCTTTTTTAGCCCGTGCGTTGAGACTATCAGGGACATTTTTCCGTAATTGAATTTTATCCGGATCAAACCGATTTCTATATTTCTCCGGTGCCGTATGGTATGGCGCATGGGGCGTGCCGTAAGAAAGAATCATCATAAAAGGACTATTCGAAGATTTTTTTTCTTTAAGATAGTCAATGGCGGTATCGGTCTGTTCAAAAGTATCATAACCGTCCCAAATTTTTCTATCGGGGTCATCATTATCGTAGTACACAGATTTATTGTAATTATGGGTGCATTCATTACCCTTCCAAAATTTGAATCCTTGTCTTCTTTTACCGGGAGCAACATTTTGTAGCCTCCCGCGACCATCTAAATGCCATTTACCAATATAACCGGTATCATAACCTTCTTTGTTAAATACTTTGGCAATGGTTACCGCATTGGTGTCTAATTGTACATCGTTCATAAAGACCCCATGGGTCAATGGGCGTTGCCCGGTTAAAAGTGAAGCCCTAAAGGGGGAACATACCGGCATACCGGATACTGCATTTTTGAAGTTTACACTTGTCTTGGCCAGTTCATCTAGATTAGGAGTGTTTACATTCGGGTCTCCAGCATAGCTCGTGGCTTGAGCTCGCCATTGGTCTGTTAGGATTACTAGTACATTTGGGGGACTGGTGTTTTCAGACTTTGCAGAAGTATCCTTCTTGTTTTCGCTGCAGGAACTAAAGGCAATTAAAACTGCTGCAAAAATAGAATAGCATATTTTTTTCATAAAATTGGTATTCATTTTTTCCAAGATTCTTCTATTTTTTTCTTTAAGGCTTTAACTACGGAAGGTTTTTTGTTGGCTATATCTGTCTGCTCTAATGGGTCTTCATAAATATTGAACAATTGCACTTGTTCGTTAGGTCTATTTTTGGAATTGGGTACGATTAGCTTGTAAGGATCTGTCATTACCATTTTATACTTTAGACTTTCTTCTACGGTATTAAAATCATGATTGTATATCTCTCCAAAAATGGCTTCTCGGTTTTCAAGTTCATTTTTATCTAAAACGTTTATGCCGTCAAGGGCATTAGGGCGTTCAATACCCAATAAAGCCAAAACCGTGGGAACCATATCTAAACTGCTAACTAATGAACGGTCGTCATGGAAGGGCATGATTTTCCCTTTCCATTTGAACATAATCGGGGTTCTCAGACCGTAATCGTATGGTGCTTGTTTAGAAATTGGGTTGTAGTTGGCATCGTTCTCATTTTGTACCCATCCATTGTCACAAACGTAAACAAACAATGTATTTTCCGTTTCCCCTTTTTCGTCAATATAGTTCATTAAGTCTCCACAGGTATTATCGAACCATTCGCACATAGCCCAGTATTTGGCAACATACTCAGATGGCGCACTCTTACGATACTTTTGTAACAGACTCTCTGGTGGATTGTGTGGTGAATGAGGTAGAAATGGAGCGTACCAAGCAAAAAAAGGTTTCTTTTTTTCCAGGGCCAAGTCAATATAACTATATAGAGTGTCCATGCCTTTTCGCCCTATTTCAAGTCCATAGTCGCCATGTCTGCCCCCCCGATTAGGATCCCCATGGGTCATACCATAATCAAACCCCCCATTGGCATAGTTACCTATCCACCATTTTCCGGTTTGAAATGATAGATAACCTTTGTCCTTCAGTATTTTTGGTAAGGTTTCCAGCTTTTTAAAGTTTCGGATAACGTGTTCATAGTTTTCAGATCTCCAAGGCATGTCCCAGGCTCTATTGTTCTCGACAACATTGTCAGGTAAGACCCTGTCATTGCCTAACACCATATGGTCTCTTGGATAAACCCCGGTTATAATGGATGCAAGTGATGGTGAGCATAAGGATGTGGGTACGTAGCCACGGGTAAAAGTCCTACTTTCAGCTGCAAGCTTATCTAGGTTGGGAGTTTTAATGAATTTATGTCCCATGAATCCGTAGTCGGTCCAAGCCTGATCATCGGATAAAATAAAAACTATATTGGGAAGTTTTTCTGTTGTTTTTTCCTTTGAAACTTGTTTAACTTCTTTGCAAGAAGTTAAACAAATTATTGCTAATATTATTGATGTTAGCAGTGTTGCATTTTTCATTTTGTTTTTTGCTTTATATTGTTACTTGTATGTTCCACCCAAATGAAAATTTAAATTTTCCTTCAAGAATTAATAGCCTGGATTTTGTGTAAGATTAGGATTTAAGTCTAACTCGTTGTTAGGGATGGGGTACAATAATTTTTCTTGGGTTATGGCAAAAGATTCAGGACCATATGCTATAAAGTCTGGAGGAGTCAAAGTAGGATTGGCTTTTTCCTTGATTCCAAAAGCTGTAATAGTCTCAATAGCCTCATCGGTTCTCAACAGGTCAAACCAACGATGGTTTTCAAATGCAAGTTCAACTCTTCTCTCTTGGGCTATTGCGTTTCTAAATGATTCTTGGTCCGGTACGTCCGTAGAGGTTAATTCTGTCAACCCTGCTCGGGTTCTTACCATATTCAGTAAGTTAAATGGA